>CAZBXF010000277.1:0-3641 GCA_964495635.1 uncultured Phycisphaeraceae bacterium
GTGAATCCCGCCGCCAAGCGAAAAGGCCCGCGGCGTTTCGCCACGGGCCTTCGTGTACATGTTCAGAGAGTACAAAGAACTCGTGCAGAGCGTGACTCGAACATGATCAGAGCATGATCAGAGCACGGTCAGAGCACGATCAGAGCACGGTCAGAGCACGGTCAGACGTTCTCTGCCTTGCCGATCTGCCATTCCTCGAGCTCGATGGGCGCCTGGCGGCCGAAGATCGTGACCAGGACGCGCACGAGACCCTTCTCCGGCAGCACTTCGTCGACCGTGCCCTCGTAGCTCTGGAAGGGGCCTTCCTTGATGACGACCGGCTCGCCCTTGCTGAAGACCAGCTTGACGCTGGGCTCATCCTCGGGCTTGCGCGAGTCCTTCAGCATCTTCTCGATCTCGTGGTCCTTCATCGGCGTGGGGCGGCCGGCCGTGCCGACGAAGTCGCCCACGCCCGTGGTCTCCTTGATGAGGAAGAAGACGTCCTGCGGGATGCGGCCGTCCGGCTCGAGACGCATCTCGACGAAGACATAGCCGGGATAGAGCTTGGTCTCGGTGATCTTCTGCTTGCCGGCCTTGATGGTCTTGGTCTTCTCGGTCGGCACCAGGATGCGCCCGACGAGATGGATCATCCCCTCGATCTGGACCTTGCGGAGCAGCGTGTTCTGAACGCTGGACTCCTTGTTGGAGGCCACGCGCAGCACAAACCAGTTCATGCCGTCCTGCTTCAGGGGACCATCGGCCTCGATGAGGTCGGTGCGTTCGTTCGGACGTCCGTCCAGGGTCTTGACTTCGCTCATGATCGCACCTCGGTTCGGGCCCGGAACAGGCCCGTCTGTCTTGACCACCACCACGATCGCCCTGCGGCACACCATCCGCGAGCCACCACCGACTCAGCGCTGCAGGACGCCGATCACCTGCATTCCCTTCGAGAGGATCGTGTCGGCCACGAAGATGAACGCCGCGATCAGGAAGGTCGCCGCGATCACCACGCGCGTCGAATCGATGATCAGCTTGCGCGTTCCCCAGTTGACCTTCTTCATCTCGCCGTCGGTGGCAATCAGGAAGTCAACCGGCTTGGGCTTGGCGCCCACATACAGATAGACCAGCACAAGACCGGTGAGCAGCACAACGGCCGCCACACCAAGCTGGATGTACGTCTTGTCGAACGAAGCGATGGGCTCCGCCCGCAGAACCGCGGCACGGAAGATCGACTGCCCGGCCTCGCCCACCACATCAATCCGCCCGACGCCGCTGAGGTCAGGGGCAGCACCGGCAGTCACCGGCGTCGTGCCCATCTGCGGCAGCCCAACCGAGATCGTGCCCGACTCGCCGCCGGCCAGGGCGACCGTCGTCACCGTTGCAGTGCCGATCTTGGTGGCGTTCCCGTCGATGACGCTGGCCAGATCAACGACCTGCCCGCTCTGCACCGTGCCCTCGACGTCCCGGACCGAGAGCGCAAAGCCGCTCGGGGCGGGCCGGATGGCGCCAAGCTCGGAGTAGAGCCACGCCGCGCCAGCGAGGAAGATCGCCGCGACCGCGATCGCCGTGAGCATCCGGACCCAGTAGCCCTGGCCGAACTTGTAGATGCCGAAGGAGGTCTTGGAGGCCTCGGTCGACGCCCCGCGCCCAGAACCATTGCCAGACCCGTTGCCCGGGCCCTCGTCACGCCGCATCAGCTCGCGGCCGTCAGACTTTTCACCGACATTGGCGACGTTCATGTGCTCACCCGTCTGGAGCGGCCCGGCCCGGAAGCGCTGGACGCCCGGACGAAGGCCGCGAAAGGATCTGGAAGGGTCATTTCGAGGCGGCCGCTGGTGCGGAGTGCCGTCACCCCGCAACGGGGCTCGCCGGCCGAGATGCCGGGCGCGTCACGCCGCGGCGTAGCAGGAGAAGACGATCGAAGGGGCCACGGAGCGAGAGAACACGGCGGGAGGGACTTGAACCCGCAACCTGCGGATTTGGAATCCGCTGCTCTACCAATTGAGCTACCGCCGTCCGTGCGGCGCGGGCCGCGCTGCTCGCGCGACCCATCGCCCGCTTACTTGCGCTTGACCTTGTGACGCGTGTGCTTGCGCAGACGCGGGGAATACTTCTCGAAGCCTTCCTTCAGCTTCTCGGGCATGCCGCCCTTGGTGTTGATCGAGGTGCGGTAGTTCAGGTCACCGGTCTCGGTGCACTGGAGCCACACATACTCGCGCGCCATCGACTTCTTCTTGGCCATGACTCGAACTCGCTTTCCCAAACCTCGCCGTGCACCACGGCGGAAGACCACCAGCCAGCCCAGAACACTTCCCTCTGCCCACCCGGACAGGCATGTTCGGACAGTCCTTTGCGACCGCCCTAGATGACAGCGGCCTTCGGGAGTGATCCCGGAGGCCGCGTGGCTGAAACTCTAGGCATGAGCCCTCGGACGAGCAAACCCCCTCCGCCCGATCCTCATCGGGGTTGGGAGATTTCCCAGACGTCTGTTCGGATCACATTCGGATATTCGCGAACCCAGTAAAAACAACTGGAACCGCGCCCCGGTCTTCATCTGAGCACGGGCACTCGCCGCCACTGCGGCACGACGCCCCGGCCGGAAAGAGGCCCCGCGAAGCGTTGACTCCGCGGGGCCCCGGTGTGTGGATCGGGTGGCGGGCCGAGGGCACGGCCGCCGGACACTGCAGGAGGGGGGGAGGGGGGAGGGGGGAGGGCGGACGGGGTGCTCACCCTGCCCGCCCGCGGGGGTTCACTTGCTCGTAAGCCTCTGCTGGAGCATCGCTTCGATCTGCTCAAGACGCCTGCGCAGCGACGCGTTCTCCTGCTCGAGCGTGCTGAGGCGCTCCGCCGCGGCGGGGGTGCCCAGGGCCGTCTGGACAACAGCAGCGCCCCCACCGGCGACGCCGGCGGCGTCCATCCCCGAGCCGATTCCCCCGTGCCACATCGGACGGACAAAGACGGAGATCACGCCCTTCCCCTGGCCGTCAAAGTCCTCGAGCGCGACGCCGATGGTCATCCCGGGGCCCGTGAGCTTCATCGCGTGCCCGGGCGTCGGTGAAGAGGTCAGGTAGTCGCCCGCCTTGATCGCCCCGCGCGAGCCATCCACCTTCGTCGGCACGCGGCCGATCTGCGCAATGGGCTTCCACTGTGCGTGCATCCGCTCGGCCATCAGAGTCTCGAGGCGCTGCACCTCCGGCGCGTCGCCCCGGGCTCTGGCGGCGTCGCGCTCGGCCGTCAGCTCGGGCGCGACGCGATCAAGCTCCTCGAAGCTCATGCCCGCCGTGAACGCCGGGTTGGTCGACACAACGCCCAGCAGCAGGCGCTCGGAGGGCTCGTCCGCAATCTCGCAGTGCTCGCGCTGGCCCGGCGCCAGCGAGAGCGCGACCACGTCGCCGGGCTCGAGCGACTCCTGTCCGGGCGCGACACGGAAGGCTTCGGCGAAGTCGAAGGCATCGGTCTGCACGCCGTTGTCGAGCTGCAGGTTGGCCTCGTCGGTGCCCTGGAGGAGCATGAGCAAGTTGGCGTTGTTGGCGGTCACCGCGAAGACGCCCGCGGAGCTGCCCGTCTCGTCGTTGTCCTGATCGACGCGGATGGAGATGCCGCCGGTCGACTTGATCTCGGCGACGTTGTCGACGGTGGCGCCCGACACGACGGTCGTCAGC
>CAZBXF010000278.1:0-3629 GCA_964495635.1 uncultured Phycisphaeraceae bacterium
ACGTAGATCACAGGGAAGGGTAGTGGGGAAGTGACTGGGGATCGGGGACTGGGCACTGGGGAAAAGGCGAGGAAGGCATTTGGCATTCGGGGTTCGGCATTCGCAAAGCACCAGACCAGTAGAGACTGGAGGCGGCTGCACGGTCAACGTGCTCTTCCGTCTTCCTAATGCCGAACCACGAACCACGAATGCCGAATGCCTCTTTGTTCTCCCACCAGTGCCCAGTCCCCGATCCCCAGTCCCTTCCCCTCCGTCGTGAATCCTCCTTTACGCTCCGAACGTTCCGCCCCGGTGTTCGTACTTGGTGCGGATCCGCTGGCCCAAATAGCCGATAAGAACATCGGAGCGTTTCCTGCGGCGACGAATGACCGACGCGACGGCCCAATCCCATGCTGATTCCCCGGCCGCGCCCGCGGCGGCGGATGCACCTCGCCCGCGTCGGCCGCTGCCCGTGGCCCTCATCAAGCTTGCGCGGCCGCACCAGTGGTCGAAGTCGGTCTTTGTGCTGCTTGGTCCGCTGTATGGGCTTCAGGACAAGCCCGAGAATGTGGTGGGGGTGCTGGGGGCGGCGTGCATCGCCGCGGCGGCGTTTGCGCTTGCCAGCAGCGCGTGCTATGTGGTCAATGACCTGATGGATGCGCCGCGTGATCGGCTGCACCCGCGCAAGCGCCATCGGCCGATCGCGGCGGGCGAGGTCTCGGGAACTGTGGCGCTTGTGTACGCGGCGGTGCTGGGTCTGCTGGCGCTCGCGCTCGTCGGGGTGCTGGCGCTGCTGCCGCTGGGCGTGAACAGTGCGATCTTCGCGCTGGCCGGGCTGCTGATTGCCTATGTCGCGAATGTCACGGCCTATTCGCTGGCCCTTAAGCACAAGGTGATCGCGGACGTCATGTGTCTCTCGATCGGGTTTGTGCTGCGCGTGCTGGGCGGATGTGCCGCGGCGGACGTGGACCCTTCGACGTGGCTCTTGAACGTGACGCTCTTCCTCAGCATGTTCCTGGCCTTCGGAAAGCGGCTGGGTGAACGGCGGATGATGGGACAGCACGCCGCCCTGACCCGCGGCGTCCAGGCGCTGTACTCCGATGAGCTCCTGCGGCTGTCGGCCTCGGTCTGTGCGGTCGCGACGCTCGTGACCTACGCCGGGTATGTCCAGTCGCGCGGCCAGCCGCACGACGTGCTTGGCCTCTCGATCAACGTCCTGTGGCCGACGATGCTGCCCGCGACGTACGCGCTTCTGCGGGCCATCGTCCAGCTTGAGCGCGGGCGCTACGACGATCCCACCGAGCTGTTCATCCGCGACCGCGCGATGCAGGTGGCGATTGTGGCGTTTGGGGCGCTTTCCGTGATCGCCCTTGCCTGGTCGCATCTGGCGTCGTGACAATGGCTTAGGTTCGAGTCGCGGCGGCGTCCGGCGGGCCTGCTGGTGGCTGCGTGCTCCGTCGTCCATCGAGAGATACGCTGATCCAACGGAGCCCGCTGGCCCGTCACGGAGGATCATCGCCACATGGCCGCGCCGTCCGCATCCAAGCCCGCAGCCCCGAGCAGTTCTGGCACGTCTGGCACGCCAGGCGCGCCCGAAACGCCCGGCATGGGTGAGTTTGTCCATCTGCACCTGCACACCGAGTACTCGCTGCTCGATGGCGGCAACCAGATTGACAAGCTGGTGGCGCGCGTTGCGGAACTGGGGATGAAGGCCGTCGGCGTCACGGACCACGGCAACATCTTCGGCGCGGTCTCCTTCTATCAGGCGTGCAAGGACAAGGGCATCCGCCCGATCCTGGGCGTCGAGGCGTATGTGACGCCGCCGGGAAAGCCGCGCACCGATCGCACGTACAGCGGCGGGGGCGAGGGGGGCTATCACCTTGTCCTGCTGGCCATGAACGAGGTGGGCTGGCGGAACATGCTGGTCCTGTGCAGCGAGGCGTACACGACGGGCTTCTACTACAAGCCCCGCATCGATCGCGAGCTGCTCGCCAAGCACAGCGAGGGGCTGATTGCCATCAACGGCCACCTGGGCAGCGAGATCGGCGACCATCTGCTCGCGTTCCATCGCAGCAAGGACACGAAGTACTGGGACCTCGCGGTCGAGAGCGCGAAGTGGCATGCCGCCGCCTTCGGCGGCGGGGGGAAGTGGTCAAGTGGGACGAAGGACCGAAGTGACGCCGCGGCCCCGACCACCGAAGGCACTCGACCACTCGACCACTCGACCACTCAACCACTTCCGCGCTTCTACATCGAGCTCCAGCACCACATCCCAGAGCAGAACGCGATCAATCCGCTGCTCATCAAGCTGGCGCAGGAGCTTGGCCTGCCGCTGGTGTGCGACAACGATGCGCACTTCCTGAAGCGTGACGATCACGATGCGCACGACACGCTGATCTGCATCTCCACGGGCAAGGGGAAGTTCGACGAGCAGCGCATGCGCTACTCGCCCGAGCTCTACGTCAAGAGCCCGGCGGAGATGAAGGCGATCTTCGAGCCCTACGGCGATGTGGGCCGCGAGGCGATGGCCAACACGGTGCGCATCGCCGAGGCCTGCAAGGTCGAGCTGCCGCTGGGGCAGAACAACAGCCCCGCCGTGCGCATCGACCTGCCCGAAGCGGCGAGTCTGCCGCGACCCGAAGAGACCAAGTACGGCGGCGATCTCTCGGCCTGGTACAAGGACTACTGCGCGCGCTTCGAGCTCAAGCCCTTCAAGAGCGTGCCGACGGCGGAGGAGCTCGCGCAGAGCAAGAAGGATTGCGACCAGGCGCTGCGGATGCTCTCGGAAGCAGGGTTTGTGTGGCGGTATGGGGCCTCACCCAATGACACACAACCTCAGGGCACCGAACGCCGCGCCCGCCTTGATCGTGAGCTCAAGATCCTCGCGGACAAGAGCATCTCGGCCTACTTCCTGATCGTCTGGGACTTCGTCAACTGGGGCCGTCAGCGCGGCATCCCGGCCAACGCGCGTGGCTCGGGTGTTGGGACGATGGTGGGATTCGTGCTCGGCCTTTCCAACGCGTGCCCCGTTGAGTATGGCCTGCTCTTCGAGCGATTCACCGATCCTGATCGCTCTGAGTATCCCGATATCGATATCGATCTGTGCCAGGACGGGCGTGGCGACGTCATCAACTACGTCCGCACGAAGTACGGGCACGTGGCCCAGATCATCACGTTTGGAACGCTCAAGGCGCGTGCCGCGATCCGCGACGTTGGCCGCGTGCTTGAGATGCCGATCCCGGATGTGGATCGTGTTGCGAAACTCATTCCCGAAACCCTCAACATCGAGATCAAGGAGGCCCTCGAGCAGGAGCCGGAGCTGCAGAAGCTCTACGACTCCGACGACCGTGTCCGCCAGCTCCTCGACAACGCCATTCAGTTGGAAGGCCACACGCGCCACGCGGGCGTGCACGCCGCGGGCGTGATCGTCGCCACACGACCACTCAACGAGATCGTCCCCCTCTACAAGCAGCCCGGAACCGACGCGAGCGAGATCATCACGCAGTGGGACGGCCCCACCTGCGAGAAGATGGGCCTGCTCAAGATGGACTTCCTGGGCCTGCGCACCCTCAGCGTCATCGAACGCGCGAAGAAGCTGATTCGCGAGACGATGAGCGAGCGCGAGGTGTGGGAGGCGGTTGGCCGGAGGC
>CAZBXF010000279.1:0-3612 GCA_964495635.1 uncultured Phycisphaeraceae bacterium
GCAGGCGGGGGGTGTGAAGGGAAGGCGTGCAGTAACTCTGCGCGAGTCCGAGACTGCCTTTAGAGGCTGCAGGTGCCGCTGACAACGTAGTTCGCGAGGATCTGCGCGTCGGTCAGGTCCGCGTTCTCATCGCCGTTCAGGTCGCCATCAAGCCAGCCAGCACCGGGGGTGAGGCTGCCGACGAAGACCTGCGCCATGTTCTGAGCGTCGGCGAGGTCCACGTTCTCATCGCGGTTGAAGTCGTAGTCGCAGGGGTTCGGAGGAGCGCTGGGACCCTGCACCGCGAAGTTGATGCTCTGGACGCTGTGCGGACGGAAGAGGCCCATGTTGGCCTGAACCGCGGCCGGGGGCTGGTCAGCGGTGAACCAGAAGTTGTACATCGTGCCCCAGCGCAGCGAGTTGCCGTTGGGGGCGGTGGCGAAGTTCGGACCGGTCCAGGCAACGTTGCCCGAGGTGGTCGTCATCGCCCAGTCGGTGTTGTCGGTCGTGTCGCCGGAGTGGTAGTTCACGTCCTGGAAGCCCATGCCCGAGACGTTCACGCCCGCCGGGACGGGGATCGTCAGCGAGTTGGCCGCGACATGGCTGTTGAGGTTGAAGATCGCGTAGTCGTACAGCCACTGGCCGTTGCCCAGGTCGGTGACCTTGTACGCGGTCCAGAAGCGGCCCTCGGCGGGGATGTCCAGCGTGTTGACCACGACGCGGTTGTCAACCACGCCCACGCCCAGGCCATTGTCGCGCCAGGCGCGGATGGCCGGAATGCCCTGCGCGATCGTGCCCTGCAGCGTCGGCGTGCCCGCGGCCGTCGCCATCGTGATGCGACGGTACGAGGCGTTGTTCATCGAGGTCGCGAGGGTCTCCTCGGTGCAGACGTACACGCCCTCGACGAAGTACAGGTTGGCAGCGCTGTTCGGGACGATCTCGCTCGCCGGAACCTGCAGGCGACGGTTGATCGCGTTCGTCGCGCCGCCGCCCAGGGCGTTGCCGAACGTGCGGGCGTAGGGGTTGATGCCGTTCTTGGTGGCAAGGCGACCCTGGCCGCCGTTCCAGCCCGAGGAGTAGACGTCAAGGCAGCCCGCGCCCAGAACGCTGCCGCCCTGGCCGTTGCACGTGCCGACGCAGCCGCTGCCGGCCGCGGCGCAGCACGCCGTTTTCACCCACGACTGCCCGACCTGCGTCAGCCGGCCGTTGGTCAGGCGATACATGTTCATCGCGAGGCCCGGCGTGCCGTTGTTGGTCCAGTTGAAGTTCTGGTTGCCGTTGTTGCACGTGTTGGAGCCGATGGCGTAGGCGTAGATGCCGTTCACCTGGCCGTAGTTGGTGATCGTGTTGATGCCCGACAGAACCACGTCGGGCTGCGCGAGCGACACGCCCGCCGAAGCCACCACCGCGGCCGCTGCAACCATCGACCGCGCGGAGAGAACGCTCTTCTTCATCACAAGTACTCCCTTTCTGAACTCAATGCCTCGATAGACCAGACCACGCCGCCCCCAGAACCGAAACCTCACTCGCGAACTCGCCGGACGAACGCCGGCAAGACCGCTGAACCCCCCACCCACGACGCGCCGAAGGCGCTTCTCCGCCACGAGTCAAAAGACTACCAGATCCCCCCGCGGCTGCCAAGTCAATTCTGGATCCTTCTATCCCCCGATAATCACGGGCCGGGCTTCCCCGGGCCCCGCGGACCACTCCTCCCCGCCGAGGCACAGCACCCAGCCCCAACCCCGCCGGGAGTGCCCCTCCCTTCCCGGTTCCTATAGTCCCGCCCTCGGCCCACCCGTTGGGCGGGGACTGGTTGGGAGAGGGCAGTCGCGGCTTTCGGAATCCAGATCCGGCATTGTCTAGCGAAAGGAACCCGGCGTGGCAGAGCGGCACTTTGACGTGGTCGTGGTTGGTGGGGGTCCGGGCGGGTACGTGGCGGCCATCCGTGCCGCCCAGCTGGGATACAAGACGGCCGTCATCGAGCGGGCCAAGCTCGGCGGCGTCTGCCTGAACTGGGGCTGCATCCCCTCAAAGGCCCTCCTCTCCAACGCCGAGCTCTTCGAGAAGCTCCACGAGAAGGAGACCTGGGGCCTCAAGATCGACGGGGCCGTCTCCTTCGACTGGACCAAGACCATCGGACGCTCGCGCGACGTCGCCAGCAAACTCAACAAGGGTGTTGAGTTCCTGATGCGCAAGAACAAGATCGAGCACATCGTCGCGAGCGCCAAGATCGTCTCGGCCCGCAAGGGCACCGGCGCCGCCGCGGCCCCATGCCGCGTCGAGCTCTTCGACTGCCAGGTCCAGGAAGAGCGCACCGACTCCCCCGCCACGCCCGCCGCCAAGGCCCGCGAGACCATCACCGCAACCAACGTCATCATCGCCACCGGCAGCGTCGCTCGCGACCTCCCCTTCGCCAAGTTCGACGGCGACAAGATCTGGGGCGCCCGCGAGGCGATGTTCAACAAGCAGCAGCCCAAGAGCATGATCGTCGTCGGCGCCGGCGCCATCGGCATGGAGTTCGGCTACTTCTACCACACCTTCGGCACCAAGGTCACCGTCATCGAGATGATGCCGCGCATCCTGCCCGTCGAGGACGACGACGTCTGCGCCGCCATGGAGAAGGTCTACAAGAAGCACGGCATGGACCTCCGCACCGGCACCGGTGTTCTCAACATCGAGAAGACCGCCACCGGCGTCAAGGTCACCGTCGCGCCCATGGTCAAGGGCGCCGACGGCAAGATGGCCCCCGACGCAGCAAAGAAGGAAGTCCTCGAGGCCGAGAAGGTCCTCCTCGCCGTCGGCGTCAAGGGCCGCTTCGATGGCCTCTTCGACGCCTCCCTCGGCCTCGCCGTCGAGCGCGACCACATCAAGACCGACTTCCGCCCCATGGGCTGGGACGGCCCCGGCAAGGGAACCGTCAACGAGGTCGTCGACTACAAGACCAACCTGCCCGGCATCTACGCCGTCGGCGACGTCATCGGCCCGCCCTGGCTCGCCCACGTCGCCAGCGACGAGGGCATCATCTGCGTCGAGCGCATCGCCTGGCGCGACGGCAAGACCGAGCACGGCAAGAAGCTCCACGAGCCCATCCCGATGGACTACTCCGTCATCCCCGGCTGCACCTACTGCCACCCGCAGGTCGCCAGCGTCGGGTTCACAGAGCGCCACCTCAAGGAGCAGGGAAAGGTCAAGGGCAAGGACTACGACACCGGCACCTTCAACTTCTCAGCCCTCGGCAAGGCCATCGCAACCCGCAACACCGACGGCTTCACCAAGATCATCCGCGGCCTCCCCCGCGGCGAGATCCTCGGCGCCCACATCATGGGCGATCAGGCCACCGAACTCATCGCCGAGCTCAGCCTCGCCCGCCGCCTCGAAGCCACCACCGAAGAACTCATCTGCACCGTCCACGCCCACCCCACCATGCACGAGAGCGTCCGCGAAGCCGCCCTCGCAAGCGAAGGCCGCGTGATCAACTCCTAAGTCTCGGAAAGCACCCTCTCCTCAATCCAACCTCCACAGCCGTCGGCGCAAGCCGACGGTTTTTTCTTGGGTGGTGTGCCGGTCTCCGGCACTCTCTTCTTGCTTGGCCTGCCGCTCCCCGCCACTCCATCCCATCCCCTCCATCCGAGC
>CAZBXF010000280.1:0-3573 GCA_964495635.1 uncultured Phycisphaeraceae bacterium
AGAACGTCGACCTGACCGACGCGCAGCAGATGGCGCAGGTCTTTGTCGGGCTTCTTGCGCCTGAGAGCAACTGGCTTGATGGTGATCTGAATGGTGATGAGAACGCGGACCTGACGGACGCGCAGATCCTCGCGGCGTATGTGGTGACGGGAAACTGCGGGGCTTGAGAAGTTGGAGGGAATGGGGATCGGGTACGTGGACCTGGAGTTGAGCGTGCCGGTGCGAAGCTCTGGGTGGTGTGCTGGTCTGCGGCACGCTTGACGATCGCTGAACTTACGAGCACCGCCCGCGAACGTGGGCGGTGCTGTTCTTTTGAAACGGCTGCTTCGGACGCCGTGCATCATTCTCACCTTGGAAGGCGCGGCCGCCGGAGCGACGAGGGGACGGATCTGAGGTTGGAGCGTGATGGGCAGCGGCATCGGCGGCCTCATCCGCCGCGCTTCGCGGTCGGAGGACCTATAAGTCGGGTGTCTGCGGGTGTTTCCTAGGCCGGCCGTGTGCTCTCGAGGCGCGAATCGAGATCTTGTGGGGCGTTCGTCGGGAGTTAGAATGCGTGGCGGCTAACGCTCTGCGTTTCCAGCCCGATTCTCTGAATCTCCTTGGCGGAGACCCCATGATGAAGCTGATTGTGCTTGCTGTTCTCGCCGTGGTTGCTGTGGCGTCATCGTCGCTCGCCCAGCGGTCCACGCCGATTCAGCTCCCGCAGCCCGCCGGCGCGGCGAGCGACCAGTTTGGCTCTGCTGTCGCGATTGATGGCGACACGATGATCGTCGGCGCACCGTTTGACGACGTGGGCGCCAACGTCGATCAGGGCTCGGCGTACATCTACCGATGGACGGGCAACGGCTGGACTCTCGAGGCCACGCTCACGGCTGCGGGCGGCGCGGCGAGCGACTTCTTCGGCTTCTCTGTCGCGGTGTCGGGCGATGCCGCGATCGTGGGTGCCTACGGCGACAACGTTGGTGCCATCGCCGACCAGGGCTCGGCCTACGTCTTCACGCGCTCGGGCACGACCTGGACACAGCGGGCGCAGCTTACTGCCGCGGACGGCGCGACGCTCGATCGCTTTGGCTACTCCGTCGCGCTCTCGCGCGACAGCGCGATCGTGGGAGCGTATGGGGACAACGTGGGCGCTAACGCTGATCAAGGCTCGGCCTACGTCTTCACGCGCTCCGGGACGGGCTGGACGCAGCAGGCCCGGCTCAACGCCTCGGACGGCGCAGCGAGCGACGAGTTTGGCTTGTCCGTCGCGATCTCCGGCGACACGGCCATCGTGGGGGCCTATGCGGACAACGTGGGAGCCAACACCGATCAGGGCTCGGCGTATGTCTTTACCCGATCGGGCACCACTTGGACGCAGCAGGCGCGGCTGACCGCTACGGGCGGCGCGGCGAGCGACTTCTTCGGACGCTCCGTCACCATTTCCGGTGATACCGCCGTCGTGGGCGCGATCCTTGATGACGTGGGCGCCAACGCCGACCAGGGATCGGCGTACGTCTTCACCCGATCGGGCGCGACGTGGACCCAGCAGGCTCAGCTCACCGCGTTGGACGGTGCGGCGATCGATCGTCTTGGCTATTCCGTCGCCATATCGCGTGACACCGTGATCGTGGGGGCGTACCTCAACAACGTGGGCTCCAGCGCCGATGAGGGCTCGGCGTACATCTTCACGCGCTCGGGCGGCACCTGGACCCAGCGGGCGCAGCTCACCTCTCCATTCGGCGCCGCGAGTGACGAGTTCGGCTTCGCCGTTGCGCTCTTCGGCGACACCGCGATCGTGGGGGGGCACCTGGATGACGTCGATGGCAGAGTCGACCAGGGCTCGGCATGGGTATTCTCGCGCGTTGGAAGCAGCTGGATCGGACCTGACCTCAAGCTGCTTGCTTCGGACGGCGCGGCGAACGACGAACTGGGTTCTTCCGTCGCGATCTCGGGTGATACCGCGATCGTCGGGGCGTATCGCGACGACGTGGGCTTCAACAATCTTCAGGGCTCGGCGTACGTCTTCACTCGCTCGGGAACGGTGTGGACCGAGCAGGCCCGCCTCACGGCCTCGGATGGCGCGTCGTCGGACGGTTTTGGGAGCTCCGTTGCGATCTCCGGCGATACCGTCGTCGTCGGCGCATTTGCTGACGGGGTGACTTTCAATGATCAGGGCTCGGCGTACGTCTTCACACGCGCGGGCACGACCTGGACGGAGCAGGCGCGGCTCACCGCCGCGGACGCCGCGGCTCTCGACTACTTCGGGGTCTCCGTTGCCATCTCCGGCGAAACCGTGATCGTTGGTGCGTACCTCGATGACATCGGAGCCAGCACCGACCAAGGCTCCGCGTACATCTACACCCGGTCGGGAACGACATGGACGCAGCAGGCCAAGCTCACCGCCGCGGACGGTGCGCCGGTCGATACCTTCGGCTGCTCGGTGGCGATCTCCGGCGACACTGCGCTGGTCGGCGTGCGCTACGACGACGTGGGTGCCAACACTGACCAGGGCTCGGCCCGCGTCTTTACCCGATCCGGTACGGCGTGGACCGAGCAGGGCCGGCTGACGGCCGCGGACGGCGCGGCGAACGACCAGTTTGGGCTGTCGGTCGCGCTCTCGGGCGACACCGCGATCGCCGGGGCCCATCAGGATGACGTGGGAGCCAACAACAACCAAGGCTCGGCGTACATCTTCACACGCTCGGGAACGACGTGGACGCAGCAGGCTCGGCTCAATGCGTCGGACGGTGCGGCGAATGACTGGTTCGGCTATCCCGTCGCCCTCTCCGGTGACGTTGCGATTGTGGGAGCGATCCTTGATGATGTGAACTTCGCCGCAGATCCGGGCTCGGCTTACATTTTTACCCGCGCTGGGACGAATTGGACGCAGCAGGAGCGGCTCAACGCCGCGGACGGTATCCCGGGAGATCAGTTCGCCTTTGCTGTCGCCGTCTCCGGTGACACCGCGATCGTGGGCTCGAACCTCGACAACAACGGTGCCAACCTCGACCAGGGCTCGGCGTGGGTGTTCGACATCGCTTACGACGACTTCAGCCTTGCGAGCAACGCCTCGACGGATACGAGCGCAACCACCCTCGCGGCGGCCCTGGGTTCGGCCCTGAACGGGCATCAGATCGCTGCGACGCCCGCCGCGTGGCGTCTGGCCTCGCTGCTCGATACGACCGGGCGTTCGCTCACGCTGCGCTCGACTTCCGATCTGCGGATGCCCTACACCTCCTCGCTGACGCTGGGCGGGATCTCTTCGCTCGCTTCTGGCGCGGGCCGGCCCCTCGAGTTGTACGGCGGACTGAGCCTGCCGGGCCCGGGAACGCGCACCATCAATGCGGCGCAGCTGACCCTCTGGACGCAGGCGACACTGACGGCGGGCATCGGTGCGGAACTCGGCTTGTTGTCTGGTCACTTCAACTGCGCGATCAACAGCAACACGCGCTACGACATGAGCCTCGCGACGCTGCAGATGGAGGGGATGGGGAGCGAGCAGACGCTCGAAGTGATGTCGACTGACATCGGCGCGAACGCCGCGGGCCTGGACCGCACGATCGCGGGCCACTATCCCATCGGCACACTCCA
>CAZBXF010000281.1:0-3552 GCA_964495635.1 uncultured Phycisphaeraceae bacterium
CTCGACCGTCGATGATCTGCGAAACACGCTGGCCAGTGCGGACGTTGACCTCGTCTGGATCGCTTCCCCGGGCGAGTTCGGGCGCAACCCCGAGGATGCCCGCGCCGTCGTCGCGGCCCGCGCCCGTGGCGTCCGCGTTGCGTGCGGCGAGCCGATCCCGGCCTCGATCCTGGAGCTCGCGCCGGCCGGTTGGATGTCCGGCACTCCGGGGCCGCCGCCCTGCGAGGCTCTGCGGTTCCTGGGCCTGCCGAGATACTCCCGGCCCTTCCGCGACGCGGCGGAAGTGCTCATGGCCTTTGCGACGCCCACTCCGCCTCGATCGGCCGTGATTGAGTGCTGGTCGGGGCCGCATCATGGCACGCTCGCGTCGCGGCTCTTTGCCGCGCTCGACACGCTGCGCAGCTTGATGGGAGAGCCTGAGAGCTTGCTGGCCTCTTACACGAGCCCTGATGCCGGCCTCGCGCCCTCCTCGCCCGGCGCCAGCGCGCTCGCCGTCGCCCGGGCCCAGCCTCCAGAAGACCTGCGGCAGTTGCACGGCGATCTCATCGCGACGGCTCGCTACGACTCCGGCCGAACTGCCTCCGTCATTTCCTCCAACCATGCCGGCCGGTGGAGCACGATTGTGACGCTCCTCTCGAGCCAGGGGCGCCTCCGCCTGTACGACGATGGCTTCGAGTGGCTTGCCCCCGACGGCCAGAAGCGCGATGAACTCCGGATCCGCAAAGCAAACCGAGGGGACCCAGCGCTGACCCTCCATGGCGTCTCGGCTCTGGCCGAGGATCTCGCCCGCCTGACCGACACGTCGCTTCCCGACGACGGGCCGCTCGAGACGGTTTCCCTCCTCTCCATGACCCAGGCGACGCTGCTCTCGGCCCGAACCGGCCATCCCGAGAGCCCGGCCGCCATCCGGGCGATGGTCGGGGGTCGGACCGGTTAGGACCGCTCGAAGCCCCGGGGTGGAGAGAGGAGGGGGCGTGCCGGTGGCCCCCCGCCCCGCCTTTTCGCCAACCGGACCCCTTGTCCGACGCCGGGGCGAGCGCCTATCCTGTAGGCCCTGCCCGATCCGTCGGGCGGATGTCTGCGTAGCTTCCCGCGTCCTTCAGGGGCGCCAGTCGACGAGTTTCACCGAGTTTCGCACCCACCGAGTTCACTATGCCGACGATCAATCAGCTCATCCGTTCGCCGCGCCGCCCCGTGGGCAACCGCTCCAAGACGCGCGACCTCAACGGCGCCCCCTCGAAGCGCGGCGTCTGCCTGATCGTCAGGACGATGACTCCGAAGAAGCCCAACTCGGCTCTGCGGAAGATCGCGCGTGTCCGCCTCTCGAACGGCAAGGAAGTCACCGCGTACGTCGGCGGCGAAGGCCACAACCTCCAGGAGCACTCGATCGTGCTCGTGCGTGGCGGCCGCGTCCGCGACCTCCCCGGTGTGCGCTACCACGTCGTGCGCGGCACCCTCGACTGCCTCGGCGTTGAGGGCCGCAAGCAGGGCCGCTCGAAGTACGGCGCCAAGCGGAAGAAGGGCTCCTAAGGATCCGGTCTTTCGGGCATCGCAGCTTCCACATAGGTTGTTCTTTTCGTCGTGGCCCGGCGTGTCGCCCGGCCGCTCAGCAGGATCGGTTCACGGCAGTAATCGCGGGGTCCAGCCCACCCAGGCACCCGCGGTGAACAGCACGCTTGGGGACCAGCCCCTCGCGCCAGCCAGAGGAGTTATTCGATGGGTCGCAAGAGCTTCACCAGTTCCGAGACGCAGCTCCAGCCCGATCCCCGCTTCGGCGATCGGACCCTCGCCCGCTTCATCAACTGCGTGATGTACGACGGCAAGAAGGCCACCGCGCAGCGCGTGGTCTATGACGCCTTCGACATCATCCAGGAGCGCCTCGGCAAGGAGACCGCTCCCGAGGCCCCCAAGACCGCGATCGAGCTTTTCACCCGCGCGCTTGAGAACGTCAAGCCCTTCGTCGAGGTGCGCAGCAAGCGTATCGGTGGTGCCAACTACCAGGTGCCGATGCAGGTCAACCGCAAGCGTCAGCAGTCGCTGGCCTTCCGCTGGATCCTCGAGGCCACCCGCGCCGAGAAGGGCCGCCCCATGGCCACCCGCCTCGCCGACGAGCTCTACGCCGCGGCCAAGGGCGAGGGCAAGGCCATGATGACCCGCGAGCAGACGCACAAGATGGCCGAAGCCAACCGCGCCTTCGCCCACTTTGCGTAAGCCAGCAAACAACAGATCAGACAACCCAAGCAAGGCCCCGCATCTCGCGGGGCCTTTTTCGTTTGAGCGCCCGAAATCTCAAGCCTCGACTCCGCCGTGAAATGGCATCCGGACCACACGGCCGCTGGTACGCTCCCTCATCGTGTTGGGACTCTTGACATACGCGGCTCTATGGCTCGCGATCATCGCGATCCTGCTCGTGATGTTCGGCATCGCCGGTGGCCGCACACGAAGGCCCGAGTGCGCCGGGTGCAGGTATCCGCTTCAGGGCTTGACCACCACACGGTGCCCCGAATGCGGCGGAGATCTCGAAGGCAAAGGCACACGCCCGACGGGTAGCCTGACGTGGACCTTAAAGCCGCCTGACTTCGTTCGAGTCCTTTGCACGCTTCTCCTTCTCGGCCCCTTCGCGATCATCGGTTTGAGCGTGCTGTGGACGAAACTGCCCGCGTTGCGAGTCAGCGATGCTGCCGCGGTCGCCTCCTATGTGAAGGGTGCGCAGTCCTGGAGGATTGAGATCTCCGCCAGGGGCTCGATCACGGCATTCCGCACGGACCCAGCCTTCAACGAGCGATGGATCGATCGCTCTCGCCTTGTCGCCAGGCTGCTCATCGATGGTCGAGGGGAGGTGGGCCGCATCGAGCTCCGCGACACGCGCCGTCGCGCCGACCTCACTGCCGGCGGCTTGATCGTCTCGACGCCCGATGGCATCGCTCCCGAGGACATCGGCACCTGGCTCAAGGCCTGCGGCATCGACGAAGCGAGCGCCGCCGACGAAGCCATCACTCGTCAGATCCACACGCTCATCGCGACCGCCGCGAGTAACGCCCCCAGCGAACCGAGTGGCACTGGGCCACTCCAGGTGCTGCCGCTTGTCACCAACTACCAGCGTCCGGTCCTGTGGCTCTTGATTCCCGCACTCGTCATCGGCGCGGTTGTGCTGATCTTCCTCGTCCTAGCGCTCCTCCGGCTCTCAGCCCATCCAATCGTGGTCGACCGGCTGTACTTCACAGTTCCGAGCACGGCACCAAAGAACGACGCCGACCAACCCTGATCCACGAATCTCCACACTCGATGCCGCGATGCCGCCCGCTGCTCAGGATCTGTCCCCGCAGTCCTGCGGGATCTCACATGCCGTACGGCCATCGAAGGTGTAGTGATTCTGAGAAGCCTTCTGCAGGCTACCTCAAGGAGCCGTTGTCCCTTACCCCAAATTGCGGGCTGTTCCTTCAACCAACCTCCCCCGCATACACTCGTTCTGTGTTTGATGGGGACCGCGATTCCGGGGATCGGTCGGGCTCGTCGGGGGACGGGTCCCGTGGTCAATCCCCCAAGCCGCGC
>CAZBXF010000282.1:0-3550 GCA_964495635.1 uncultured Phycisphaeraceae bacterium
AACGAAAAAGGCCCCGGGCATCTGCCCGGGGCCTTTGTGTTTCCACTCACTTCGCCGCATGGTTGCGGCGCTTGCCCTTAGGTGCTGCCCGCCGCCTCGCGCGCCGGGGCGGCTGGCGTGGCGGCCGGCGCCGCCGGGACCGAGTCGAAGAACAGGTGGTCTTCGGGCTTGCCATCCGGCCCGTTGCGCCGCGTGACCTTGATCGTGCACGGCGGCTCGAAGGTGCCGCCCAGCAGCATCTCGCTGAGCGGGTCCTCGATGAGCTGCCCCACCGCGCGCCGGAGCGGGCGGGCGCCGAACTCGGGGTTGTAGCCCCGGTCGATGATGAGCTCCTTCGCCAGCGCGTCGAGCTCGATCGAGTACCCCTGCTGCGCAAGGCGCTTGGAGACCTTGTTCACCTCGTAGTCGACGATCCGCGTGATGTCGTCCTTGTTGAGCGGACGGAAGATGATGATGTCGTCGAGGCGGTTGATGAACTCGGGCCGGAAGAAGCGCTCGACCTCCTTCATCAGCACGCTGCGGATGTTCTCGAAGTCGCTCGCTTCCGTGCGCTTGCCGAAGCCGAAGCCCGCGCCACCCTTGATGATCTCCGAGCCCAGGTTGCTCGTCATGATCAGCACCGTGTTCTTGAAGTCCACGTTGCGGCCGAAGCTGTCCGTCAGGCGGCCTTCCTCCATGATCTGCAGGAGCATGTTGAAGACGTCGGGGTGGGCCTTCTCGACCTCGTCGAGCAGGATCACGCTGTAGGGGCGGCGCCGGATGCGCTCGGTGAGCTGGCCGCCCTCCTCGTAGCCGACGTAGCCGGGGGGCGCGCCCACCAGACGGCTGACGTTGTGCTTCTCCATGTACTCGCTCATGTCCAGGTGGATGAGGGCTTCCTCGTCACCGAACATGAACTCCGCGAGGGCCTTGCTGAGCAGCGTCTTGCCGACGCCCGAAGGGCCGACGAAGATGAACGAGCCCATCGGACGCTTGGGATCCTTGAGGCCCGCGCGGGCGCGCCGGATGGCCTTGGAGATCGCCTTGATGGCGTCTTCCTGGCTGATGACCTTCTTGTGCAGCTCTTCCTCGAGCTTGAGCAGGCGAGCCGCCTCGTCCTTCTCGAGCCGCTTCAGCGGCACGCCCGTCATCTTGCTGACGACCTCCGCGATGATCTCCTCATCGACGGTGCCCTCGGCCTCCTGGCTCTTGGCCCGCCACTCGCGCTGGATCTCTTCCTTCTTCCGGCGCTGCTGCTCGGCTCGGTCACGCAGCTCCGCGGCCTTCTCGTAGTCCGCGGCCTTCACGGCCTCATCCTTCTCGACGCTCAGACGCTCGATCTGAGCCTCGAGCTCGGCGAGGTTCGGCGGCTTGGTCATGCTCTTGATGCGGACCCGCGCGCCGGCCTCGTCGATCACGTCGATCGACTTGTCGGGCTGCACGCGCCCCGTGATGTAGCGCCCCGAGAGCTCGACGGCGGCCTTGAGGGCCGCGTCGGTGATCTTGACGCGGTGGTGCGTCTCGTACTTCTCGCGCAGGCCCTTCAGGATCTCCACCGACTGCTCCGCGCTCGGCGGATCGACGGTGATGGCCTGGAAGCGCCGCGCCAGCGCCGCATCCTTCTCGATGTACTTGCGGTACTCGTCGAACGTCGTCGCGCCGATGCACTGGATCTCGCCTCGCGCCAGCGCGGGCTTGAGCACGTTGGAAGCGTCGATGGCGCCCTCGGCACCGCCAGCGCCCACGAGCGTGTGCAGCTCGTCGATGAAGAGGATCACGTTCTTGGCCTTGCGGACCTCGTTCATGACGGCCTTGATGCGCTCCTCGAACTGGCCGCGGTACTTCGTGCCCGCGACCATCATCGCAAGGTCCAGGACGACGAGGCGCTTGTCGGTCAGGATCTCGGGAACGTCGCCGGCGATGATGCGCTGGGCCAGGCCCTCGACGATCGCGGTCTTGCCCACGCCCGCCTCGCCCAGGAGGACCGGGTTGTTCTTCGTGCGCCGGCACAGGACCTGCGTCACGCGCTCGATCTCGTTCTGGCGCCCGATGACAGGGTCCAGCGTGCTTTCCTTGGCCAGCTCCGTCAGGTCACGCCCGAAGCTGTCGAGCGCAGGCGTGCGGCTCTTGCCACCCTTGGCCTGCCCCGAAGCACCCGTCGGCGCTGCGCCCGCCGCGGCGGGAGTACCGGAGATGCCCTCGGCGCCGGGAGCGCCCTCGCCCTGCTCGGAGCCAGCTCCAAGGAGGTTGAGCACTTCCTCGCGGACATCCTCGAGCTTCAGGCCCAGGTTCATCAGGACCTGTGCCGCGACACCGTCGTGCTCGCGCAGGAGGCCGAGCAGGAGGTGCTCGGTGCCGACGTAGTTGTGGTTGAGGTTGCGGGCCTCTTCGATGGCGTACTCGATGACCTTCTTGGCGCGAGGGGTCTGGGGCAGCTTGCCCATCGTGACCATCTCCGGGCCAGCCTTCACCAGCTTCTCGACCTCGAGGCGCACCTTGCGCAGATCAACGTCCAGGTTGCGGAGGACGTTGGCCCCGACGCCGGATCCTTCCTTGACAAGGCCCAGCAGGATGTGCTCGGTCCCGATGTACTCGTGGTTGAGGCGCTGCGCCTCCTGATTGGCCAGGGCCATCACCTTGCGAGCCCGATCGGTAAAGCGTTCGAACATGGTCGCGTCCTTTCCCAGACGGTTCTGTGTGCCGCTCGTCGCGGCGACCCGTCTTCTCTTCCACTCTCGGCCTGCCGCGCGGGCTTTGTCCGCACGGACCATCCAACACTACTGAGACTTCACGGCAACAGGGTCGTCAACTCGCTCCGGAGGGCTCGGCGGTCTTCATTCCTCTTCCAGCGTTCGCCTCTGATCCATGCCTTCGCCATGGTCTATACGTTCGATGCCCGCTGCGCGGCTGAGTGCCAAACTCCGTATCCGCACAGCGAAACTGATCCTTCACAATCGGCCCGTTCGTGCCCGAGCCTTGCCGGGGGTTGGTGAGAAGATCTAAACCCATGGCCCACATCGGTTTGCCTCTGATCGCCGAGCCCGGGTCCCGGTTCTGGATGTTGACGAACCGACCACCCACTCCTGCAAGCGGGGTGCCATCCGATCTTTGGCGATCTTCTTCTTGTCCCCAGGCCCGGTGCCGCGGCCGCCGGTCCAGACCCGCCGCCAACCGGTGCCGCGGCCCTCGGTCGGTCACTTCCGCCTCCCCGCGGCCTTCCCGCGCCGGCAGGGACGCTCCTGTTTGGCCGGCCAACGGGCCCCGCCGCGCCGCCGCCAACAGCCAACCAAAGCAAGGACCGCCACGGACTGCCGCCTTGGCAGATTTAGGCAACAACCCGCAACCCGGCCCCCACGTTGCCGGTAACGCCCCCGCTGGACTGGCGGCTCGTCTGCCGCCTTGGTCTTTAGTTGCGACGTAGTGAGCAGGGGAGACCCATCATGTCGAGCGTGAAGTTGCGTCGGGCGGCGGTGCTTTCGGTGCTGGCGGTGTCGGGTGGTGTCGCCTCGGCGCAGTACTCGCTGGAGGCCCTTCCGACGGCCATTGCGCCGAGCGGTAACTTCTTGGGGCT
>CAZBXF010000283.1:0-1498 GCA_964495635.1 uncultured Phycisphaeraceae bacterium
CTGGGCGAATCGACGGGCTCGGACCATCGGGCGATCTTTGCGAGGGTGGGGGTGGGGCCGTGATGGCCAACGCGTGTGGGGTCATGGCATCTCGAAGCGATGGACCTCCAGGGTGCCGGAGTTCCAGCCCCAGAGCTCGCCGGATCCTTCCACGTAGAAGATCGTCCACCAGCCTTCCCTGCCCTGCACTGAGGGGAGCGTGAAGTGCTTCACCGGCCCGCCGTCCACGGGATGGACCTGGATGGTCGGGCCGTCCGTTGAGATGACATGTGTGCCCGTGAAGGCCAACCGTGCGAAGATCGACTGCCCGTCAAGGGGAAGTGTCCGCACGGGCTCGCCGTCCGGCTTGTAGACGTTGATGGTGGCCGGGCCGCGCATGCCCATCTCAGCCGGCGACGCGACGACCGCCAGGGATCCATCGGGCGCGACGGCCCCGCCATTCACACGCTCGATCCAGTCTCCATTTGGACGCTTCTTGATCTCCCTGATGATGGCCCCGTCTGCTCCGGCAAGCGCGATGGACTCGTAGCCGAGGATCCAGCGCTCGTGAGAACCGGGCCTAAAGAGCCAATCCTCCGACACTTGGCCGAGGAGAAAAGGCGCGAATCCGACTCGGTTCCCGGCGGCATCAAAGTGGAGATAGCCCTTGAGCCCTTGCTTGTACTGATCGTCGGGAAAGTAGAATACCTCCCCTGCGCCCGCGAGCGTGATCGAGCCGATACCCGTATCGATGCTGAAGTCCGTGGACTCCGGGCGAAGCACGCGGAGCGGCGTGCCGTCCTTTGCGAACGTGTGCACGCTGGCATCGCGCTCGTTGATCGCGAAGATCCGTCCGTCGGGCGCGACCGTGAGCGCTCTGATTCCCGTGAGCCCGCCCTCACCCGGCTCGGGCCCCAAAACCTTCTCGACCACCCCTTGCTCTGAGAGGCGGAGCAAAGCGTGGGAGTCGCTGGTCCAGAGCGTGCCGTCGGGTGCTCGCTGGACCCGGCCGTACACGCGGAACCCACGCCCATCGGCGAACGCGGGCGTGAAGCCTCCGATGCTCTTTCCAGCCGCGGAGATGCGATGCATTGAGGGCGTGCCGCCGAAGTCCTCAAGAATGACGCCGCCATCTGCGTCGGCGGACACTCCGGCTGGATAGTTGGGACGGGCACCAATCACGGCCCCGACCTCGAGGGTTCGGATTGGCTCACCTGTGCGTGAGAAGAAACGGAGTTTATCTTTGCCGTCGAGCACCACCACCTCACCGGTGCTGGTCGTGGCCAGATCGTCGGGAGAAGTCAGTTCGGCCTCCCAGGCTTTGACTCCCGCGGCGTCGAAGGCGATGAGCGTCCTGCCGAAGATCAAGTCTTCGCCTCCAATCACGACAAAGCCGCCGTCGCCGGTCGCGGCCGCCGCGCGGATGCCGCCCAGGCCCAGCGGTAGCTTCGAGGCTTGGCCGGTCGCGACGTCCAGGATGAAGGCGGGCGCGTCTCGACGCTCGCCCCAGGGCGTGCCC
>CAZBXF010000283.1:1598-3495 GCA_964495635.1 uncultured Phycisphaeraceae bacterium
TGCCTTCTCTCCAGCGTTTGCCGCTCGCTCCTGTTCGATGCCAGCACGCCCGACGGGGAGCGCGTCATCGATGCGTTTGGTTTCGGTCACCTTCCATCCGGAGGGCGCAGCGGCGTCAGGTTCGATTGAGAAGCTGACCTTCTGCTTCAGGCTGTACGAGCGCACGGAGAACGCTCGGTCGCCGGCCTCGATCTGCTGGATGCCGGGCTCGACGAGGTCGTAGTGCCAGTGCCAGTCTGATCCCAGGCCTGCGTACTCGCCGGGGAGATCCAGCCGCCAGACTTCCTTGCCGTCGAGGCTCAGGATCTGGATCATGGCGCTGTTGGTTCTTTTGTCAGGCTCGAAGGTGGCGATGTACCAATGGACGACCGCCAGCGGAGTGCCCGGCACGGGCATCGCGCTGATCCCCTTGTGGAGCCCGTACTCAACTGTCTTCTTCGGCTGGTCTGGCACGATGTCGCCGAGCTTCTCGCCGGTGCTCAGGCGGTAGCGCCACCAATTCTCGTCGTCGGCGTTGAAGCCGGAGTCGGTTCGAACGACGAAGGAGTCAGCCGAAGGACTGACTAGAACGCCGGTCGCGACGGGGAAATATGGCAGCGGAGGATTCGCTCTGACGCGCGCGTCGTTCTTGCGTTCACGCTCATCCTTCAGGCGAATCTCACCCTTCTCGTCGAGGATCACGACGTACAAGAGGCTCTGGTCGCGATTGCCGTTGCCCCAGCCGCGCCCGTCGAGCCCGTTCTGGTAGGCGAACCCGGCCGTGACGCCGGTGTCGGTGATCGCCGCGTCCCAGAGCGCGAAGGGGAGGGACTTGCTCCAGGTCTGCTGTCCGCGATGCTTGAGCGTGTAGGTCGCGCCCGCGTCGCCCGCGATGGTGTCGGGCTTTACGACGATCGACCACTCTCCCGACGGAGAGGTGTATGTCTTCGGATTCAGCGTCTCGCCCCAGCCGAGTGCCTCGGACGCGAGCAACACCGGCGACATGGCGATCATGACCAGGAGCTGGCAGAGCCTGAACATGGCGAGGTCCTCCGTGCGACCTATGTGTGAACTGTGAGGTGTCGCGCTACTGCCCGGCCCCACATGCACATCGTCGCGATCTTCCAGAGTGTAACAGAGCTCTCGCCAGCGGGTGGACTGATGGGCTGCATGGAACCCGACGCCGCAGCGGAAACATATGGAGAAATCGAGCGTCGAGGATCCGAACCTGACCGCTCAAGCCATCGGGACATCGAAGTCTGCCTGCGTCAGTGCGGATCCGTCGCTGCGAACGACGCGGAACTGGTGATCATTGATCTTGTAGGCAAGAAGATACTCCTCGCCTGCCTTGGCAATCTTCGCCGCCCACTCCAGCGCAGCCTGCTCGACATCGACACCATCGGGAATCCCTTCGAGCGCGCTGATCACCATGCGTTGTGGCAGGATGAGCGTGGGCAGATAGCCCTCGAAACCATCACTTGCGATCACCTCTTGGGTCATCTCTGCGAAGTCATTGATGTCCATGGTGGTCCTCCGTTGCCCGACGACCGCCGAGCTCTGGGAGTGTACGAACATGAAGGCAGTCGAGCCGAGCTGGTTGTATCGAGGCCGCCGCAACGTGCTATCGATACCGGCTCTGCGACTTGGAGGCGCCTCTCGCTCGTCCGGCGTTGTGATCATCGGAGCCTTGAGGCAGACTTCGATGGCACGCGAGGAAGGCGGTGGCCGGCCTTCGGGGCTTGATGCGAGGAGTTCGCGGGATCACGCCCGACCTCGTGCTATCTCTACGTTCCCCTCCGCATCGCTCCCCAGGTGCCTCGTGACTTGTCCGTCATGCCTTCACGCGCCGACGCCTCCGAGCCTCCACTCATACGCCGCGAGCACGGCTCTTACCTGCACGCTGGCGCGGCGGTTGACG
>CAZBXF010000284.1:0-3494 GCA_964495635.1 uncultured Phycisphaeraceae bacterium
CGGCCCAGCCCTGGCCGCCGCCGTCTCCCTCGTCACTGGCGACGCCACCGCCGCGATCCCCGGAACGCTCAAGGGCGAACTCGGAACGCTCCTCCGCGAGCGATCGATGGTCGCCTACCGCTTCCGTGTCGTGCACGTCGCACACACCAACCCAGGCGAGCCCGCGACCTTCCTCGTCCGCGGCGTGCGCCCCGTACCCGCCACTCAACTGACGCAGGCCGAGCTCCATCGCTGGGGTGACGGCCTCGCTTCCCACATCATCTCTCGCTGGCGAACGGACGGCACCATCGACGGTCGCCTCCTCGGCGTGATCTGGCCCATGCAGGGACGGGCCGATCCCGACGACGCGAGCCCCCCTGAGCGAGCCCTCGCCGCGCTCGCCCTCGCCGCCCATGCGCAGGTTGCCCCGCCCCAGCCCGCCGCCGAATCAAGGCGTGTCGCCGCGGAGATCCTCCGCTCCCTCGCCGATCGCGAGAGGGCCGAAGGTGGCCAGACGCCCCTCTCCCCGAGCGCCGCGTCACTGGCGCTCGAAGCCATCCGCCTGCTCGCGGGCGACGCGAGCGATCCCGCTACTCCGGAAGTCCTCGAACACATCAGCCCCTTCGTGACCGCCGTCGAGCGAGGCTACGCCGAGCCGCAAGGCTGGAGCAGAAGCACGCCCGCCACCGCCCGCGGCACCATCACCCTCGGGCTCGCCGCGGCAAGCGACCTCTTGGTCCGGCGCGATCCCGACGTGTCCGAACGCCTTGGCCGCCTCGCACGCCAGGCGCTCGCGAGCGTCTACACAGACACGCCCCAGGGCTCGCTCGTCACGCACATGCCCTGGCTCCTGCGCGCCGAGACACTCCTCGCCGGTACCGCCGCCACGATCCCCGCCGGCACCGCCATGCGAGAGGTGCGCGATCAGGTCAACCAGCACATGCTGACTCCCAGCGACGTCGCGGACGAATCCGACCTCGCCGGTGGCGTCATCTTCACCCAGGGACGGGCGTCGCTCCCAACCTGGTACGGCGCACGCCCCCTCGCCGCCAGCGCCCAGATGCTCGGCGACCAGCGTCTGACCCCAAGGGCCGAGCACATGAAGGAACTCTCGAGCCTCCTCGCGGGGCTTCGCTTCCTCCGCCAGCTCACGCTCGACGATGCCAATCTCTGGGGCGTGACGAGCCCGGAAGAGGCACAGTGGGGCGTTCGGGCCGCCGCATGGGACCAGCGACTCCCAATCGACGCCAGCTCGCTCACGCTGCTGGCCGTCTCGGAATCCATCGCGTCGATCGACCGGTTGGCCGCGAGCCACGTGCCGACGGAGTGATGCCCGTCGCGCTCACGTCTCGTCCGGCGCGCTCATCCGCACCTCGCCGCCCCCAAGGTCCTGGATCACGCCCAGCTCGCGCAGCGCGGCCAGCGCGGCCTCCTGCTCCGCCTTCTTCTTCGTCTGGCCCCAGCATGCCTCGAAGCGCCGACCATCCAGCTCCACGCAGATCTTGAACGCCTTCGCGTGGTCAGGCCCCTTCTCATCCAGCGTCACGTATCGCGGCGTCGAGCCGAAATCCTGCTGCGCATGCTGCTGCAGCACGCTCTTGAAGTTCCGCTGATGGCCACTGTTCGAAGCTCGCTCGACGATCGGCTCAACCAGCGGCCGGATCCACGCTGCAGTGCGATCAAACCCCGCATCCACGTACAGCGCGCCAACCAGAGACTCCAGCGCCGCCGCCGCGATCGAGCCCGGCATCGCCCCGCTCCCGGAGATCCCCTTCCCAGTCACCAGCAGCCGGTCCAGCCCAAGCTCCGTCGCGAGCCCCGCGCACGTCTCGCGCGAGACCACCATCGACTTGATCTTGGTCATCTCCCCTTCGAGCATCTCCGGGAAGCGACGGTAGATCATCTCCACCACCACCATCCCAAGAACCGAGTCCCCGAGGAACTCGAGCCGCTCATTGCTCTTGGCTCGCTCGTCCGCCGTCGACGCGTGCGTCAGCGCGAGCGCGAGCAGATCAAGGTCATTGAAGCGATAGCCCAGCACCCGCTGGGCTGCTTCAAGCGACTCCTCGGCGATAAGGCCTCGTTCACCCACGGCTCTGTTCGCAATCCCACCGCGATCGCCCGGCGAAGGGCGCTCACACCGCGGCGTGTCCGGACCCTGACGCCGGACAATCGGTCAGGATATCTCCTCGGTTCGCCTCTGCACGAACATTGACAGCTTCCTCACGGAATTGCGGTCTTCCCAGGCGGCACCATACCCGCCCGTCCTGAGGTCCAGTGTTTTCCCGCCCCCACTCCCCCACGCCACCCGCCCCCACCACCGTGACGAACTCCCAGGAGGCACTGGCCAACTACAGACCAGCCGCCTACCATGTCGGCCCCACCCGGAACGCTCCGGTTCGAGCCCGCCACGTCGGCGGCTCAGGTTTACGAGGCCCGCCATGCACTATCCGCACCGCACAAGCCGAATCAAGCGCAAGCGAGCCATCGGGTTCCGCGCTCGCATGAAGACCAAGAACGGGCGCAAGCTCGTCAACCGCAAGCGCGCCGCTGGTCGCTCGCTCAACGTCGCCGACAAGTAGGTCGACGAGCTCACCGAGAAGGCCCCAGGTTCCCCACTCGGCCTCTCCCCCCGGACCGTCCGACCGGCCGCTCCGCACGCGCCGTTCGGTGCTGTGCCCGGATGCCGCTTGAGCACATTCTGTTTGGACGAAGCCGCCACCTGCGGTATGCTGTCCATCATGCAGCGACGCGGCTTTACCCTCATCGAGCTCCTCGTCGTCATCGCGATCATCGCGCTGCTGATCGGGCTCCTGCTGCCAGCCCTGGGCAAAGCTCGCGCCGCAGGTCGCCAGGTCGCGTGCCTCTCCAACCAGCGTCAGATTGGCGTCGCGCTCGGCCTCTACTCCGAGACGTACAAGGAATTCACGCCGCGTGAGTCGGGCGTGAGCGAGCAGCTGAACGCCGGAGTACCGCAGGCCCCGGCCTGGTACGTCAGCCGCACGAACCGCGCCGCCGTCAACATCTCGTGGGCCTTCAGCCTCCGTCCTTTCCTCGACAACCGCGCGACGTCGACCCAGCCCGACGCGGGCCTGCGCGATCAGTACGTCAGCGCCAACTACTACCGCGACCCCGCCCGCCCGAAGGACCCGCACAACATCCACTATGTCAACAACGGTCTTCAGTTCCGCCTTGTGAACGGCCAACCCGTCGCCACCGATCTTGGCAAGCCTCCCACCGTCGCCAGCCGCTACGTCCGTCCCTCGCAGACCATGTACCTCACCTGCTTCACCGATGATCCCAACGGAGTCAGGTGGGGCAACAACTACGCGCCCGGCAACGACGAACTCCAGATCTCGATCTTCTACGACATGTGGCGTATCTCAACCGTCACGGGACAAGGCCCGCAGGATCCCACCGCCGCCCAGCGCGTCGCCGCGAAGCGACACGGCAATGGCTCCAACGTCCTCTTCCTCGACACCCACGCCGCACTCCTCCCGGCACGCGACGTCACC
>CAZBXF010000285.1:0-3474 GCA_964495635.1 uncultured Phycisphaeraceae bacterium
CCGCCCGCGCCACGCCCGCCCTACCCTCCCCCAGCGCTGGACGCCCCGAGCGCGGGAGACGTCCGTCGCCACCCAAACACGGACCAATCAGTCCTCCACGCCGAGGACGCCGCCGCGTTGCACACGCCACCACCGATCGCTAGTTTCGGAATCCACATGCGAAGCACGCCGGTCACACGCCCACACGCCCGCCCCGCCTACCTCGCCGCCATCGCAGGCTCCCTCCTCCTCTGCGGCTGCGGCGGCAGCTCCCCCCTCCTCGACCAGAGCGAGAGCACCATCCGCCGCAGCGTCGTCGACGCCGCCGAACGCGAACTCCGCGAGCCCCAGCGCCGCCCCCGACCCATCGTCACCCGCCGCACCGACCTCTCCCAGAGCCTCGGCATCAAGCCCGAACTCCTCCCAGAGGTCGAGAAGATGGCCGGAATCAAGTCCTACGAGGGCGTCCCCCTCAACCTCGGCGAGAACCTCCACGGCGAGCCCGTCGAAGCCCTCGAAGTCACCCTCGGAAGCGCCATCCGCGCCGCCGTCGATCACAACCTCGCCCTCCAGTTCGCTCGCCTCGGCCCCGCCATCGGCGAGGCACAGGTCGCCACCGCAGAGGCCGCCTTCGACTGGGTCCTCTTCTCCAACCTCACCTGGAACAACACCGACTCCCCACGCGTCCAGACAGGCTTCACCGGCGGCAACCTCAGCCCAGTCCGCTCCGACGAGTTCCAGTCCGTCACAGGCCAGGGCGGCGTCCGCCGAACCCTCATCGGCGGCGGCCGACTCACCCTCCAGGCCGAGCAGGGCTACCGCGACGACGGCACCGCAGGCCAGATCAGCAACCCAAACCCAGCACAGAACGTCGCCCTCGCCGCACAGTGGGACCAGCCCCTCCTCCGCGGCGCAGGCTCCGAAGTCACCCAGGCCGAGATTCGCATCGCCCGAAACGTCGAACGAAACGCCGTCCAGACCCTCCGGCGCGACATGATCCGCACCGCCACCCAGGTCGAGGCCACCTACTGGGAACTCGTCCAGGCCAAGCACGACCTCCTCATCCTCACCCGCCTCCTCGAGCGCGGCATCAAAGTCCGCGACCAGCTCGAGCAGCGCGCCCGCATCGACGCCAACCAGGCCCAGATCGCAGACAGCCGCGCACGCGTCGAACGCCGCCGCGCCGACGTCCTCCGCGCCCAGACCCAGCTCCGCCTCATCAGCACACGCCTCAAGGGACTCATCAACGATCCCTCAATCCCCGTCGGCTCCGAGGTCGTCCTCGTCCCCAGCGACTCGATGCCCGACCAGCCCATCCAGTTCAGCCTCGTCGAGAGCATCCGCACCGCCATCGTCAGCCGACCCGAAGTCCAGCAGGCCATCCTCGCCATCGACGACGCCAGCATCCGCCAGATCGTCGCCCGCAACCAGACCCTCCCCGACTTCCAGCTCCGCCTCCAGGCCCGCCTCGAAACCCTCGACAACACCGCCGGTGAAGCCTGGGGAGACGTCCTCGAGACCGACTTCGTCGACTACGTCGCCGGCCTCGTCTTCGAGATGCCCATCGGCAACCGCGCCGCCGAGGCCGGCCTCCGCCGACGCAACCTCGAACGCATGCAGTCCGCCATCGCCTACCGCAACGCCGTCAAGGACGTCGTCGAAGAAGTCAAGCAGTCCCTCGAACGCGCCAAGCTCAACTACGAACTCATCGGCCAGACCCGCACCAGCCGCCTCGCCGCCGCCGAGGTCCTCCGCGTCCTCCTCGTCGAGAAGGACACCCTCCAGGGCTTCACCGTCGAACGCCTCGACCTCGAGCTCAACCGCGAAGAGTCCCTCGCCACCGCCGAACGCGACGAAGTCCAGGCCCTCGTCGCCTACCACACCGCCATCGCCGAACTCTTCCAGTCCATGGGCACCGCCCTCGAGCGCAACCGCATCCTCCTCCAGGTTCCCACCGCCGACGGACTCGCCCCCCTCGACGTCCCCCAGCTCGAAGCCGTCGACGAAGCAGGGAACCCGGCCAACGCGCAGGACCCCGCCAACGCCCCCGCCGCACGCACACCAACACCCATCACCACACGCCCCCAGCCCGTCCCCGCGGCCCAGGCACCAACCCCCGCACCAACTTCCTCACCAGCCCCCGCCTCAGCACCCGCACCCGCCGACACTGCCCCCGGCACAGCCCCCGACACAGACCCGCCCGCGCCGACCTTCACGCCCGCAACGCCGCCGCCCGCGCCTCCAGCGCCCGACGCCGCCGACCCGCCGCGCTAGCCCGTACGGTCCTGCGTGCCACACATGTCCGGCGGAAGAACCAGCCAACCCGACTCCGATCAGCCCGGCCCGCCGCTCGTGGGCCCACGCGAGATCGCCCTCGCCGCGTCACGCCTCCGAGCCGGACACCTCGTCGCCTTCCCAACCGAAACCGTCTACGGCCTCGGCGCCGACGCCCTCAATCCCGCCGCCGTCCAGCGCGTCTTCACCGCCAAGGGCCGCCCCAGCCACAACCCCCTCATCGTCCACGTCGAAAGCGCCGACGCCCTCGCGCGCATCCCCGGCCTCGTCAGCGCCTGGCCCGCTCGCGCCGCCATCCTCGCCGCACGCTTCTGGCCCGGACCACTCACCCTCGTCGTCCCCCGTGGCCCCGCCGTCCCCAGCATCGTCACCGGCGGCGGCGACACCGTCGCCCTCCGAAGCCCCAACCACCCCATCGCCCAGGCCCTACTCAGAGCCTTCGGCGGCCCACTCGTCGGCCCCAGCGCCAACAAAAGCGGCCACGTCTCGCCCACCACCGCCGCCCACGTCCGCGATGAGTTCCGCGCCGACGACGTCATGATTCTGGAGGGCGGCCCCTGCGCCATCGGCATCGAATCCACCGTCGTCCGCGTCCCCACCGACCCCGCCCAGCCCATCGCCATCCTCCGCCCAGGCATCATCAGCGCCCTCGAGCTCGCCGCCGCACTCGGTGAACCCGTCACAGAACCCGTGACACAACCCGTCACAGAACCCGTCACAGGTCCAGCCACCGAGTCACCGAGCGCCGCCGCGCCCAGCGCCGCCCTCCCAAGCCCCGGCCTCCTCGCCTCGCACTACGCCCCGCGCACACCCGTCGAACTCGTGGCCTCAAGCGCCGCGGCCGCGCGAGCCGCGCAGCTCGCAGCCGAAGGTGCCTCGGTCGTGCTGCTCGCGATCACCGCCAACGAGGTGCCGGCCCGTGCCAGCGCCATCCGCATGCCCCCCGACCCGCACGCCTACGCCGCCCGCCTCTACGCCGCCCTCCGCGAGGCCGACGCCCTCGCACGCAACATCATCCTCGTCGAACTCCCCGACACCCCCAGCCGCGCCAGCCACCTCAACCCCGCCTGGACCGCCATCCTCGACCGCCTCCACCGCGCCGCCGCCCCCCGCCCCTGACCACCCCCTCGGTCCCCTCCCCGCCGCGAAGCGGCGAAGGTAAGTAGCCGTGGGCAGCCGCGAAGCGGCGCCCACGGAACA
>CAZBXF010000286.1:0-3469 GCA_964495635.1 uncultured Phycisphaeraceae bacterium
AGGCGGACGCCTGGGGGGTTAGTTCGAACCTTCGAGCTGCGTCTTCTTCGCTTCGAGAGCGAGGGCGAACATCGAGAGCACGCTGTTGAACGTGCCGACGAGGATCGAGAGCGCCTCGTCCCGCGTCGGCAGCGACGCGAGCTTCTTCACCATCGCGGCATCGATGACGGCGCCTTCGTACAAGCCGCCCTTCACCGCCGGCCGCGCATCGTTCTCCTTGGCGAAGTCCGTGAGGAGCTTCGCCGCGGTGATCGGATCCTTGGCCACCACGACACCGGTCGGGCCCTTCAGCTTCTGGCCCGTGAGCCCGGCTTCGTTCACCGCCCGCAGCGCGAGGGTGTTCTTGATCACGACGTACTCGACACCGGCCTTGCGGAAGCGGCGGCGGAGGTCCGTCATGCGCTTGACGTTGAGGCCCGTGAAGTCCGTGTAGATGACTCCCTCGGCCGTCGTCAGCTTGTTCTTCAGCTCGGCGACGAGCTGTTCCTTGTCGGATCGCTTCATCGTCGGCTTACCGGTACGGGTTGGTATCGATCCGGACGCCGGGGCCCATCGTGCTGGACACCGCGACCGTCTTCACGTACACGCCCTTGGCCGCTGCGGGCTTGGAGCGGATGATCTGGTCCATGAACGCCAGGAAGTTCGTCTCCAGCGCGTCCACACCGAACGAGACCTTGCCGATCGGGGCCTGCACGTTGCCGGCCTTGTCGACGCGGAACTCGATCTTGCCGGCCTTCGTCTCCTTGACCGCGCGCGCCACGTCGAACGTGACGGTGCCGGCCTTCGGATTCGGCATGAGGCCGCGGGGACCGAGCACACGACCGAGCTGACCGACCTGACCCATCTGGTCGGGCGTCGCGATCATGACGTCGAACTCCGTCCAGCCTTCCTTGATCTTGGCCACGTACTCGGTGCCGACGAAATCGGCGCCGGCGGCTTCCGCTTCCTTCGCCTTGTCGCCGACGGCGATGACGAGGACGCGGACCGGCTTGCCGGTGCCGGCCGGGAGGACGACCGTGCCACGCACGACCTGGTCGGCATGACGCGGATCGACGCCCAGACGGACGGCGATCTCGACCGTCTCATCGAACTTCGCGAACGCGGCGGTCTTCACGATCTCCAGCGCGGCCTTGGGGCCGTACGACGGAGCCGTGACCTTGGTCGCGGCGGCGCGGTACTTCTTGCCGTGCGTCTTCATCCCTTCACCTCCACGCCCATCGAGCGGGCCGCGCCGGCGATCATCGCCATGGCGGACTCGAGCGAGTCGCAGTTGAGGTCGGGCATCTTGAGTTCGGCGATCTTCCGGACCTGCGCCTTCGAGATCGAGCCGACCTTGTTGCGGTTCGGCTGACCCGAGCCCTTCTCGATCCCTGCCTCTTTCTTCACGAGGAACGCCGCGGGCGGCGTCTTCAGGATGAACGAGAACGACTTGTCGGCATAGATGGTGATCTCGACGGGGAGAATCGCATCCTGGCCCTGCGTCCGAGCGTTGAACTCTTTGCAGAAGCCCATGATGTTGATTCCCTGCGGACCCAATGCGGTGCCGACGGGCGGGGCCGGATTCGCCTTGCCTGCAGGGATCTGCAGTTTGACGAAACCGGTGACCTTCTTTGCCATCGTTGTCCTCTGGTGCGTTGAGCGGCCGCGGGCGCGACCCTGAGGGGGTGCGCTGACGCGTGTCGCTGACTTCCACGGTGTGTTTCACGACGTCGTGGTATCCGTCGGTGCGCTCCTCGGCGAACCATCCGCCCGCCCCGCGCAAAGGCCATCTGCGTACTGCAGAAGGGAGATGGGAGAAAGGAGATGGGGGACTCAGCGATCCGGAGATCGCACTACCCGACCATCACACCTCTCCCTTCTCACCTCTCCCATCCCCGCGGCTCAGTGCCCCTTGAGCTGCAGGTAATCCAGTTCCACCGACGTCGGGCGCCCGAAGAGCGACACCGAGACGCGGACCTTGCCCTTGTCGACCATCACTTCCTCGACCGTGCCGTTGAAATCGGTGAACGGTCCGTCGGTGATCGCCACGGCCTGACCGACGAGGAAGGGGATCTCCTCCTTGGGCAGCGCCACTTCTTCCTCGACCGCGATGCCCAGCAGTCGCTTCACTTCATCGTCGCGCAACGGCGCCGGGTCCCGGTCCTTGCCGACGAACTTGATGACGCCCTGGATCGCATTGATCGTGTGGAGCGTCTCCTCGCCGACCACCATCTCGACGAGCACGTAGCCCGGATAGACCTTGCGCTCGACGGTGACCTTCTTGCCGTTCTTGATCTCGACCACCTGCTCGGTCGGGACCAGCGCCTGCCGGATCGCACGAGCCTCGGCCGGAGTCGGATCCGCGTCGATCTTCCGCTGGATCAGCATCCGTACCTTGTTCTCGTGGCCCGACGTCGTCTGGATGGCGTACCAGCGGTGAGTCACGTGCATCACGCCCCGAACAGCGAGGGGACGAGGCGCACGAGCACGCCCTGCAGAATGAGGTCGAGGAGCCAAATCACCGCGCCGACGAGCAACGACAGCACGATCACGCCGATCGACAGCGACTGGATCTGCGGGCGATCCGGCCACGTCACCTTCTTCATCTCCGCGACGACGTCGTGATAGAACGTCACCACGCGAGACGGAAGGCTGGGCGCGGGCGCCACGACCTCGTTCGACATCTTACTTCGTCTCCTTGTGGACGACGTGCTTGTTGCAGCGCGGGCAGTACTTCTTCCACTCGACGCGCTCCGGGTGCAGGCGCTTGTTCTTCGTGGTGAAGTAGTTGCGGTTCTTGCAGTCGCTGCACGCGAGGATGATCTTGTCGCGCGGCATAACGCTCTCTCAGGCAACAGGTTCGCAGGCATGTCCGACGAGGACACGCCGGGCCACCCTACCCCCAAGACGGGGCGCAGGGCGGCGAGCCTTGAAAGGTAGGGGGCCTCTGGGGGTCATGCAAGTCCCGGTGCTGGAGGGGGTTCCGGGCCGCGACGCTCGCCCTCTGCCCCTCGCTCAACAACGGCAACACAGGGACACAGGGGGCACAGGGGACTCAGGGAATCCGGTCTGACCGGACGGTCTGGGCCCGGACCCGAGCCGGGACCGACGGCGGCCACCTGAAGGGAAACAAAGGGGCGTCGCAGCCAACGGCCGCGGCGCCCCTCTCACATCTCCCATCTCACATCTCACATCTCACATCTGCCCCTTAAGCACGCAACCGGGATCGAACCGGTGACCTCATCCTTACCAAGGATGTGCTCTACCGACTGAGCTATGCGTGCACTGCCCACCGCCTGCTGCCCACTGACCTCGACCAGAGCGGGAGACGGGGCTCGAACCCGCGACATCAAGCTTGGAAGGCTTGCGCTCTACCATCTGAGCTACTCCCGCGGGACCCGCACCCGGAACATCCCGGGGACCTGCCTGCTGCGCCCTGCAGTGGTGGGGGAAGGATTCGAACCTTCGAAGGCTTGCGCCGTCAGATTTA
>CAZBXF010000287.1:0-1166 GCA_964495635.1 uncultured Phycisphaeraceae bacterium
GCGTCGTTCTCGTTGACGAAGAGGTTGTCGAAGTGGACGGCCTGGCCGGCGAGGCCGGTGAAGGTGAAGGGCGTGCTGACTGGGTCGGGCGCGATCTCAAAGCTGACGGAGCCGTCGTTGTAGACGATGTTGCCTTCCCACGTGGTGCGGCCGCCGTGGATGAGGAGGGTGTTGGAGCCGGTTCCGATGGGGGTGTTGCCGCCGTTGCTGGGTGCGCTGTTGACGAGTGTCCAGCGCAGGCCCGCGCCGGCACCGGCGGCGGTGTATGCAGGGCCGCGGTTGCCCACGATTGCTTCGGTAGAGACGAAGGTTGCGCTCCACTTTGGCATGCGGCCGCCGACGAAGGGCATGAGGGCGTAGCTCATGTTTCCCGGCGTGCCGGGCTTCGCACGACCGAACGTGCCGGTGTCCTCGGGGACGGCCTTGAAGCCGGGATCCCAGAGGGCGAGGCTCGCGTTCGCGTTTGCAGTGCCGGTGGGGTTCGCGTACATGAAGGCCACGTCGGGCGCGATCATCGGATTGGACTCGGCCGGAGAGACGAGCAGTTCCGGCGAGAAGAAGCCGTTGAAGATCAGGATTGATGCGACATGGCGGGGCAGGTCCTTCTCGGATCCCGCCGCGAGCGTGGTGTTGTCTGCGTCGATCTGGCTTGGGATCGGGTACGCGTCTCTGTTGTTCTGCGACCAGAGGACCATGCCCTGATGCACGCCGCGGACCTGCGTGCTGTCCTTGAGCTGGCGTGCGGACTGGCGTGCCTTGCCGAGTGCGGGGAGCATGATGCCGATCATCGGCACGATGATGAGGCAGGAGAGGAGGACGACGCCGCCGCCAACGAGGAGGGCGATGAGGCCGCCGCTGCTCTTGCGGACCGGGGCCATTTCGGGTGCCGGGATCTTCATGTCACCCCGTGGCGGGACGGGGAAGGTCCGACCCGGGCCCGCGGGCGGCACTCCGGCGAAGAGGCGTGAGATCTCCGGAGCTTGCGAGGCCGTGATCCACGCCGGGAGGCCGTCGCGCCAGACCAGGGATGTCGGGATCACCTCGCGCGACATCACCATCGCCTCGATCTGCTCGAGCGTGAAGGGCCCGGACTGAGCCCGGCCATCACGGGAGACAAACCAGATGGAACCGGGAGTGACGCCGCCGCTGCCTTCGCCAGTATCGCT
>CAZBXF010000287.1:1266-3452 GCA_964495635.1 uncultured Phycisphaeraceae bacterium
TTGGCCACCCCGCCAAGAGTGCCGGGGACCGGCACACCACCCAGAGCCATTTGGCAGTTTAGCCCTTTGCCCACTTCGCCCTTTGTTCTACGGTACCGCCCCGCCACCGTTGCCACAAATCCGCCCCCTCCTCCCCCTCCACCCCAGCCCGATCCAGCCGCCGCCCCGCCACTACACTTGCCCCATGGCACTGACCCGCGACCAACTCGCTCAGCGTGCGGCCCGTGAACTCCGCGATGGGTACGTCGTCAACCTCGGCATCGGAATCCCGACGCTCGTGGCCAACTACGTCCCGAGCGGCATGGACGTGTGGCTGCAATCCGAGAACGGCCTCCTGGGCATCGGCCCCTTCCCGCGCGAGGAGGCCGTCGATGCGGACCTCATCAACGCCGGAAAGCAGACGGTGACGGCGCGGACGGGCGCGTCCTTCTTCTCATCATCCGACTCGTTCGCGATGATCCGCGGCGGGCACATCGACCTGTGCATCCTGGGGGCGATGCAGGTCTCTGAGACCGGCGACCTTGCCAACTGGATGATCCCGGGCAAGATGGTCAAGGGGATGGGCGGCGCGATGGACCTTGTCGCGGGTGTGCGGCGCGTCGTGGTCGTCATGGAGCACGCCGCGAAGGGCGCGACGAAGGTCGTGCGCCAGTGCTCGCTGCCGCTGACCGGGCGGAACTGCGTTGACCTCCTCATCACTGACCTTGCGGTTTTTGAGATGGATCGCAGCAAGGGCCGCTTCACGCTCATTGAGCTCGCGCCGGGCGTGACCGAGGCCGACGTCAGGGCCCAGACCGAGGCGGCGTATGACGTGGCGCCGCGGCTGGGTGTGAGCGCCGGATAGAAGTGGCAGAGTGGCGAAGTGGCGGAGTGGCGAAGTGAAAAGGCAGAGACCAACCTGCTGCCTTAGCTGATCTCCGTCTATCGCCCACTGAATCGCTGCCTCGCTCTTCCACTCTGCCACTTCGTCACTCCGCCACTTCGCCACTTCTTCCTCCCCCCATGCCTCTCCGCTGGTTTGATGCTCACCTTGATCTGGCTTACCTCGCCGTGCGCGGGCGCGACATGACGTGCGCGGTGGGTGAGCTTGCGGAGGGACGCGTGGGGCCGCACGCGCCCGCGGCGGTCACGCTGCCGGACCTGCGTGCTGGGCATGTTGACTTTGCACTGGGGACGATCTTTACCGAGCCTGTGAGCAGACCCGAGACCGGCAGCGGCGCGGCTGGTGACACGGGCGGCGTGCTGCTCACGGCTGAGCAGTATGCCGCGGGCGATGTTGAGCAGGCGCACCGGCGCGGGCGTGCGCAGCTTGAGGCGTATCTCACGTGGCGTGACGCGGGGCTGGTATCGCTCAACCTGCGCGATGCGCTCGTTGCGCCCGAGGGTGTCGGCGAGGTGCGCGGCGGGATGGGCGTGGCGGAAGTCGTGCCGCCGACGATCGAGTCGCGCGTGCTGCGGGCGGCGAAGTCGTCGCCGCTGACGCTGGGGATCCTGATCGAGAATGCTGATGTCGTGCGCGAGCCCGGGGAGCTTGCGTGGTGGTCGCAGCGCGGCGTCGTGGCGATCGGCCTTGCCTGGGCGAAGCCGTCGCGCTATGCGATGGGGAACGGCGCGCCGCCGGACTCGCGCGTGGGGCTCACGGACCTTGGGCGCGCGATGGTGCGCGAGATGGACCGGCTCGACATCGCGCACGACGCGTCGCACCTGTGCGACCGCGCGCTCGATGAGCTGCTTGAGCTTTCGACCGGCAGGGTGATGGCCTCGCACTCCAACTGCCGCGCACTGCTTGATCGCGCGGGCTCGGCGCCGAACCAGCGCCACCTGACCGACCGGCACATCCGCGCCATCATCGCGCGCGGCGGCGTCATCGGGCTCAACCTCTTCTCGCCGTTCCTGATCGGGCCGGGCTCCTCGCGCGGCGGCGCAGGTGACACGCGAGATGCGCGTGACACGCGAGCAACACTGGAAGAGGCCGCGGACCATGTGATGCGCATCTGCGAGCTCGCGGGCGACGCAAGCCACGTCGGCCTTGGCAGCGACATGGACGGAGGCTTCTCGGCACAGCGGCTGCCGCTGGGCATGAGCGGGCCGAAGCACCTCAGGCTCCTCGCGGACACCCTCACCAAGCGCGGCATGAACGCCGCCGATCTTGAGCGCTTCGCGTGGAAGAACTGGGCGGAGTTCTT
>CAZBXF010000288.1:0-3427 GCA_964495635.1 uncultured Phycisphaeraceae bacterium
CGCCCCCCCCCCCCCCCCCCCCCCCCCCCCCCCCCCCCCCCCCCCCCCCCCCCCCCACCACCACCACCGCCGCCACCACCACCACCACCGCCACCACCGCCGCCACCACCACCGCCACCACCACCGCCACCACCGCCGCCGGTGGAGCCGCCGGTGAGTGATGAGCTCGCCGGGCTTGATCGCTCGACGCGGTTCCCGCCGCGCTTCAACGACACCGTGCAGCCGGAGGTCTTCGACCTTCGCCTGCTGGCGCGCCTGGGTGTTGACTCCCGCAGCGTGAGCCAGTCGGAGGCCGTGGCCTCGATGGTCGGGCGTCTGCTCTACGACGATCTGCCCGTGGGCATCGACGCCTTCGCGCTGCAGCGCTTCGTGGTCGCCACGCGCATGGACATCCAGAACGTCCAGCGCGTCGCGTCGATCTACGACTCGGTCTTCGGCATCCCAGGAGAGGATCGAACCGCACAGATCGCAACCGACCTCGCACAGTCCGCCGCCCGCTTCGCCGGCACAGCACCCACCTCGGACGGCGCGGCGTTCCGCCAGTTCCTCTCCTCGGAGCAGGCAGAGGCCGCCACGCTCGCGCACGTCCGCGCCCTCGAAGGGCTGCTGGCCGAGATGCGGACGCTCGGACTCTCTGGAGCTGAGCTCGCGCAAGCGCGACTGCGCTTGCTCGGCCCGCTCGCGAGCGACGCCATCAGTGTTCGCATGCTGAACGACGCGCTCTCCGCACCGACGCCCGAGGCTCAGGGCGGCTAGCGCGGCATCAGAGCGCCCCAGGGCCCTTAGTGCACCGACCGACGGGCGCGGACGCCGCGCCCCTCGGTCTCCGTCCGCGGAAGGTGCACCACCGCGCCGTCAACGCGCGCCGCGACCACGAGGCCGACGAAGAGCTCGTAGTCGGCCTCGAGGTCGATGTGTCGGCGCACCTCGCAGTCCAGCGCGAGGCTGTCCCCCGCGAGTATCGGTGAACCCGTCACGAGGCGTGTTGATGCGACACAGTCAAAGGGGTCGCCATCGCGCGGGCGACTGGTCTCGGCGCACTTGCGCAGGAGCAGCGTCGCACCCGCCTCGACGGCGCAGATCGCAAACGCGCGGCTGTCTCGGATGAGAGGCTCGATCCAGTGCCCGCGCCGCACCGCCGCGGCGACCAGCAACGGCGTCTCGGCGCAGGCCATCACCCAGCGCGTCGAGATTCCCGCCCGCCGACCCGCGTGATGAGACGTGAGCAGAAACTGCCCAGCCCCAAGCGCCCCCAGCACCTGCTCCACCGACGTCCCCTCGAGATGTGGCTGGATAGTCACGGCCGGTTACCCCCATTGGCGAATGCGGAAGCCCCCCGATCCGACAGTGTACCAGCATTTTCACCGGCCATGGTCACGAAGGTGCGCCGCCACAGCCACGCAAAGGCGAACTTCGTCCGAACATGGCGTCGAAGCGATCGGTCTTTGCTCGGAACCTCGCCCACGATTGTCCACACTTCATCCACAATCACTCACCGAAGCGTCAGAACCGACGCCGCAGTGTCGAATTGTGTTGCAAAGTGGGGCAAAGTGGGTACAGTTTCCAGCACGGGGTCTGGGACCCCAACTTCGATCAGCCGGTCACACGGATGGTGACCTTCTCGCAGGGCACGGAGGCCCGTTCCTTTGACCTCATCATTGGCGCATTCCGGGATCGATCGGCCCCGAGCCACGACGACGGGCGTCATCGGCGAAAAGGACCAGGGTTCGGCACGTGATCTTCACCGGCCATTCCGAGCTGACGATCGACGCGAAGCAGCGTCTGGCGGTGCCGTCGAAGTACCGGGCTCAGATGGAACAGGCGGGCGAGGCGGGCGCGCTCTTCTGCATGCCCTGGGACGGGCACGGACTGATGCTCTTTCCGGAGTCGGTCTTCAAGGAGCTCGCGGATCGGCAGGGCAAGCGGATGTTCCCGGTGGGCGATGGGGCCGAGCTGCAGACGGACATGTTCGGCCTGACCGAGCGGCTGGAACTGGACAGCGCCGGCCGGGTGACCATCCCGAAGTTCCTGACGGAGCTGGTCGGACTCAAGAGCGACGTGGTGGTGATCGGCGCGCGGTACAGGCTGGATGTGAAGGATCGCGCGGCATGGATGAGCGGGCTCAAGGACCGCTTCCAGCGGTACTCGCGCCAGGGCGAGACGCTGGACACGGGACCGCTCCCAACGCCGCCGCCGAGGCTGGCGAACTGAGTGCCGCCGGCGTCTGACGCCCGGGGGCTGGTGGTCGGGAGGGACGATTTCCTTCGATCGGGCGAGAGCCGGATCGGAACAGGATTCAGCGGCAAGGCTGCTGCTGTGTGTACCGCAGGCCGGTGTCCATGGACGGATGCTCGCCTGATTCATGCTGGCCGCGGGAGGAGTCGAACGGACTCGCTTCCGCCGGTCGTGTGGCGCTGGTCGTGCTTGGCGCAAGGACGCGCAGGGCAAACCGGTGCATCGCTCGAAAGAGCAACACGACACGCCGCGGCCAACACCGTGCCCGGGTGGACCCACCACCCACCTGGGCGCATTCAGGGTGCCCGTCAACCCCGTCAGGGGCGGCGGGCACCCACCAAGCCACCACACGGCGGCGGGCTCACCACCACCACCAGATTTTGCCCGTCGCCACCAGCCGCCCGACCGAAAGGTCGGGCGGCGTTGCTTTTGGGGAAGGCTCGGGCCCGCGCGCGCTGCGGCAGCCGCAACCACGCACGCACGAGCAACGCCCAACCTGCGACGCTCCGTTGGTTCCCGCCCCGCCGAGGCGGCCGCTCGAACGACCTCCCTCCACACAACTCGCTCCATGAACCATGGCCGCACGGCGCAGCAGGTACCACGCGAGTCGATGTCATCAACGGATCAATATGTGCTTTTCTTTATATAATGTTTCATCGGGGCGTCAACGCATGATTGACAGGCAATCTTCGTAGCTGTAGTCTCCCCGCGTGCCAGTCATCGTCACCGGCCGCGCTGTGGGTTCTCGCCGGCCGCTCTTTGCGGACTGGTCGGTCCCGCTTCCGCCGCGGGACGATGGCGATGGTGGCCTGACACTGCGCGACGTGATCGCGCTGGTCGTCCGCGCGGATCTCGAGGCCTACGCCAAGCGGCGCGAGGCGCTCCGGCTTGATCGCGTGCTGACGCAGCGCGAGATCGAGCAGGGCGAGGCCCAGGGGCGAATTGCGCCCGAGGCGCGGGAGACGGGTGCCCCACCGCCACCGGAAGAAGCCATCGGCGCGGCGTGGCTCGCCTTTGAAGATGGGATGTACCTCGTGGCCATCGACGGCCAGGAGTATCGCTCGCTGGATGCGCAGGTCTTCGTATCGGCCGACACACGGATCACGTTCATTCGACTGGTCTTTCTCGCTGGAGCCTGAGCCATGATGAAGTCGGAGGAGGCACGTCAGAAGGTCGAGGCCGAGAAGGACCC
>CAZBXF010000289.1:0-3422 GCA_964495635.1 uncultured Phycisphaeraceae bacterium
AGCAACACGGAACGGGCCTCGCAGCGGCACTACCATCTCACGAATGCTCGTCCTGCACGATGTCACACTCGATGCAGCCCGCATCGGCGCCGCCTGCCGACGCGCTGGTGTCCTTCGTCTCTTCGTCTTCGGCTCGATCCTCACCGACCGCTTCGGACCCGGCAGCGACATCGACCTCCTCGTCGAGACCGACCCGCTCCGCCCGCCCGGCCTCCTCGCCCTCGGCGGGCTCCAGATGGACCTCTCCGAACTCCTCGGTCGGACCGTCCACCTGACCCTGCTCGGCGGCGTCCCCGCACGCGAGCGTCCCGCCGTGCTGGCTCGCGCAAGGATGCTCGATGCCGCATGATCCCGGCCACAACACGCCGGATCCCGCCCGGCCTACTCCCGACGACCGAAAGCGCGTGGAGCACATGCTGAAGTGCTCCCTCGATGCACGAACCATCGTCGCGGATGACGATGCCGACGCGATCGCACCCGACACGCCCGCGCACGACGATCGCGTCTTCTAGTATCCCCGATGCACAACACCCGCCGGTTCGCCATCGCTGGCCTCGCCCTCGCCGCCCTCTCCCCAGCCGCGCTCGCGCAGGACCAGACCGAGCCCGCAGCCCCCACCACCTCCAACGCCGCACACAGCGACATCCCGCTCGACTCCCTCTACCTCCCGCGCCGCCGCGCTCTCCTCATCGGCGTCGGCCAGGCCAGCCTGCGCGGCATCGACCAGAACCCACTCCCCCAGTGCGTCATCGACGCCAAGACCCTCGCCGCCACCCTCGGCCCGCGCGGCTACCAGTGCGAGGTCATCGCCGACGGCGAGAAGATCGAACCCACCGCCGCCAGGATCCGCGACGAGATCGCCGCCGCCAGCGGCCTCGCACGCGAGCAGGACACACTCCTCGTCTACATCTCCACCCACGGCGACGTCCTCGACGGCAAAAGCGTCGTCATCGGCAAGGACGACGCCGTCGAGATCGACTGGATCAAGCGCCACATGGCCGCCTCCAGGGCCGCCGTCAAGATCCTCATGCTCGACTGCTGCCGCAACGACAAGGGCTTCGAGCGCACCGCAACCGAAGTCCGCGATGTCCACTGCATCATGGCCTGCCGCCCAGACCAGCTCTCCTCCGTCGGCCAGAGCGGCATGAGCGTCTTCACCGAAGCGCTCGTCGACGGCCTCGTCGAGTGCCGCGCCGATCGCGTCCCCGACGGCCGCATCGAGCTCGATGAGCTCATGTACTTCCTCGAGCGCCAGGTCCCCGTCAGGGCCATGGCCCTGGACAAGTCCAAGAAGCAGAACCCAACCCGCACCGTCGTCGACCCCAAGGCCGTCACGCCCATCTTCGCCGAGTGCACGATCCTCGACCGCCTCACCTTCGGCCCCGCGGCGTACGAAAACTCCCCTCCCACCGAGGCCCGCACCGACCTCGCCCTCGCCGATCTCACCTTCCTGCAGGTCCAGCCCGGCATGACCCTCGACGAAGTCACCAAGGCCATCGGCGGCACATGGACCAACGCCCCCGAGCTCGACGCCCAGGGCACGGGCCTGGGAATCCTCGAAGGAAAGCCCTCCGAAAAGGACGCACTCGTCGTCCGCTTCACAGACTCCAAGGTCGCCCTCGCGCAGGTCCTCTACACCGATCTCTGCAAAGAGCCCTACGACCCCCTCCACGTCCGCGCCGCGATCCACCGCCTCGTCGGCGAAAGCGGCCAGACCAACAAACCCGCCGCCCCCACCACCGACAACCCGCAGCCCGCCGCGCCAGCCCCCACAGACACCGCCACCTTCGCCCCCGGCTCGCTCGCCGCGCTCACGGTCCCCCTCAAGGGCCTCACACCAACCCAGATCATCCAGAAGCTCGGCTCACCCGACGCCGCGCTCCTCCCCACCGGCCAGTTCTCCGATCAGCGCGGCGAGCTCCACTACCCCAACACGCCACGCCCCGGCCAGATGCTCGTCATCGCGATCAAGGGCGGCATCTTCGACGACGTGCAGCTCGCATCGCCGAAGTGACCACCCGCGCCTCACTCTTGCTCAGCCAACATCTCCAGCACCCGCTCCAGCACCCCATCCTTCCCCGTCACGCGCTCCTCAAGCGTCGGACGCATCTCGATGTCCGGCTCGAGCCCGCCCATCGGGCTCGCACCCTCAAACCCCGTCACCGTGCGGAGCGCCGGGATCCGCACACGCAGCCCCGAGTTCGTCAGCGGCAGGAAGAGCACGATCCCCGCCGTCGGCCCCTCCGCCGACCCGCCCGTCGGCTCGCCCACCAGCATCACCTTCCGCTTCTCGCGCAGCCCCGCCATGAACATCGTCGCCCCCGAGGCGTTCGCCGGCCCGCACAGCACGATGACCCGCCCCCGGAACCCCGGCGACAGCGGCTCAAAGACCTGCGGCTGGCGTGAGATCATCTCGTAGTACCCATTCCCAAGATCCTTGAAGTCCTCCTCGGGCATCTTCAGCACGCTCGGGTCCCACGTCTCGAGCTTCTCCGCAAGATCGCCAAACCGGAACGTCCGCACCCACGTCCTCGGCCCGACCGTCAGCGGCCCATCCACCAGAAACCTCGCAAGATCGATCGCGGCACTGTCGCTCCCGCCCCCATTCTCACGCAGGTCCAGGATCAGCGTCCCAACCTTCTCCGCCGCCAGCCGCTCGAAGAACGGGCGATAGATCGCCTCAGGCTTGATGGGCTTGCGATACGCCACAAACGTCCCGACCCGCAGCACCGCAGCCCCCGGCCTCATCTCAAGCGAGACAGCCTCATCCAGGTTCCGTGCCGGCGCCGGCTCCGCGAGCGCCGCGCGCCGCGCCTCGCGCGTCATCAGCGCAGCCTCCACACTCCGCGTCGTCGCGCTCCCGGGCCGACGCACCTCCAGCCGCACCACCGGCCCAGCGCCAAAGAACGCCGGAAAGAAGTGGTCAAGCTCACTGTCATCAAAGTCGCTCGACGACGAGAGCGCGAACCTCCTCGCACCATCCGTCCACCCATCCGCCGGCACCGCCTCCATGATCGTCGCCATCACCCGCGCGGCCGAAACACCATCGATCGACACCACCTCATCACCCGCCTCCACCCCCTCGCACGCCCCACGCCGCACGATCATCCGCCCCGAATCCTCAAAGAACCGAAACGGCAGATACGTCGGCGCCTCAGCCCGCCACGCCTCCCACGCCTTGCTCGGCTCCACCTTCGTGTGGCTGCACCGGATCTTCGCAAGCACCACCGACAGCCGCGCAAACAGCTCACGCTCAGCCATCGGCGCCCCGCACGCAGCCTCCAGCCCATCAAACGCCGCCCCGATCTCCGCCGCCGACGAGTACCGCGTCAGCCCCGGATGAATCATCTCAACCGCCCGCCGCGCCAGCCGCACATCCTCCAGCGCCGCCTCCGCAGCAATCACCCGCTCCGGCTGCGCAA
>CAZBXF010000290.1:0-3361 GCA_964495635.1 uncultured Phycisphaeraceae bacterium
CGGCCTTCATCGACGACGTCGTGATCGATGCGACGCTCGTTCCGGCTCCGTCGGCCCTGGGCCTCATGGGCGCTGGCCTGCTGGTCGCCGGCCGTCGCCGCCGCGCTTCCAAGTAAGTTCGAGATCGGCCTTCGCGGCGTGAAGATGCCGCGATGGGCTGGCTCATGACTGTGCATGTGGCAAGGCCCCGCGATGAGCGGGGCCTTGCTGCGTTTTGCGTGGAGCTGGTTGTGGTGGCGGGCGACGGGGTTACTTGCGGGCGGCGGCGCGGGGCTTGGCTTTGCGCTTTGTCTTTGCGGGGTGGGCGATGCTGGATACGGGGGCTGGGTGGATGCCGTTTGGCTTGGCGGGGACGGCGATCTTCTCGCCGGTGATGGGGTTGTTGAAGTGGACTTCCTGGACTGGGACGACGCACTCGAGGATGTACTCGAGGACGCGGGCGGGGGAGCCTGTGGCGTCGACCTCGCGGACGATGTCCTTGCTGTAGTAGTCGAGGACGGGGAAGGTCTCCTTCTCGTAGACCTGCCAGCGCTTGCGGATGACGTCGATGTTGGCGTCGTCGATGCGGTTTTCCTTGAGGGCGCGGCGGCGGAGGCGCTCGATCATGGCTTCCTTGTCGGGGCAGACGAGGTGGATGATCTGGAGGACGTTGATGTGCTTCTCGAGGAGTCGGGCCTGGTTGACGTTGCGCGGGATGCCGTCGAGGACGAGGAGGTCGGCCTTGGGCTTGTAGTCGCTGAGGACTGTGCGGGCGTGCATGTTGTGCTGCCACATCTTGATCGTGACGTCGTCGGGGACGAGGAGGCCCTTGGAGGAGTACTGGAGGAAGGTGCGGCCGAGGTCGGAGCTTGTGTCGATGGTGCGGAAGACCTCGCCGCAGGAGAGGTGGTAGAAGCCGGGGATCTGTCCGAGGATCTTGCCCTGGGTGCCCTTGCCGGCGCCGGGCGCGCCGAAGAGGAGGATGGTCTGGTAGCGCTGGTTGGAGGCCATGGTGCGGGCTCCTGCGGGTGTGAGGTTGTGGGAGAGGTGACCGGAACGAGAGTAAACCGCGATGCGGGGGCCCGCAAGGGTATTGCGAGGGAAGCGGGTGTGGGGTGAGGGCGGTGCGGGGTGTGGGGCTTGTAGCGGGCGCGGGGCAGGTCCGGAACGAAAAGCCCCGGGCCGTGGTGGCCCGGGGCTTGGTGGGGTTCAGGGGATGAGGAGCGGAAGCCGGTCGGGACGACCGAGGTCGATGCTTCCTTCCTGGGCCTTACTTCTTGTCCTTGCCTTACTTCTTGTCCTTGCCCTTGCCGGACTGTGCCTCGAGGATCTCCTTCATCATGGAGCTTGGCATGGGGCGGTACTCGAGGAACTCCATGGTGGAGCTAGCACGGCCCTGGGACATGCCACGGAGGCTGGTGGTGTAGCCGAACATCTCGGAGAGGGGGACTTCGCAGGTGACGAGCTTGACGACGCCGCGATCCTCGGTGTCGATGATCATGCCGCGGCGGGAGTTCATGTCGGCGGTGACGTTGCCGAGGTAGTCGTTGGGGACGGTGACGACGACCTTCATGATGGGCTCGAGGAGGACGGGGCCGCACTTCTCGACGGCGTCGATGACGGCGAGACGGGCGGCCTGCTCGAAGGCGACCTGGGAGCTATCGACGGCGTGGTATGAGCCGTCGACGATGGTGGCCTTGACGTTGATGAGGGGGTAGCCGAACTTGACGCCGGTCTTGCAGGTCTCGCGGATGCCGTGGATGACGGAGGGGATGTACTCCTTGGGGATGGTGCCGCCGACGACCTCGTTGACGACGGCGATGGAGTCCTCGAAGTCGACCTCGTCGGCCTCGGCCTGTGCGGCGGTGTAGGGCTCGAGGTTGATCGAGCAGTCACCGAACTGGCCCTTACCACCGGTCTGCTTCTTGAACTTGCCCTGGACGTACTCGGCCTTCTTGGTGATGGCCTCGCGGTAGGAGACCTTGGGCTTGCCGACGGTGACGCCGATCTTGTAGTCGCGCTTGAGCTTGTTGGCGATGATTTCGAGGTGGAGCTCGCCCATGCCGGAGATGATGGTGTCGCCGGTTTCCTCGTTGAAGTTGGAGCGGAAGGAGGGATCCTCGCGCTTGATGGTGCCGAGGGCCTCGGAGAGGCGGCGCTTGTCGTCCTGGGTGTTGGGCTCGATGGACATGCTGATGACGGGCTCGGGGAAGTGCATGCGCTCGAGCATGATGGGCTTCTCTGCGTCGCAGAGGGTGTCGCCCGTGTAGGAGTCCTTGATGCCGACGACGGCGACGATGTTGCCAGCGCCGACGGAGTCGAGGGGGATGCGGTTGTTGGCGTGCATCTCGAAGATGCGGGAGGCGTTCTCCTTCTTTCCGTTGCCGGGGTTCAGGAGGCGCGTGCCCTTGGCGAGGGTGCCGGAGTAGATGCGCATGTAGGTGAGGTCGCCGTGGGTGTCGGAGACGACCTTGAAGACGAGGGCCGCGAAGGGGGCGGCGGGATCGTGGGGGCGGGACATGGCGACGTCCTTGTCGTCGGGATCGCTGCCCTGGACGTCGGGCTTGTCGGTGGGGGCGGGGAGGAACTCGCAGACGGCGTCGAGGAGGGCCTGGATGCCGATGTTGCGGAGTGCGGCGCCGCACATGACGGGGTAGCAGCGACGCTCGACGGTGCCCTTGCGGAGGGCGGTCCGGAGCTGGTCGTTGGTGATCTCCTTGCCCTCGAGGAAGAGCTCCATGAGGTGGTCGTCGAGCTCGGCGATCTTCTCGACCATGATGGAGCGCCAGTTCTCGGCGTTGTCCTTGAGGTCGGCGGGGATCTCCTTCTCGGTGACCTTCTCGCCCTTGTCACCTTCGAAGTAGAAGGCGCGCATGGTGATGAGATCGATGATGCCCTGGTGCTCGTGGCCGAGGCCGATGGGGTACTGGATGGGGACGCCGTTGGCGCCGAGGCGGGTCTTGATGGTGCCGTAGGAGAAGTCGAAGGAGGCGCCGATCTTGTCCATCTTGTTGATGAAGCAGATGCGGGGGACCTTGTAGCGGTCGGCCTGGCGCCAGACGGTCTCGGACTGGGCCTCGACGCCTTCCTTGCCGTCGAAGACCGCGACGGCGCCGTCGAGGACGCGGAGGGAGCGTTCGACCTCGATGGTGAAGTCGACGTGGCCGGGGGTGTCGATGAGGTTGAGCTTCATCTCACGGCCCTTGTAGGTCCAGGGGCAGGTGGTGGCGGCGGACTGGATGGTGATGCCGCGCTGCTGCTCTTCCTCGAGGAAGTCCATGGTTGCGGTGCCCTCGTGGACCTCGCCCATCTTGTAGTTTTTGCCGGTGTAGTAGAGGATTCGCTCGGAGACGGTGGTCTTGCCGGCGTCGATGTGGGCGCA
>CAZBXF010000291.1:0-3336 GCA_964495635.1 uncultured Phycisphaeraceae bacterium
CTTGCTTCGCCTTGGTCGTCCTGACAGGCCACACAGGTCCAAACGCACCGATCACGCACCCTCACCCACCCCCACCCAATCCACCACACCCCGCGCGGCCACCGCGCGTGCCGCAGCGCCCGCCTCCCAGACCTCCGCCCCACCCCGGTCTCGCCCACCACGGACGCCCCGGAAGCGGCGCGGAACAGCAACTTCTCCAAACCCCACGTTCGGGAGCGCGACATGCGTCAGGTGGCCAGGAGCGCCACCATCCCCGCACGTCCGGCTCGCCCCGCACGAGCGCCGGCCATCCGACGAGCTGGAGCCACGACGCAACCCGCGCCACAGCCCCAACGGGCGGTCCCTCACGGAACCTTCCCCGTTCCATTCAATTCTGATCCACACAACCCTGACCCAAACAACACCACCAGCGCGGCTCTCGCCGCACCATGGCCACACAATCCATGACATGGCCCGCCACGGATCACCCCGCCACGCACTCAAGCGCCAGGCGGTTCCAACATTCACACACAATGTGCACCACAAATCCGCTAAAGGCCACCCAGTCCGCAGGAACGATCCCCATTTTCCGGCGATTCCACCCCTATCGGACACCCCCCCAGCACCCCCGCACGCACCCCGGCCCCGGTCCCACCGCGCGCAGAATCCCCTCCCCCCCAGCCCAGAGCAGCCCAGAGCAGATCACCCCAGGGCGCCCGCCGCCGCCCTCCCTTCCTTCCTTCCCAAGCCCCCTCCCTCACCCCGCCAGCCCGCCCCTACCGGCGCTGCCCCGTGCGCCCATCGCTGATCGCCAGCTCATCCTCGCTGACCTCACCCGTGTTCAGGTCACCCACCGGCTTCGCCTCGGCCGTGCTCGCCGCCGCCAGCCGCTTCTCCCCGCTCCCGGCGTGCGCCGGCCGCTCATGCACCGCCGCGTTCCGCCCGTCCGTCGTCACCGTGTACGTCATCCCGATCGTCGTCTCCGGCTCACCCAGGATCAGCCGGTTCACGAGCTCCACACCCTGCATCAGCGAGTGATCCGTATTCGCCACCTCATACTTCCACATCCCGAAACGCCCGCGTGAGTAGATCCCCCGCGCCTCCAGCCACGGAATCACCTCCGCCAGAATCCCGTCCCGCTCCACGCTCGGCGTCGGATACGAGTAATCCGCGTAGTAGCACCACCGGCTCACGATCCGCTCACGCTCCCCCGGCTCCAGCATCCCGCAGTTCTCAAGGCCCCTGATCACATCCTCCACAACCCGCTCCGGATGCTTCCCGTTCTCCCCCGGCGTCGGCTTCACATCACTCTCCGAAACCTCGCACAGGATCGAGTAGTAGTTGTCCTTGTCCGGCGTCATGTGCGGCGAGTAATTCGACAGATACGTCGCCCGATAGAACGGACAGTTCTCCTCCGGGAAGTACATCCAGCTCATCGTGCTCGGCGTCCCCGCACCCGGTGCGCGGCTCTTGAGCCCGATCCCCACCATGTACCCCGAGCTGTGCAGCAGCCCCCGCGACAGCCGCCCCATCTCCTCAAGCTCCCGCGTCGATCCCGACTTCAGCACGTCATTGCACAGAACATCCAGCGGCATCGTCGTCATCAGAACGTCGTACCGGTCCGTGCTCCCGTCGGTGAAGTGAACGACCTTCGCATCCACATCGATCCGCGCGACCTTCTTGCTGAGCCTGATGTGCCCGTTGCCCTTCCCATCATCAATCCCGATCGCCGGCCCGAAGCGCGAGTAGAACTCGCCCGTCCCGCCCCTCAGCGGGAACTTGAACTGGTTGTTCGGCCCCCACCCAAAGTCATCCGTCCCCAGGATCACGTTCTTGAGCGCCCGCTCCACGTCGATCACCGCCACCCGCTCCCCGATCCACTGCTTGTTCATCCGCTCCGGCGGATACGCCCACACCTTGAAGTTGTACGGACGCATGAAGTGCTTCGCGATCCCCTCGCCGAACACCGCATCAATGAACTCGCCGAAGTTCGCCGCATCCTTCGGGCTCTTGATCTTCCCCTTCCCCGACTGCGCCTTCATCAGCCCCGCCATGCACTCGAACGTCGCCTCCTTCGGCAGATACCGGATGTTGTTCTGGAACGGATACGGCACCCAGCGGTCCATCATCCGCACCCAGCTCTCCCGGTTGTTCAGCGTGAACTCGCTCCCCATCAGCTTCTCGAAGCACTGGTCGTAGTACGTGTAGTGGCTGAACATCACGTGCCCGCCAATGTCCCACGTGAACCCCTGCGCATCCGTGAACGAATGCGCCAGCCCGCCCACATACTCGTGACGGTCATAGATCACAAAGTTCCGGTACCCAAGCTCCTTCAGCCGGTACCCAGCGCCAAGCCCCGTCGGACCAGCCCCCAGAATCACCACGCGCGGCTCCCCCGCCCCGGGCTTGATCTGCCCCATCACCGGCGTCGCGCTGTGGGCATGACCTGCATGACCTGCATGACCCGCATGACGGGACTGTCCGGACTGGCTGGGCTTGCTCTGCATGAAATCTCCGTTCTCGCTCGTCGCGGCGGCCGCGAAAGGTCGCCCCCCTCTCAACTCCTCACACACATCAGCGCTCAAAGTGGATCGTCCCGCTCACGCCCCAAAGGCCCCCCGCCCACCAAACCAGAGCCCTCGCCGCAGCCGGACGAACTTCCCCTCAGAGTAGGGGCACAGCCCAACCCCCACCACACCCCGCCCCACCCCACCACACCCCGCCACCACCTCCACGCACCCCGCACGCCAGCAGTGGGGGGGCTTCATCGGCGGACGGGCCAAGGGGCGGAGGTGGGGAGGGGTGAGGGTGAAGGCCGGGCTGTAGCGGCGAACGCGCCAGCCCCGCCCCCTCCCGGCGGTTCATGCTCGCCCGACCGATTCGGCACTTCTACCATCTCCTTCCCGCTCTCTTGAGTCCCCGTCCCGACATCAAAGCCCGCACCCGCTGGCACATTCACCCGGGCCACAGGCCCACAGAGGAGACGTCTTCACATGGCGCGTACCCAGCTCTTCACGTCCGAGTCGGTCTCGATGGGCCACCCAGACAAAGTCGCCGATCAGATCTCCGACGCAGTCCTCGACGCCATGCTCGCCGACGACCCCTACAGCCGCGTCGCCTGCGAGACCCTCTGCTGCACAGGCCTCGTCGTCGTCGCCGGCGAGATCACCACCAACACCTACGTCAGCATCCCCGACCTCGTCCGCGAGACCGTCCGCGAGATCGGCTACACCTCCGGCGACATGCGCTTCGACGCCGACTCCGCCGGCGTCATGGTCGCCCTCAACAAGCAGTCCAACGACATCGCCATGGGCGTCGACCGCGAGGGCGCGGGCGACCAGGGCATGATGTTCGGCT
>CAZBXF010000292.1:0-3329 GCA_964495635.1 uncultured Phycisphaeraceae bacterium
CAAGGACGCCGACCGTCTGGGCGTCCTCGAGATCGGCCGCGCCATCAACGCCATCGCCGAAGGTGCCAGAAACCGCAGCATCGGCCGCGACCAGCTCAGTGGCTCAACCTTCACCATCAGCAACGTCGGCAGCCATGCCGGCCGCTTCGCAACCCCGGTCATCAACTATCCCGAGGCCGGCATCATCGCCGTCGGCCGCGCCCGCGAGGGCATGGTCGTCCACAAGGGCACCTTCCGCGTCGGCCTCCTCCTCCCGCTCAGCCTCGCCTGCGACCACCGAGTCGTCGACGGCGCCGCCGCGGCCCTCGCCCTCGCCGAAGTCATCAACCTCCTGCAGAATCCCGAGCAATTGCTGACCCCCGCAAGAGGCTAGAACCAAGCACAATTCCGGTGCCACCAGTCCGGCCCAAAGGGCCGAGACTGGTGGTGCAGGACGCTCGAATGCACCAGGCCTCGACATCTGCCGCGCTCCGCATCGCACCCGTGGTCGCGTCCACGGTTCTCGCCATTGCTGCGCTCATCCTCTCCCTGATGCTGCTCATGTGGATCCTCTACCGCGGCGAAGAGAGCCATCTCATGGCGCGTGAGCTCGTCGAGCAGGGACTGATCGATCGGGAAGCCCTGCTTCGACTGAACTTGCCCGGGCTGACGGAACAGACATACAGCGCCGACGCCGCAGGCCTGGCGCTCAGTCAAACAGCGATGAAGCCCCGCGCCTGGGAGTACGCGATTACGCTCTCAGGAGTGCTCAGCCTTCTGCTACTCGCAAACGCCCTGCTCGCCTCGTTCACGCTCATCCGTGCTGTGATGTTCAGCCCTCGCGATCACAGCCCTCGCTGATCACAGCGCGGCTCCCAATCGTCCTCAAGTCTCAGCGTCAGCTCAGGTGCCTCCAGTCCGGCCCAAAGGACCAAGACTGGTGGTGCAGCACGCGCAAACTAAAAAATCTGCCAACTCCATACCGCCCCCGTTCGCAAAATCACGGTCGAGCCCAGGTTCACGCTTGAACAACCGCGGGGCACGGGCCACACTACCGCCATGCCCGAGACAACCTCCCATACCAACCCGCCCGCCTACGGCTGGACGCTCCTGCGTGCCGGCGCCTTCAAGCTCGACGCCGGTTCCATGTTCGGCCTCATTCCCCGCGTGGTCTGGTCCCGCAGCGTCCCCACCGACGACCGCGGCCGGATGCAGGTGCAGCACAACTGCCTCCTGCTCGACGGCGGCGACCGGCGCTTCCTCATCGAGGCCGGAACCGGCGACAAGCTCGACGACAAGAGCCGCGACATCTTCGACCTGGAGCGCCGCAGCATCACCGACGCCCTCGCCGAGGCCTCCACGCCGCCAGAGTCCATCGACGCCGTCATCGTCTCCCACCTCCACTTTGACCACGCCGGCGGCCTCACCCGCCTCTGCCGCGCTGGCGAGACTCCAGACTGGACCGGCAGCGCCTCGGGGATGGCTGGCGCCCGCCCCGACCACGGCGTGAAGCTGACCTTCCCCAACGCCCGCCTCGTGACGCAGTCGCGCGAGTGGGCCGACGCTCTCGCCAACCGCTCCGTCATGACGCGCACCTACTTCCGTGATCACCTGGAGCCCCTGCGCGACCGCCTCCTCCTGGTTGACTCCGCCCGCCCGTTCGTGACTGGCTCGACGCCCGGCCGCGACGAGCTCCCCTCCCTCAGCCTCGAGCAGCGCACCAGCGAGCCCCTGCCCGGGGTCAAGGTGTTCCTCGCCCCCGGCCACACATGGGGCCAGCAAGCGGTCATGTTCACAGACCGTGAAGGCCGGACAGTCGTCTTCACGCCCGACGTCATGCCCACCGCCGCCCACGCCGGCGCGGCGTACAGCCTCGCCTACGACGTCGAGCCCTACACCAGCGCCGTCACGCGTCACTGGTTCCTGACCGAAGCCGCCCGACGCGACTGGCTCCTCGTGCTTGATCACGAACCGGGGCACCCCATCTTCCGCGTCCGGGAGAATGGCAAGGGCTGGTTCGACCTCGTCCCGAGCCCCGTCACGGGCGGATGATCCCTCCCGGGCCGCCCGAGGGTCCCCGTCGGGCCGAAACCCAGACCTGGGCGGTACCAACCTTTCGGGCCGCTCCACGCGTCTGCACCGGATCTGCTCTCCCGGACACACCGTGCAAGCTCCGACGACTGGCTCGCAAGTCGAACCGACCCCCATAGCATACTGACACTTCGGGCGCCACCAGTCGCCCGCACGACGGAGACGTGATGGCGGACTCGGCGATCACAACTGAACCAGCACCGAAAGGGCCCCCGGCCCCTGCTACTCCAGCGGCCAACGGCGCGCTCACAGCCGGCGGTGCGCCCGACGCCGCCTCAGGTCCGGACAACGTCGACAAGTCCGACTCTCCCGAGGCTGAGCTCGAGGCCGCGATCATCGAAGCCAGTGAGTCCTCAGCCGGCAGCGCGGGCTCGACCCGGGCCGCCCGCGTCGGCTACTCACTCATGGACCGCTTCGAGGCCTTCATCTCTCGCCTCTCTTCACGCAACACCTTCTGGCACCGCGTCTGCTCCATGATCTGGCTCCCGTACGCCTTCAAGAGCGGCATCCGCATGAAGCGCGTCGATGAGCGCACCTTCACCGCCGAGCTCCCATTCCGGCGCTTCAACCGCAACTGGTACAACGCGATGGCCGGAGCCTCACTCCTGGCCAACGCCGAGATCGCCGGCGGCATGTACATCTTCAACATCACCGGCGGCGACTACACCCTGGTGTGCAAGGAGCTCACCTACAGGTTCCTCAGGCCCTGCTTCGGCCCGGCGGTCTACAAGATCACGCCACGCGAAGATCTCCTCGCACTCGTCGCCACCGGCAAGGAGTTCAACATCACCCTCGATCTGGAGGTCGTCCAGCAGGCCCTCCTCCCGGCGGCGGTAGCGAAGAAACGCTCGAAGGACTCCGTCCTCGCGCGGCTTGCCCAGAAGGAACGCCGCGTGGGCCGCTGCGTCGCGACCTTCCACCTCACACCGACGCTCCACCTCAAGGCCAAGCACGGCCACACCAGAGCCGTCGGCAAGGGCTCGGAGTTCGGGCGCAAGTCCTGACGATCAGCCGCTACACTCGGCCCCATGCCCGAGCCCGTGTCCAACACGTTCCGCATCTGGCCCGTCCTCTCATGGGCGGCGTTCTTGGCCTGCTCCTGGACCTGGTGCATCGGCATGTGGCTGCCGGTAATCCTCCTCCGTGACTTTGGCATCTGGTCCTTCGCCGCCTTCGCGATCCCGAACGTCGTCGGTGCCGCGGCGATGGGAGTTGTCCTGCAAAGACGCGGCCTCAGCGAGTGGATCACCGCCGAGCAC
>CAZBXF010000293.1:0-3255 GCA_964495635.1 uncultured Phycisphaeraceae bacterium
CGCACGCGTAAAGAAAGTGGTCGAGTGGTCAAGTGGCAAAGTGGTCGAGTGAAGTCCGAAGCCACTCAACCACTTGACCACTCGACCACTCGACCACTCGACCACTCGACCACTTCTCCTCCGACCCCAGTGCCTACCTCGCCGCATACTCCGCCATCGGCGGGCAGCTGCACACCAGGTTCCGGTCGCCGTACGGATTATCCACGCGCCCGACATGCGGCCAGAACTTGCTGTCGCGCAGCCAGCGGGCCGGGTACGCCGCCTGCTCGCGCGTGTACGGGTGCTTCCACTCCGTGGCCGTCACCATGCCCATGGTGTGCGGGGCGTTCTTGAGCGGGTTGTCGGCCTTGTCCATCGTGCCATTCTCGATGGCGCGGATCTCCTCGCGGATCGCGATCAGCGCATCGCACAGGCGATCAAGCTCGGGCTTGGGCTCGCTCTCGGTGGGCTCGAGCATGAGCGTGCCCGGCACGGGCCACGACATCGTCGGCCCGTGGAACGAGTAGTCCTGCAGACGCTTGGCGATGTCATCCACCTTGATCCCCGCGCTCTTCTCAAAGCCGCGGCAATCAATGATGAACTCGTGCGCCACGCGACCCTTCCCGCCCTTGAACAGGATCGTGTAGTGCCCCTCAAGCCGCTTGGCCATGTAGTTCGCGTTCAGGATCGCAACCTGCGTCGCCTTCCGAAGGCCCGCGGCCCCCATCAGCGCGATGTAGACCCACGAGATCGTGAGGATGCTCGGCGAGCCATACGGCGCGGCCGAAACCGGGCCGATCGCCTGCGCGCCCGTCTTCCCCTCAAAGAACGGACGGCTCACAGGATGCCCCGGAAGGAACGGTGCAAGGTGGGCCGCAACGCCGATCGGGCCCATGCCCGGCCCGCCGCCGCCGTGCGGAATGCAGAAGGTCTTGTGCAGGTTGAGGTGGCACACGTCCGCGCCGATGAAGCCCGGGCTCGTAAGCCCGACCTGCGCGTTCATGTTGGCGCCATCCATATAGACCTGCCCGCCAGCCTGATGGACAAGCGTGCAGATCTCGCGGATGTCCTCCTCGAAGACGCCGTAGGTGGATGGGTACGTCACCATCAGCGCGCCAAGCTTGTCCTTGTGGGCCGCGATCTTCGCGCGAAGGTCAGTCATGTCCACATTGCCCGCGGCGTCGTTCTTGACGCCGACGACCTCGAAACCCGCAACCACCGCCGACGCGGGATTGGTGCCGTGCGCGCTCTCCGGGATCAGGCACACGGTGCGATGAGCCTGGCCGATGCTCGCCAGATACGCCCGGATCACCATGAGCCCCGTGTACTCGCCCTGCGCGCCGGCGTTGGGCTGCAGGCTGACCGCCGCGAAGCCGGTAACCTCGCTCAGCCAGCTCTCAAGATCCTTGAAGAGCTTCTGGTATCCCTTGCTCTGGTCGGCGGGCGCGAAGGGATGGATCTGCCCGAACTCCGCCCACGTCACCGGGATCATCTCGCTGGTGGCGTTGAGCTTCATGGTGCACGAGCCCAGCGGGATCATGCTGTGGCAGAGCGAAAGGTCGCGCCCCATGAGCTTGAAGATGTAGCGGAGCATCTCGTGCTCGCTGTGGTGGCTGTTGAAGACCGGGTGCGTCATGTACCCGCTCTGGCGCGCGTGCCCAGCCAGGCCGGACGAACCAGCCTCACCCTGCACCGTCGCGAGCAGCGCGTTGGCATTGAACGCCACCGGCTCGCCCGCAAAGACCTCAAACAGCGCCTGCACATCCTCACGCGTGGTCGTCTCGTCGCAGGAGATCCCGACGCTGCCATCGCAGAAGTCGCGCAGGTTCATGCGCCGTGCCCGCGCCGCCTCCAGCAGCCGCTGCGCGCTGGCATGGCTCCCCAGGTTCACGCGGATCGTGTCGAAGATCGGCCCATCCTGCACCGCAAGGCCCAGCTTCTTCAGGCCGCTGCGGACAACCTCCGCAAACGTGTGCGTCCGCAGCGCGATGCGCCGCAGCCCGCCCGGCCCGTGATAGACGCCGTACATGCCCGCGATGATCGCCAGCAGCGCCTGCGCCGTGCAGATGTTGCTCGTCGCCTTCTCGCGCCGGATGTGCTGCTCGCGCGTCTGGATCGCCATGCGATACGCCGGGTTGCCCTGGCTGTCGCGCGAGACGCCGATGATCCGCCCCGGCATCTTGCGCACATGCGTCTCGCTGGTCGCGATGAACGCCGCGTGCGGGCCGCCAAAGCCCATCGGCACGCCAAACCGCTGCGCACAACCAACCGCGATGTCCGCGCCCCACTCGCCCGGCGGCTTGATCAGCGTCAGCGCCAGCAGGTCCGTCGCCACCACCACCAGCGCGCCGGCCTCCTTGGCCTTCTTCGCCAGCGCCTCGTGGGCCGCGATCGAGCCGAGCCCGCCGCTGGTGTTGGGATACTGCAGCAGAATGCCGCACGTCGAGGCATCGGGCGTGATCTTCTCAGGATCAGCAATCACGAGCTTCATGCCCAGCCCGTCCGCCCGCGTCTTCAGCACGCCCAGCGTCTGCGGATGGACATCGCTCGCCGCGATGAACGTCGCCCGCGAGTGGTCGGAGATGGCGTAGCACATCGTCATCGCCTCGCCCGCCGCCGTCCCCTCATCCAGCAGGCTCGCGCCCGCCAGAGGCAGCCCCGTCAGGTCCGCGACCATCGTCTGGAAGTTCAGCAGCGCCTCAAGCCGCCCCTGCGCGATCTCGGCCTGATACGGCGTGTACTGCGTGTACCAGCCCGGGTTCTCAAGAATGTTGCGGAGGATCACGCCCGGCGTGATCGTGCCGTAGTACCCCATCCCGATGAACGACCGGAAGATCTGGTTCTGCGAGGCCATCGCCTTCAGCTCGCGCAGCAGCTCATGCTCACCCTTCTGCTGCTCACCCAGGCCCGCGAGGCGCATGGGCTTGGGCAGCCGAATCGACGCCGGCACGGTCTGCTCCGTCAGCTGCTCCAGCGAGGTGCACCCGAGCAGTTCGAGCATCTCCGCGATCTCAGCCTCGCTGGGGGCGATGTGCCGGTGCCAGAACGTGTCAGAAGGATTCAGGATCGACGCCGCGGCCATGGGCGAGGAGGGGGAGGCGGGCGTGTGGTGCGAGCCGTTGGTGCCGCTGGCATGGCCGATGGAGCTTGCGGCGGGCGTGCTGGCCTGAGTAGTCATGATGGTTCGGTTCCGTTGCGGCACGCCCGGCAGATTCACGAAGCGGAGCCCACCAGAGCCCACACCACGCCACGCCCAGCCGTGCCCCAGATGTCTCC
>CAZBXF010000294.1:0-3254 GCA_964495635.1 uncultured Phycisphaeraceae bacterium
GTCGCCGGCCGCGGGGTGGCCGCAGCATCCAAGCGCGGGACCGGCCGGGAGGCCGGCCCCACTTTCGGTTTCAGCGGCCGAGGGCTTCGGCAATCTTCTGGAGGAGCGCTTCGGTAAGGAAGGGTTTCTGCAGGAAGCAGAGGTTGGAAGAGCTGACGCCGTCGCGGATGATCGGATCGTCCGTGTAGCCGCTCATGAAGACGACCTTGAGGTCGGGCCGGCGTCGTGTGGCTTCGGCAGCGACCTCGCGGCCTCCCATCCCGGGCATCGAGATGTCGGCCAGGATGAGGTCGACGGGCTCAGCGGCGCGGTCGAGGAGTTCCAGGGCCTCAGCCCCGCCCGCAGCAACGAGAACGCGGTGCCCGGCCGCGGCGAGCATCGATCGGATGAGCTCGCGAACCGAGGCATCGTCCTCGACGAGCAGGATGTGTGCGCGCGTGCGCTGCCCGGCGCACGTGTCGAGGACGTCCGCCGGAAGAGGATCCTGCGCAACAAGGGGGAACCGGAGCGTGAAGGTGGTGCCGCCGCCGACTTCGCTGGTAGCGTGAACGCTGCCACCGGCCTGCCTGACAAGGCTGTCGACGAGGGAGAGTCCGAGGCCGGTTCCCTTGCCGAGCCCCTTGGTCGTGAAGAAGGGCTCGAAGGCGCGCTGCAGGACATCCGCCGGCATGCCGTGGCCCGTGTCGGACAGAGTGACACAGACGCAGGTGCCATCGCAGAGGGGGCCCGGCTGGAGCGGGCCTGGGGCGTGCGCGGGCGAGCACCCAGAACGACGGAAGGCGCGGATGTGGAGCCGGCCACCCTCCGGCATGGCGTCGCGCGCGTTCACGACGAGGTTCATGATGATCTGGTTGAGGTTGGTCTCGTCGATGCGGATGTCGCAGCCGGAGGGCGCGTCGATCGTGAGCTCGATGTTCTCGCCGAGCATCCCGGCGATGAGCTGGCGTGATCCGGCGAGCATGCGGCCGAGGTCGATGACGCTCGGCGCAGCCATGGAGCGACGGCCGAGCGTGAGGAGCTGGCTCGTCACGGCAGCGGCACGCTGGCCAGCGTCGAGAATCTGGATGGCGGCGTCGCGGTCGCGTCCGGGCGGCAGGCGCGAGGCCAGCAGGGAGGCGTGACCGTTCATGACGGTGAGGAAGTTGTTGAAGTCGTGAGCGACACCTCCGGCCAGGCGCCCGACTGCCTCCATCTTCTGGTTGTGGCGGAGTCGCTCTTCGAGATCACGCCGGGCGGTGATGTCCTGGATGGTCCCGACGCAGCGGATGACCTTCCCGGCGGCGTCGCGCTCGAAGGGGGTCTCGCGAGAGAGGAACCAGCGGTAGGTGCCATCCGCGTGGCGAACGCGCCACTCGGCCTCGAGCACCTCGCCATCTCCGACAGAGTTCCAGCGGGAGTGAAGCTGCGCGACGCCGGGCCGATCATCGGGATGGAGGATCTGAACGAATCCCGCCAGGGTCGTGTGGGCGTCCGGGCCATAGCCGAGGTCCTGCATGAGCGAGCGGTTGGTGTAGTCGGCGCTGCCGGTTCGCAGGTCGAAGATGTAGAAGCAGTTCGGGGTTGCGCGGCTGACGGCGTCGAAGAAGTGCTGGCTTGCAAGGAGGCGAGCCTCGGTCTCGCGCTGCTCGGTCACGTCGGTGAAGCTCGCAACGACGTACGGGTTGAGCTGATCGGTAGCGCAGATCGGCTCGGTGTTGACCGAGAGCCAGCGCGGAGCGCCGCTGGAGACCTGAACCCCCAGGATCATGCCGCGGACCGGACGCCCGGTGCGGCGGGTGATCTCCGATGGGATGAGGTCGGGCGGCAGAGGTCGGTGGTTGGTGTCGATGAGGCGCCACATGGGATCGCGGGCCACGCGGCCGAGGATCTCATCGGAAGTCAGTCCCAGGATGCGCTCTGCGGCGGGATTGCACTGGATGATGGCACCCGTGGGGTCGTGGATCGCGACGCCATCGGCCATGACCTCGAAGATCGTGTGCAGACGACGGAGGGGATCCGGCTCGCGGAGCGCCGCGCCGTCGATCGGCTTGCGAAGAGCGCCTTCTGCGGCTGGCGGCGGAACGAACTGACTCACCGTGTGATTCCCATAGAAAGTACGAGGCAACGCTAGGCCGGACACCGCGGCCGAATCTAGCACCGGATTGGAACAGAGTGCAATGCGAGAAAAGACCCGGGGCGGGCCAGATGGCCCGCCCCGGATACCCAGGAGCTTGGGAATGAATGCGAGGACTCAGAATCACAAAGGACGGCGAGAAGAGAAACGGAAGATCGGAGTGGTGGGTTGGCCCTAGCGGCGGCGGCGAAGGGCGACAAGGCCGCCGAGTCCGAGGAGGGCGGTGGCACCCGGTGCGGGGATGATGTCGACGTGCCAGTTGTCGATGCCGCACTCAGTATTGATGTTCTGGTTGGCAGAGTTGCCGCGCCAGAAGCCCAGTTGCATGATGGTGCCGCTGGCGGAGAAGTCGGGGTTGCTGGTGGGGATGATGATGCCGGCGGGAGTAACCTCAGCGAAGCTCGCGGCCGTGAGGCCGGAGGCGGCGTTGGGGGCCCAGCTGGAGAAGCCCGAGTACGGCATCACGAGGATGGGGCTCTGCTGGCGGTAGTAGATCCCGTTCTGGAGGATCGCGAGGCCGCTGCCCTGGCCGTTGCCGCCCTGATTGACGAAGTTGATCGAGTCTTCGCTGTAGTTGATGCTGGTGATCGCGCCCTGCGAGCTTGGGGTGTAGAAGGCGGTCACGTTCATGTGGAAGCCGATGACGCCGCCGTTGCCGGCGCTGCCGACGATGAGCTGGTTGCGGATGCGGCGGTACTCGTTGGGATTGCCGCCGGTGAGGAACTGAAGACCGTTCGAAGTGCTGCCGACACCGCTTGCGTTGGTGAACACGTTGAGGGTCCAGTCGCTGTTGTTGAAGACACCGTCGAAGAAGGAGACAACGGCGTGGGCGGATGAGGCGGCGGCGGCGAGGGACGCGAAGGAAACGGCGAGCGCGATGCGGTTCATGGGAGGCTCCTTGGGTTGGGACGGGTCAGACTTGTTCGGCTGCCTGAGCGACGTGCACAGGCTTGGTGTTTTCTGTGTGCCCCGTGGTGCGAGGCGTGCGGGACACGATGACTTGCGCGCTGGGGGCGGGATCTTGCAGTGCTTGGAGGTTTTTTTCGCGCCCTGGGTCTGAAGTGAGAAGACACCGGCCACGAGGCGGTCCAAAAACGAACGCCGATCCCGGGTCAGGGATCGGTGTCGGAGAGTCAGAGAG
>CAZBXF010000295.1:0-3224 GCA_964495635.1 uncultured Phycisphaeraceae bacterium
GGTGGGGGTGGGGGTGGGGGTGATGGGCGGAGCTTTGGCCATGGGGCTAGCGGAGCTTTGAGCCCGAGTGGGTGCTTGGGCGCTGTGGCGCGAGCTTGGAGGTCTCGATGAAGACGAGCGGGCGAGCGTCGGAGCCGGGCTTGGAGGCTTGTTTTCGGAGCTCTTTGACGCCGCGCTCTGTGAGCATGTTGGGGTGGGAGGCGCCCCAGAAGTTGATGCCGTGCATGACGCTGATGACGAGGATCAGGATGGCGAGTGTGAGGAGCGTGGGCGGGAGGATCTTCGCGATGATGAGCACCGCGGCCGCGAGCGTGAGGTACCGCATGAAGGTCTGCACGCGCTGGAGCTGGTCCCACTTTTCGAAGATAAGCCCCGAAAATGGAGCAGTGGCGAAGAAGCCGACGACCATTGCACCCAGTGTCATGAGGGCAAAGACCGGAGTGCCGTTGAGCACTACAAGGCCCAGCACGACGAGTGGCATCAGGCAGGAGCGAAGGACCTCCTTCGGACCGATGTTCATGTAGTACCACTTGATTCGTGCGAGCATGGTCTACCTCCGAGTGACGCGGAGTGTAGCGGAAGCCCGCGCGGCGGTGTTGGCTTATTCGTATCTTCTTCCCGCGTGATCGATCCAGCCTGCGCGGCTGGCGTCTCGTGTTGCGAACTTGGGTTTGTGGGTGAAGTGGAGGGTGCCGCCCTTTTCGGTCCATTCGTATTCGCCTCGGAGGGTGAGGCGGTCGCCGGGCTTGGCGGGGACGCGGTCGCTGGTGCAGATGTTGTGGGCGACGAGGATGCTGATGCCGTCGTCGGTGCGGAGGATGAGGCGTTGGTGGGTGTCGGAGCCGTCGTGGGTGTCGAGGTCGTCGGGGAGGAGGCGTTCGACGACGCCGCGCGTCTCGACCCAGGTGTCGGAGCGCTGCTCGCGGAAGAGGCGGGCGATGGTGCCGGGCTGGGTTGAGGCGGGAGATCGAGTGGAGGCAGGGGCGGAGCGGCCGCGGAGCCAGCGGAGGAGGGTGAAGGCTGCGACGATGATGGCGAGGAGGAGGCGGAGGAGCTGCTTGAGCGTGCTGGGGCTGCTGCGTTTGGAGGAGGAGTTGGTGGGGCGTTGGCGCGGGGTGCGGGGCATGTGCTGGGGCTGCTGGGTGCTGGATCGGGCGGGCGTGACGCGAGCATACGAACTTGGGCGGTCAGATGCGTCGCCTCACAACGCGAACGCGATGGCCGAGCACTTCAGCCAGGGAATCAACGAAGCGTGTGCTCAGTGGCGGCCAGTTGTAGAACTCCGCAGCCATGCAGCCGAGTCCGAAGACGAAGGGGCCATTCCAGTGCTTTACGGGCTGAGTGTGGCCGCAACGAGGGCAGGCATAGGCGACGTCGTCATTGCCCGCGGCCCAGGCATCGACCGCATCGAAGTACGCGGGTTCGTTCGCGAGCCGAGCATCGCAGGCGTCGCAGACGAGCTCGATCCCGTTGCTGCCGGTATCGAAGACTGCGCGGCCGACCGTCAGCGCAACACCACAGACAGCAAAGGTGGATATCTGAGCGACGGTCTCGTGGGGAACACCATCGAAGCACCGGTCGATGTTTGGGCCTGGGAAGTGGCCATGGGCGGTGCTGAGAACGTTGTCTCCGGTGTTCTTGTCGATGGCGCCAGTGCGAAGCAGCCATTCGCGCAGGTGCTCCGCAGCCGCGGCGGCGGCTTGTGGAGCAACGTCGATGTTGACGATGGACTGGCAGTGGTCGCTCATGTTGGTCTACACACGCCGGGAGGCCGGTGCTACGGACTCATGCCACCCGATCCTCCATCGCTATCCCCAGCGGCGGCCTTCACTGCTTTCTCCACTTCCCGGTCTTGAGGTCCAGTGATACACCCGCGTCGTGCTCCTGCGCGATGGTGCGTAGGGTGCACTTCTTGCCACCGGCCTTGTGCCAGCATGCGCGGGTGAATTCGAGGCACTCGGCTTCGATGATGGTGTAGTAGCTCCACTCATCATCCTTGATTTTCGCCGCCTTGAGGATGGCGGGCGTGGCGACCTTCACTGGCTTCATGATGGGCTGGTAGAAGGGCACGGGCGGTTTCCAGCTCGGTGCGCCGCCCTCGCCATCTCCGCCCTCGGACGCAAACCCAAGCTGCTCGCCGTCCTTGGAGATGCACCACGCGATCGGGGCGTATGAGTTCGTGCTGGCGAGCTCGAGCTCGAAGCCAAGGAGCGATGCATCGGCGGGGAACTTTGCCGAGGCGAGCTTTGTGAGCTTCGTGATGAGGCGCGGCGCGGCTGCGTCGAGCCTCTGCTTCACGAGCGCTCGGAGCTTCTTCGCTCTGGCATCCTTGGGCAACTTTGCGTATCTGGCCGGTAGTGGCATCGCGCATCCTCCACGGGCGTCAGCTCTGGAGATGGAGATGACGCCGCCGACATCGCTAGATGATCCGGTCGCTCTTTGCAATTCCCAGCGCCGGGCGCACGTCGACCTGCATCAGCACCGCACCGGTCTTCTCCTTGTGGAGCTGCTTGGCGGTGTCGGGGTCGACGTAGTCGCTGTGGCATGCGGCCTTGTCGCCAGACTTTTCGGCGCCCACCGCCTTCTTGGTCTTGTTCGCGAGCTTGTGGATTTCGTCTGGCGAGAGGACGCCGCGCTTGGCGAGGATTTCCTGCTGTTCGGGCGTCAAGGCGGCGGACTTGATGGCTCCGCCGAGCTTGCCGTTGGCGCCGATGCGTTCGTAGCCCTCGGCCTTGCCGCTCATGAACTCCTGGATTTCCTTGCTGATGCGGACGCTGCACCAGTCGTGGCCGCACATGGCGCAGAAGTCGGTGTCGACGTCGAGGTCTTCGTCGTGGTAGGCGCGGGCGGTGTCGGGGTCGAAGGAGAGGTCGAAGTGCTTCTCCCAGTTGAGGGCGGCGCGGGCCTTGGTGAGTTCGTCGTCGCGGTCGCGCGTGCCGGGGATGCCGAGTGCCACGTCGGCCGCGTGGGCGGCGATCTTGTAGGCGATGCAGCCCTGCTTCACGTCGTCCTTCTTCGGCAGGCCGAGGTGCTCCTTCGGCGTGACGTAGCAGAGCATGCTCGCGCCGTGGTAGCCGGCGGCGGTCGCGCCGATGCAGCTCGTGATGTGGTCGTAGCCCGGGAAGATGTCGGTGACGAGCGGGCCAAGCACGTAGAACGGCGCGCCGTGGCAGAGGCGGCGCTGCAGCTTCATGTTGAACTCGATCTGGTCGAAGGGCACGTGG
>CAZBXF010000296.1:0-3215 GCA_964495635.1 uncultured Phycisphaeraceae bacterium
CGCCGGCCCGGCATCGTGAAGCAACTTCCACTTCCACACCCCCCGGCAAGCGCACACACCCAGCAGCGACAACCTACGCCCGGTCGATGCTCGAGCCCTTCCTCACCACCTGCCGCCGCATCTCCATCAGCGTGAGATGTGCCCGCAGCCGCGGCATCTCGATGCCCAGCCTCCGCGCCAGATCCTCCGCAGTGCGTGGCGTGTCCAGTGCCTCAAGGATCTGCGTTCCCAGCGGATCATCAAACACAGGCGAGACGCTCGTCGTCGCCGCCCCTCCCGAACCGCCCGGACCGCCGGCAAAGAGTGAGCCCGACTCGCCCTGATCCACGCTCGCGGGCGCCGGCACGTACCGCGCGGCGTGCGTCCCGCGTGCCACGTGCCGCGCCGCCGACTCGAGGCAGGCGAGCACATCCGCCGGATCCGTGACGAGCGCCGCGCCGCCGCTCTTCAGCAGTTCCAGACTCCCCTCGCTCGCCTTGGAGTCCACGCGCCCCGGCAGCGCCATCACATCGCGCCCATGATCCTCCGCCGCCTGCCGCGCCGTGATCAAAGCGCCAGACTTCAGTCCAGCCTCGATCACGAGCACTCCCAGCGAAAGCCCGGAGATGATGCGGTTGCGCGCCGGGAAGTTCTCCGCATTCGGCGGCGTGTCGAGCGGAAGCTCGGAGACCACCGCTCCCGCCCGCGCGATGTCCGCAAACAGAGCCTCGTTCTCCGGCGGGTAGCACTTCGCAAGCCCGCACCCGAGCACCGCGATCGTCCGCCCGCCCGCATCCAGCGCCGCCCGATGTGCCGCAGAGTCGATCCCGCGCGCGCCGCCCGACACGATCGTCATCCCAGCACGCCCAAGGAACCCGGCAAACCGGCGCGACTGCTCAAGCCCATAGCTCGTGCACGCGCGGCTGCCCACCATCGCAACACAGTACCGATCAAGCTCCGCCGACCGGATCTCCCCGCGGATGTACAGGATCGCCGGCGCGTCCGGCAGCGGCGACAGAAGGTCCGGGTAGCCCGCCCCGCCCTTCGCGACGATCTGGACCCCCATCTGCGTCGCCCGCGCGATCTCGGCGATCGCCGCCGGCCTCGACGCCGCGAAGGACTCCACGAACGCCCGCGCCCGCCCGGGCCCGATCCCCTCAACCACCCGCAGCTCCGCCTGCGAAGCCTCGCACACGCGCGACGGACTCCCGAACTTCGCAAGCAGCCGCTCGATCAGCACCGGCCCCAGCCCCGGCGCCATCGTGAGGCGGATCATGCCCACAAGCCCATCGTCATCGCTCGGGCCCTGCGCCGCCGCGGGCGCCGCTGCTCGTTCGTGCTGCTCCATGCGTCCCTCCCTGGTCAGCCGTCAGCGCGTCTCCGGACCCGGCCCCGCGGGCGCCGGCGCTGCCCCGCCGGGAGCATCCAGCGTCATCGCCGCCGCGCTTGCCGCAACCACGTACGGCACGTCCTCCAGATCCTCCTGATCCCACCGCAGCGTCCGGACGTGCACCCGGACGCCCTCGCGCGTCGGCACCGTCGTCGCGACATGCTGATCCACCGTCACCTGCGCCCGCAGGAACGCGGGGTTCGGCTCCCGCAGCGAGATGAACACCTGCCGAGCCCCCGGACCATCCATCACACGGTCCAGGCTCGGGACCCACCCCGGCGTCGGAGCCGAAATGATCGCCACGTGCTCCCCGTTCTTCGAGCCCATCGCCACCGGAGGACCCTGATACGCAGTCGCCTCCACGACCGGTGGAGGCGGCGCAGAGGCGCAGCCGATAGTCATGAGCGCCGCGGCCGACGAGAGCGCGGCCGCAACCAACCGGAATGCTGGTGTGCGGCGTGATCGAGCCGGCCCCGGTCCTGCAAGGGCCCGGCGCGTGGTTGTGGAGTCTGCGGCATGGTGCATGGGAAGGTGCCTGTGCGGAGAGCAGAGAGGTGATTGAGGGACCTGTTCGGTACTCGCACAGCATAGCGAGGTCCCCAGGCGGCCGGGTCGGCGTCGATCCACGGTGTGCACAGGCCGCAAGGGCAGGCCCCGGATGCACGAGGGCTGGCAGCAGGACACGGTCGGCGGTCGGTGGCGGGGACTTCAGGTGACAGTTTCGCGCAGGTCGCGCGATGAAAGTGAGCTTGCATGCGGATGGATCATGTCTCGATCGGTAACGCTCCCGGCACAGGCAGCCTCGGGCGCTGGTGCGGACTCGCCTTTGTCGCCGGACTCCTCGCCGCCTTCGCGGGCTGCGAAACGGTGAAGGGCCTTCGGAGCGATCTCTCCAAGGCGGCCGACGGCGTCAAGGGCGATGGCCCCGCCGCCAACGCCTCCACCATCGGCCCGCCCGTCTCGAGCATCACCGCAGAGCCCGACATCCGCGTCCGCATCACCGCCGGCACACGCGAGAAGGAAATCTCCGGCCCCGCCACCGTCGTCGTGCGCGTCGCCGGAACAGGTTCGGGCTCGCGCCCCGCCACGCTCGGCACGCCCATCAAGATCACGACCGGTCCCGCCGGCGTTCGCGTGGCCGACGGCCGCGGCGAGATCACCACCTTCGCAGCCGGAACGCAGATCGAGGTGCTCTCCACGGACGGACGCACCGAAGGAACCGGCGGCAGCCCGCTCCGCATGGAAAACGCCAGCTACCCGGGCTTCGTCCAGATCAAGCCGCGCTGGAACGACGATCCCACGCAGATGGACGTCGTGGTCGTGATGCCGATCGAGTCATACCTCCCGGGCGTGCTCAGCCATGAGCTCTTCCCCAACTGGCCACGCCAGACCAACGAGGCCCAGGCCGTCGCCGCCCGGACCTACGCCATCCATGAGCGCAACCGCGCCCGCGTCGAGAACCGCCCCTGGGACGTCGAGGACACCGAGAGCGACCAGGTCTTCGGCGGCGTGACTCGCAGCCCAATCCCCAACGAGGCCGTACGCAACACGCGCGGCCAGGTCCTCACCAGCCAGGGCCGCCTCATCCGCGCCTACTACAGCAGCCAGTGCGGCGGACGCCCAGGCAGCGCCAGCGCCGTAGGTCTTCATAGGCCCACATCCATGTGCTGTTGCTAAGGTACTCCCCTCCCGGTCGTGAAAAGTTTCGGACGACGGGGGACTCTTGAGTTTGATTGCTGAGTGACCTGGTGACGCGAGTGGTGTGGTTGCCATTGGGTTGAAGCTCCTGTAGGAATGTTGAGTTAGTGGCCGGTTTGTAGTTGAGCTTCCAGAGCTGGTATACGAT
>CAZBXF010000297.1:0-3158 GCA_964495635.1 uncultured Phycisphaeraceae bacterium
AGCCCTCGCCGAGTGGCTGAAGCCACTCGCAACGACCGAGCGCCCAAGGGGCGAAGGCCACGTCGCCGCATGGCGCGAAAGCCCAGGAAGCGAGTTGCTTGAGTGCACGGCGTTGCCCTTCGGGGTTGCGGGTGTGCGGGCGCGACGACCGGGGGTGTCGTCGCTTCGCTGCGCTTGCTCCTCCACGCCCCGGCTATTGACGGTCAGGCCTTCGGCCTGCAGGATCGGAGCTGAGTTTGCGTGGGTCGTGTGCGGGTTCGCGGCGCGGCGAGTGCGGAAGAGCATCGAAGTCCTCGCAGAGCCGAGGACTTCGATAGGACGTTGATTCTCTGACGCGATCTCACCTCTTGCGGATTGCCTCGGCGAGTAGTTTCACCGCCGCGGGTGCCTTGGCGTTCCAGGGGGTGGGTGGTTCTGCGGCCGCGGCTTGCGCGTAGTCCAGTGCGGTTCGTCCTTCGGAGGAGCGTGCGGTTGGATCTGCGCCGGCGGCGAGCAGTGCCTTGATTGCGACCAATGAGTCGTAGCGTCGGAGCATCAGTGGCGTGCCGCCCGGCGGGATCAGTGGGGCGCCGGGCCCAGGGAGTTTGCCGCTGGGGTTGCTGGGCGCGACTTCGTTCGGATCAGCGCCGCGGCGGAGGATTTCGCTGACGACATGCAGGTAGCCTGAGTTCTTGGGAGGGGGCTGCCAGCAGCGGCCATCGGTTCCGAGGTTCGCGTCGCCGATGTGCCTGCCGAACTCTTCGGCCGCGTAGCCAAGGCTGATCCAGAGCGGGCTCCAGCCGTTGTCGTCACGGTCGTGGATCGTCAGGCCGTGGCCGAGTGCCCAGTCGAGGAGCAGGTCGAAGCGCTTGACGAAGGGACTCTCGATGCCGCCGGTTTCGATCATCTCGTGGAACGCGTTGAGCCCGTCTTTGCGTGAGCGTGAGAAGCGGGCACCATGCTCGAAGAGCAGGCGGAGGTGAGTAACGGTGACGCAGAAGGCACCGATCTCGATATCGAGCGTGGAGCGACCGAGCTCATCGAGCGCGGTCGCATCGCAGCCGCGATCGAGCAGAAAGCGCAGCAAGGGAAGGTCCCACGAGAAGGCGCCACTGAGTATCGTCGAACCATCGGGAAGGCGCGCGTTCACGTCGGCGCCGGCGTCGATCAGGGCGCGGAGGGTTGAGGCGGTGGCCCACACGCGCGTCTGGTGGAGTGGTGTGAGGCCGCGTGCGTTGCGGGCGTGGAGGTCGGGCTTGGTGCGGAGGTAGTCGCGGACGCTGAAGGCTGAAGATTCGGGATCGAGGCTCGCCGCGGGTGTTGGGATCGGCCCTGCTCGAGAAGCAACGCGATTGTTCCAACCGAGCGTCGAGAGCGTTCCGAGCGGGTAGAGGCTGCCGTCGTGCCAGCCTGCGAAGATGGCGATCGGGCGGGGATGTGAGACGAGGAGTGTGCTGGCGTGACGCGCGAGCGCGTGGCGCACGAGCGATCCGATGAGGCAAAGTTCCACGGTCCGCATCGGTCCGGCCTCGGCGTTGATTGGCTCGGAGTCATCGTCGTGGTGGTCGAGGAGTCGGAGTCGATCGAGCTGCGGGAGCAGGAGGTTCGTCTTGGAGGCTGCCCAGTCGATGGGGTCGCCGAGATCCGCCGCGGAACGGCGGTTGAACCATGGGTGTGCGGAGACCATCGTTGTCGCCGGATTCCAGCCGATGTCGGGGACCTCGAACCAGAGCGCTTCGGCATCGGAGGGGACCGGGGCCTGTGTGCTCCATGACTGCACCCAGCGCTCAAACTCACGCAGGTCCGAAGACCAGTCGACGGCGGCGAGGCGATGGTGCCAATCGTCACCGAGGCGCTGCGTGGCATGGCTCATCGAGTCGAGGAGGTCTTTGTCTGCGCGAAGCAACTGCTTGAGCGCGCGTTCGGCGGCGTCGATGCTGTCGGGAGTCATCGCGTGTTCTCGCCGTAAGGGTGGTTCTCGTCGTGGCTTGGTGTGCTGCGTGATCCGGGGCGGCTTGGGGAAGGCTTCAGAAACCCGCCGCGGAGGGGCGGGCCACCCGGGAGGTCACTCCCACTTCAGGACGATCTTGCCGAACTGGTCGGCGCTTTCGAGGCGGGCGTAGGCCTTGGCGGCGTCTTTGGCTTCGTAGATGTGGTCGACTGCTGGGGCGAGTTGGTTGGCGTTGAAGAGGGCGGCGACTTCGCGGAACTCGTTGTTGGTGCCCATGGTGGAGCCGAGGAGTCGGAGCTGGTTCCAGAAGACTCTGGCGAGGTCGGTGGTGGCGTCGGGGCCGCTGGTGCAGCCGGGGGTGACGTAGGCGCCGCCTCGGGCGAGGCTTTTGATGCAGTTCAGGTGTGTTGCTTTTCCTGAGGAGTCGATGGCCATGTCGACGCCGCGCTTGCTGGACCAGGTGCGGACTTCGCGGGACCAGTCCTGGCCTGTATCGAGGATGCCGTGTGAAGCGCCGAGTTCTTTGGCGCGGTCGAGCTTCCACTGGTGGCGGCTGGTGACGATTGCTGGGCAGGCCATCCAGCGTGCGATCGAGAGGGCGGCGGTGGCGACGCCGCCACCGATGCCGGTGATGAGGACGGACTGGCCGGGGCGGAGCTGGCCCTTGGTGATGATCATGGAGTAGGCGGTCAGGGCGCAGAGGCCGAAGGCCGCGGCGGTTTCGGCTGGGATGCTCGCGGAGACGACGGCCATGTTGTCGGCGGGGATGAGGAACTTCTGCGCGTGCATGCCGTTGTGGTGTTCGCCGATGAGCTCGTAGTTTGGCGCGAGCGTGGAGCCGGGCGGGTCGGTGGGGCGGGCGCGTTCGGGGACGCGTGTGGCGGCGTTGACGATGACGCGCTGGCCGATCCAGGCTGGGTCGACGCCTGTGCCGACGGCCTCGACGATGCCGCAGGCGTCGCAGCCGCTGACGCGCGGGTAGGTGAGATCAAGGCCGGGAACGCCGCGGCCGACCCAGAGGTCCATCTGGTTGAAGGCGCTGGCGAGGGTGCGGATGAGGGCCTGGCCGGGGCCGGGCGCGGCGGGGTCTGGCCAGTCGGTGGCGAAGCGGATGTTGGGCGTGACGGGGGTGTTGGGGAGGGCTTTCTGGGTGCAGACGACGGCGTTCATGGATGATCGTATCTGCGCGCGGTGGGGCGGTTTTTGGAACGCGGAGGAAGACGGAGGG
>CAZBXF010000298.1:0-3157 GCA_964495635.1 uncultured Phycisphaeraceae bacterium
GGCGCGGAGGGGAGCGGAGGGATGCGGAACGCAGAGGAAGACGGAGGGTTGGGGAGGAAGACAGAGAAGAAGGGATTGGGACTGGGGCCGGAGGAAGGCGCAACGTGTCGAAGACCGGTTCACCACGGAGGGCACGGAGGAAGAAGGGAGGGGACTCGCAGAAGAGCAGAAGGAGGTTGGAGAAGGTTGGCGAAGCGAGAACACCGCGTTTGGAAACGAAGACCGTCGGCTTGCGCCGACGGCTTTGGAGGAATGCGCTGTTGGCGTTAGATCCCGACGGTGAGGCCTACGGGCTGGGGCCTTGGGACGTGGGTGGGTTGGACGACGAGGCCGAGGGGGACTCGCTTGCCGCCGGGCGGGGGCATGCCTTCCTGGTCGATGTGGCGCTGGATGGCCATGACGCCTTCGATGAGCTGCTCTGGGCGAGGGGGGCAGCCTGGGACGTAGACGTCGACGGGGATGAACTGGTCGCAGCCCTGGACGACGGCGTAGGTGTCGAAGACGCCGCCGGTGCTGGCGCAGGCGCCCATGGAGATGACCCACTTGGGCTCGGGCATCTGCTCGTAGGTGCGCTGGAGGACTGGGAGCATCTTGACGGCGATTCGTCCGGCGACGATGAGGAGGTCGGCCTGGCGCGGGGAGAAGCGCATGACTTCGGCGCCGAAGCGGGCGAGGTCGTAGCGCGAGCAGGCGGTGGCCATGAGTTCGATGCCGCAGCAGGCGGTGGCGAAGGGCATGGGCCAGAGGCTGGAGCGCCGCGACCAGTTGATGACGTGGCGGAGCTGGGTGGTGAGGAAACCGTCGACCGGGAGTGCTGCTTCGATGCCCATCGGGTGCTCCAGAGGCTGGTGCGGGGGTGGGGGGGGGGAGGGGTGAGTGAGGTGGAAGAGGTGGAAGGAGTGTTGGCGTCAGGTTCGCAGGCGGGGCTGGTGCCGATGCCTGGAAAGTGGTGGGAGGGGGGCGGGCGGGGTTACTTTGAGCGGAGGCGATCGGGGAGGGTTCGCTCTGATGCGGATCCGGGGAAGACGCCAGTGCGCTCGGGGCGGGGCGGGGTGTTGCCGGTGACGTCGTCGAACCAGCGGTCGGCGGCGGTGTTGGAGCGGCGGGACTCCTGGACGGCCATTCCCGAGGAGCCGACGCCGCGGGCGGCGACGGTTTCCTCGTAGCAGCCGGCAAGGGACGCCAGCGGGAGGAGGGCGAGGCAGGTGAGGATGGTGCGGCGGGGGACTTGAGCGAGCATGGCGGATGGTAGGGGCGGGGTGGTGGGGGTGATGGTGGAGGGGGGTGGAGGGGGTGGGGTGGGTGGGCGGGGGAGGCTACCTTTGACCCGATGCACCGAGATGGGGTGGCCGAGCAAGGATGCCCCGGCGACGTGCGAATTCATGGGTCCCAATGACGACGTCACGACACAACGCGGGTACGGGAGTTCAGGGCGGCGCAGGATCCGGGCAGGGGTCGGGCCTGCCGGCGGATCGAGACGGCGAGGGTGGTGCGGCGCACGGGCCGCGGTTTCTGTCGCGCGATCTTTCGTGGCTCGAGTTCAACCGGCGGGTGCTGGCGCAGGCGGAGGATGATGGGGTGCCGCTGCTGGAGCGGGTGCGGTTCCTGTCGATCTTCACGAGCAACCTTGATGAGTTCTACATGAAGCGTGTGGGGCTGATCAAGCGTCAGGTCCATGCGGGTGTGGATGCGCCGGGGCCGGATGGGCTGACGCCTCGGCAGCAGCTGAGTGCGATCCGGGCGATGGTGCGGGACCTGCAGGACCGGCAGCATGAGGTGTTTTCGAAGCGGCTGATCCCGGCGCTGATGGCGGCGGGGATTGAGATGGTCGCGTATGACGCGCTGACGGAGAAGGACCGGACGTGGGTGGATGAGTGGTACCGGCAGCATGTGTTTCCGGCGCTGACGCCGCTGGCGGTGGATCCGACGCACCGGTTTCCGTTCATCTCGAATCTTTCGGACAATCTGGCGGTGATGGCGTCGGTGGCGGGTCGATCGCCGATGCCGGCGCCGCCGCCACGGGCGGCGCTGCGTCGGAAGCAGTCGGCATCGCTGGACCTTGGTGATGTTGGCGAGTCGGCGCTGTTTGCACGGGTGAAGCTGCCGCCGGCGATCAGCCGGCTGGTGCGGCTGCCGGGTGAGCGGACGCGGTTTGTGTCGCTGCCGGAGGTGGTGCGGAAGAACCTGGATGATCTTTTCCCGGGGATGCCGATCCGGGAGCAGACGGCGTTCCGCGTCACGCGCATGGCGGGCATCCAGAAGGATGAGCTTGACACGGCGAACCTCTTGCAGTCGGTGGAGGCGGATCTCAAGCAGCGGAAGTTTGCGCGGTGCGTGCGGCTGGAGATCGAGGAGGGGGCGAGCGCGGCGCTGATCCACTGGCTGCGGGACAAGCTGAATCTGGATGGGCACGATGTGTATGAGCGGCCCAAGGGGCTGGACATTCTGGGCGCGACGGAGCTGTGCGACCTGGATCGGCCGGACCTGAAGTTCAAGCCTTGGAAGGGCGTGGTGCCGTCGCGGCTGGCGGAGGTGGCGGCGCGGGACACGAAGTCACCGGCGGCGTTCTTTGGGGCGATCCGGAAGCAGGACATCTTCCTGCACCATCCGTACGAGAGCTTCAATGCGAGTGTGGAGCGGTTCATCGCTTCGGCCGCGAACGATCCGGATGTGCTCACGATCAAGCAGACGCTGTATCGCACGACGCCGGACTCGCCGTTCATCGAGAGCCTGATGCGTGCGGCGGAGGCGGGGAAGCAGGTGGCGTGTCTGGTTGAGCTGCGGGCGCGGTTTGATGAGAGCCGCAACGTGCGGTTTGCGCGGCAGCTTGAGAAGGCGGGCGTGCACGTGGCGTATGGCGTCATGGGGCTCAAGACGCACTGCAAGACGAGCCTTGTGGTGCGGAAGGAGCGCTCGGGGCTGCGGTGCTATGCGCACATCGGCACGGGCAACTACCACCCCAAGACGGCGCAGCTGTACACGGATGTGGGGCTCATGACGGCGGACCCGGAGATCACGGGCGACCTTGTGAACCTGTTCAACTTCCTGACGGGGCTTGCGGCGACGCAGAAGTTTGATCACCTGCTGGTGGCGCCGTTCAACATGCGGGAGCGGTTCAACCAGCTGATTGAGCGTGAGAGCGAGATGGCGCGAAGGG
>CAZBXF010000299.1:0-3146 GCA_964495635.1 uncultured Phycisphaeraceae bacterium
TCGGCCTCGAAAGTCAGGTAGGAGGGGGTAGGAAAGGGAAGGGCCGGCGGGGACCGCCGGAATACCCGAGTCATCGCGCGGTGTGTGTTTGTCAGTTTGGTGGGTTGTATGTTGGTGGGTTGGGCGTTCGCGGGGTGTACGGAGGTTGGTTTGTACTTGTGGCCGAGTCGGGGGGCGCGAGGCGGTACATGTGGCCGCATTCGGGGCAGGGTTGGTAATTGGGCGTGGCGGAGAGGTCGTAGTTGCACGCGGCGCAGGTGTGGCCGATGCCGAGTTGGGCTGCGAGGTATGGTGCCCGCGCGAATCGGCATCCGTTGTAGCCGCCCTTGGCGATGCACGCAGCCAGGACAAGGAACGGTGTTGAACTGACCAAGGAGATCGCTGGATTGGAAGAGAGTGCAATGAGCGTCGTCAAGCCCATCAGCGGCAGGCCGGTGGTGCCGATCGCGAAGGCGAGTGGATCTTTCGGGATAAACCCGGTGATGCCGCGGCCTGCGCCCGATGCGCCGTGGTAGCCGATGACACACGTGAGCACCGTTGCGATGAGCAATGCGAGCAGATCGTACACACCAACGAAAAGCAGCACAGAGAAGATCAACGCACTTATCAGGACGGAAGCCAGCGCGACGCCGCCGCCGAGGACGACGCCGCGCGCGAGGTCCGGGAGCATCGAGTGGAAGGTGCGTGGGCTTTGTGGCGTGTGCATTGCTCCCCATCGAGTTTGCGTTCGAAGGACCGGCGGGGACCGCCGGGCCACCCAAGAAAGACCGGCGGGGACCGCCGGGCTACCCGAGGCGTGGCCTACTCCGATACGGCTCCGACGGGCCAGCGTTGCATGGTCTTTGGCTTGTCGCTGCCCTTGCCGTCGCCGAGGATGTCGGCGAGGTGCATGGCTTGTTCCTGGCGCGGGTGGGGGCTGATGCCGGTGAGTTTGTGCGGGTCGAAGAGGTAGATCTGGACGTATTGGAAGATGGGGACGAGCGGGACTTCTTCTTCGAGCATGACGCGTTCGGCCTCGCTCAGGAGTGCGAGGCGTTTGGCGGCGTCGGGCTCGTCGCGGGCTTGGTCGAGGATCGCGTTGTAGCGGGGGCTGTGGAACTTGCGGTCGTTGTTGCCGTCGAATGTGATCGTCGCGGGTGCGCCGTTCTCGCCGGGCTGCACGTAGGAGCGGTTGAGGTCGAGGAAGGTGGTGGGGTCGCCGTAGTCGCCGAACCAGCCGGCGCGGCTGACCATGTAGTTGCCGCCCTTGAGCTCTTCGCGGAAGACCTTGATCTCCTTCATCGCGAGGGTGATGTCGACGTTGAGGTTGCGCTGCCAGTCCTTGGCGATGGCCTGGGCGATGAGGTCGTGGCCGCCGTCCTTGTTGAACATGATCTCGATGGTGGGGAGGCCCTTGGCGTCGGGGTAGCCTGCTTCGGCGAGGAGGGCGCGTGCCGCGGCGGGGTCGTAGGGGAGGCCCTTGGGGGAGATGTAGCCGGGGATCGAGTCGCGCGGGATGAGGGTGTTGGCGGCACGCTCGCCGCTGCGCCGGACGTTGTTCACGATGTTGTCGCGGTCGAGGGCCATCGCGAAGGCGCGCCGGACGCGCGCATCGGCGAAGGGGTTGGGGCGGCCGTCCAGGAGGGTGGGCTGCGTGTAGAAGTTGTAGAAGTACGTGCCGAAGGCGGGGAAGGTGTGGATGTTCTTGCGTGGGTCGGGAGGCAGGCGGCGGTCGATCTCGATGGGGTCCAGGTTCTGCGCGACGAGGGCTTCGTATTCGGCGCGGTGCTCGTTGTAATACTGCTTCTTGGCCTCGATCATCTCGGCGCGGTAGCTTGGTGTGACATCGCTGATCCAGTCGACCGCGCCGGTCTGGAAGGCGAGGACCTGGGCGTTGCCATCCTGCACCGAGGGGATCGAGATGGTGTCGATGTCGATGGAGGCGGCGTCCCAGTAGTGGGGGTTGCGCTCGAAGAACATGTCGCGCTTGAAGCGCCATGTGGTGAGCATGAAGGGGCCGTTGGTGATGAGGAGTGGCGGCTTGGTCCAGTCGGCGCGTGTCTTGACCATGCCGGTCGCGGGGTCGATGGACTCGTGGGCGCGGACGAGGGGCGGATAGACGGGGGCGAAGACGCCGAAGGAGGTGAGGCTCATGAAGTAGGGCGTGGGGCGCTCGAGCTCGATGATGAGGGTGTGGTCGTCGGGGGCGCGGAGGCCGACGATCTCATCGAACTTCGCGAGGGTCTGTTGCCAGAGTTCCTGTGCCGCGGCGGGTCGGTCGGAGATGGAGGTGCTTGTTCTGTCACTGGCGAACTCGCGGAGCTGGGCGGCGCGCCAGTCGTAGAACTCTTTGCCGCCACGGATGAGGGTGAAGAGCTTGGCGTAGTCGCCGGCGGAGTCGGGGAGGAGGAGGCGCCGCCACGAGAAGATGAAGTCCGAGGCGCGGACGGGGGAGCCGTTGCTCCAGCGGGCGTTGTCACGCAGGTGGAAGGTGTAGGTGCGGCCGTCAGGGGAGATGGTCCAGCGCTCGGCAACGGCGGGGACGGGGTCGTAGTCGGTGGAGAAGACGTCGTTGCGCGTCAGGCCCTCGTAGATGAAGCGCGCGACGCGGAGGTCCTGCATCCAGGACATCTGGGCGAGGTCGAGGGTGCTGACATCGCCACGGTTGATGAAGCGGAGGTCGGCGCGTGGGAGGGGCTTGTCGGCGAGGATGACGACGGCGACGAGTGCCGCGAGGGCGATGATTGGGAGCAGGAGCTTCCACATGGAGTGGAGGGTATGGGGAGGGGGTGGGGAGTGGGTGGCGCGGGGCGATGAAGGGTGAAGCGAGAGGTGATGGGCGAGAGAGATGGCATCCCATACGCGCGACGCGTTGGGGCGAGCCACCTGCACCGCTTCGCGGTGCTTCGATTTGTTGCGGCCGTGTCCCGTGGGCGCCGCTTCGCGGCTGCCCACGGCTACTTACCTTTGCCGCTTCGCGGCATCGGAAGGGGCGTTGCGTGGGTGTTGAGCGGTGTCGCGGTGAGCCTCGCGAAGTGCGTATGTGTTGCGAGTAATGTGTTGCTTGCTTTAGCCGGGGCCGGTTGGTTGTGTTGGGTCTGTTGGCGGCGTGACTGGCGTGGTTGGCGTGGTCCGCGGCGATGTTGCCGGGAGTTTGGCGGTGTCCT
>CAZBXF010000300.1:0-3127 GCA_964495635.1 uncultured Phycisphaeraceae bacterium
GGCCCGGCCGACCGCGCTCCAGTCCTCGCGGTTGAGCTTGAGCAGACGGTCGATCGTGGGCAGGTTCGCGGGGATCCGGCGTGCGATCTTCTCCTTGGCGTTGACCTCCGCGGTCGAGACGCGCATCGTGCGATCGAACGGAAGCTCCCCCTTGGAGACCTGCCTCAGCAGCTCCACGGCCTGCGCGATGATGTAGTCGCTCTCCAGGCAGCGACGCCGGAAGATCATCCGCGTGACCTCGATCTTCTTGGCGAGCCGGATCTCCTCCTCGCGCGTGAGCAGCGGGATCGAGCCCATCTGCGAGAGGTACATCCGCACCGGATCATCGATCCGCTTGCCGCCCGCCTCTTCGGCGACGACCTCGTGGAGGTCGCGTGTGATCTCCGCTTCGTCCGCGTCCGCGGGCTGCGGATCATCGGTCTTGGCGATCGCCGCCAGCGCCGCATCAGAGAGCGTCTTTCGCAGCGTCGCCGACTCCGCTGCGCGCTCGCCCCCCGTCACGCTCATGGCCCTGAAGAGGGTCGGGAGGCCGGCGCCCTTGCGGGGCATGCCGGGCGCTTCGCCGCGCTCGAGGGCGGCACGGTGGACGCGGGCGCGGTACTCGAGCTCGTCGACCATCTCGATCCCGTGCAGATCGAGCACGTTCAGGAGGTGGTCGATGGCGACGGGGTCGACCATCTCGTCGGGGAGCGTGTTGTTGAGCTCCTCGAAGCTCAGCCAGCCGCGCCGTCGCCCGAGTTCGATCATGTGCTCGACTGCAGGATGCAGATCACCGATCACGCATGGCTCCTTGAGCACGCCGCGAGACGCCGCTCGCTCGACCCTGCCGTTGTCGCTCCGCGTGGCCCACGACGCCGGGAGCTCTTCCGACTGTCATCCGTCATCTGCCTTCCATCCGGTCGCGTCCGGGCCCTCGTGCCGGTTCGCAGGGATGGGTCTGGTCCGGGACTCCAACCTTTGGCCGTGTACGCGCTTGGGTCAACACTCAGGCGTCTGTGAATCTGGGTGACTTTCGAGGTACGGTCCCGCGCCGGTGGATTACCCCCTCGGCAGTTGTCGTCGATCCGCGCCGAGGGTCTTGTGTCGGTTGCGCGCTTCGAGGAGGCGTGCAAGGGCGGCGGTGGTCTCGGGCGTTTCGGTTGGGCCGGCCTGACTCTCAGCGGTGGGGGCGCTCCGGGAACCCGTGGACATCACGCTTCGGTCCATCTTGGCGCGCTTCAGGCACTCGCGGAAATGGGCCGCGAGCCGATCTGGCTCGCGATCGGTCTGCAGGTCGATCCGCGAGGAGAGGGCGACGGCCGCCTCGCGCACGGACTCATCGTCGGTGCTGGCGAGGAGAACGTTCAGCGAGGGGCTCATGCCTGCCGTTGCGAGGACCGCGACGGCCTCGGCGACCAGTCGCAGGGCGGGTTCGGCGAAGGCGCCGGTCGAGATCAGTTCGCGGTCGGCCGGTTCGAGGCCCGCGTGCAGGCCGCCGTCGCAGAGGACGCAGCCCAGCAGATGGGCTGCGGCGGAGAGTCGCTGCGGGATCATGGGCAGCGTCTGGGTGTCGGCGGTCGCGCTGTCCTGTCGCGCGGGGCGGGCGGTGCTGCGTCCGGAGGGGATGGCGCGCTGGACGGTGGCCTCGTCGACGCCGGCCAGCTCGGAGAGCCTTCGGATGATGAGACGCTGGCGGACGGGCGCGACGTCCTTGAGGCCAAGTCCGACCAGGGCTTGGATCTCCTCGTCGATGGCACGCGACATCGCGGCGAGGCCACTGCCGCTCAGGCGTTCGCGGATGCGCTGGAAGCGGTAGTCGAGGAGGTCGACGGCTCCGGCGAGGGCGCGGGCGAAGACCGCGGCGCCGCCCTCGCGCTTGAGGAGTTCGTCGGGGTCCTTGGCGGTGGTGTGCTTGTCGAGCGTGACGATGGCGACGTCGAGTGGCTCGGAGAAAAAGACGGAGGCTGCGCGGTCGGCGGCACGCTGGCCCGCCTCGTCGCCGTCGAAGAGGAGAAGGACCTTCTCGCAGACGCCGCGCAGGAGCGTGGCGTGCTTGGGCGTGAGGGCGGTGCCGAGGGTCGCGACGGCGTTGGCGAAGCCGCCCTGGTGACAGGCGATGACGTCCGTGTATCCCTCGGTGATGATGGCGGTGCGCGACTCCTGGATCGCGCGGCTCGCCAGCGGCAGCGCGTAGAGGGTTGCGGACTTGTCGAAGAGGCGCGACTCGGGGCTGTTGATGTACTTGGGTTCGTCCTCGTCGTTGATGCGTCGCCCGCCGAAGGCGATGACTCGTCCGAGACGGTCCTGGATTGGGAACATCAGGCGATTTCGGAAGGCGTCGTAGGAGCCGCCGTCGGAGTCGCGGCGCTTGAGGAGGCCTGCCTCCATGAAGGTGCGCGGATCGAGGCCCTTCTTCTTCAAGTAGAGGAGGAGGCCGTCCCAGCGGTCGGGGGCGGCGCCGACGCCGAAGCGAAGGACCATCTCGGGGGAGATGCCGCGGCGTGCGACGACGTCGCGTGCGGCCTTGCCATGATCGGGGTGCGCCAGGACCGCTCGGAAGAAGTCCTGGGCTGCGGAGACCGAACCGAGGAGCTCGTTGCGGGTGGGGCCTGCGGGGCCGGAGTCGGCGGGGGCGCGGCGCGGCGTGAGCGTGACGCCGGAGCGATCGGCGAGGAACTCGAGCGCTTCGCGGAACTCCATCTTGTGGAACCGGCGCACGAAGCTGAAGACGTCGCCGCTGGCCTGGCAGACGAAGCAGTGGTAGATCTGCTTGCTGGGCACCACATACATCGATGGGCTGTGATCGTCGTGGAAGGGGCAGAGGCCGACGTACTCGCGCCCTTTGCTCTTGAGGGAGACGACCTCACCGATGATCCGGACGATGTCCGCGGCATCCTTGACGCGGTCGACATCGCCGCGATCGCCGAAGACGGTCGAATCTGATCGAAGAGGCTGGGCCACGCTCGGGATCTCCGCCGCGGCGTGCGGGCCATTGGCCCGGCCGACGACAAGGCAAAGGTAGGTAGAGGGCGGGGAGGCGGAGACACCGGGCGAGTTGAGGACGAAGAAGGCATCGAGCGGTCTGATCGAGTCGTCTGATCGAGCGGGCCAAAGGAGGACCTCCGCCCGTGTGGGGCGGAGGCCTCTG
>CAZBXF010000301.1:0-3118 GCA_964495635.1 uncultured Phycisphaeraceae bacterium
TCGCGGTCCTGTGCCTCCTGCTTGGCGTCTACCCGCGTCCGATGCTCGAAGCCCTCCAGCCGCCCATCGAGCGTGTGGTGCAGCGCCTTGATGGCGCCCGAATGGTCCCCGAGGCCGTGCCTCCGCAGGATCCGGCCGCACAGCGTCCCGACGCAACGATCATGCCCAGCACCACCAACGTTGAGCCCGGCACCATCGCCGCCGCGGGCCCCCTGGCCCAGGAGGCCGGCCGATGAACGAGCGTCTCATGTTCCTCTGGCCCGAGATTGCCCTCTTCGTCACGACGTGCTGCGTGATGGTGGTGGGGCTCTCGCGCAACTTCGCAACCCGCAAGCTGACGGCGGGCATCGCGGGCCTGGGCCTCATCGTCGCGGGCTTCCTCGCCGCCACCACCACGCCCGACCTCTCCACCGTTGACCTCACCGACTCCGCCTCCCGCAGCGGCCAGGTCCTGATCCCCGCCATGGTGGCCTACGCCAAGGTGCTGATCGCCGCGGTCGGCCTCCTCCTGCTCATGCTCGTCGCCGGCACCGTCGACCGCGCCGACGAAGCCCAGATCGCCGCCGGCACGCGCCGCTTCGATCCCATCCGCTCCAACCGCGCGGAGTTCTACGCCTTCTTCCTCTTCTCGCTCACGGGCCTCATGCTCTGCGCCAGCGCCGATGACCTCATCTGGCTCTTCCTGGCCCTGGAGCTCACCAGCCTCCCCACCTACATCATGGTGACGATCTCCACCGCCCGCAACAGGAGCCGCGAGGCCGGCGTCAAGTACTTCTTCCTCGGAGCCCTCGGCGCCGCCATCTTCCTCTACGGCTTCTCCCTCATCTACGGCGGCGCAGGCTCCACCAACCTCAACGAGATCGCCCTCCACTGGCGCACGCACGGCATCGACACCATCTCGATGATGGGCGTCCTCCTCTCCATCATCGGCCTCGCCTTCAAGATCGCCGCCGTCCCCATGCACTTCTACACGCCCGACGTCTACGAGGGCTCCGCCGCCCCCGTCGCGGCCTTCCTCGCCTTCGTCCCCAAGGCCGCGGGCTTCATCAGCCTCATCCTCATCTGCGCCGCCGTCGGCTGGCTCTACGCCCCGGGCATCCTCAACCTCTCCCTCGCAGAGGCCGCCGAGCCGATGCGCCCCGCCATGACCAACGAGGCCCAGCTCCCCGACCTCATCCACATCCTCCTCTGGGTGATGGCCGCCCTCACCATGACGGTCGGCAACGTCCTCGCCGTCCTCCAGAGCAGCGTCAAGCGCATCCTCGCCTACTCCTCCGTCTCCCACAGCGGCTACATGCTCGTGGGCGTCCTCGTCGGCCCCGGCGACGGCACCTTCACGGGCTCGGGCATCTCCGCCGTCCTCTTCTACCTGCTCGGCTACGGCATCATGAGCACCGGCGCCTTCGCCGCCGTCGCCGCCATCGAGCGCACCCCCGACGCCGACGGCCACCCGCGCGAGGTCGAGCACGTCTCCGACCTGCGCGGCCTCTGGCGCCGACAGCCCCACCTCGCCATCGCGATGATCCTCTGCAACCTCAGCCTCCTCGGCCTTCCGCCGCTGCTGGGCTTCTTCGGCAAGCTCCCGCTCTTCACCAGCGCCATCTCCGCCGGCGAGATCGTCCTCGTCGTGGTCCTCGGCCTCAACTCCGCCATCGCCGCCTTCTACTACCTCCGCCTCGCCTTCGTCCCCTTCCTCGAAGACGCGGAGGCCGGGTCCGAGGCCATCTCGCTCACCCCCTTCCGCAGCCGCGAGATCGTCGCGATGATCTGCGCCGGCGGCGTGATCGTCCTCGCCCTCGCCGGCGGCCCGCTCCTGACCCAGGTCACCCGCGCCGCCACCCTCACCCCAAGCTTCGCAGACCCGCAGAAGTTCCCCGCGATCCTGCGCCAGCAGCCCGCCCCGTCCGAGGAGCAGGCCGCACCCGTCCGCGAGTAACCAGCCTCTCAAGCCCCTCCCACGCCTCAGTCCCGCGTCGCCATGCCGCGCGGTAACCCAGCGCTGCCATCCAGCGCTGTCACCCGCGTACGCACCAGCGCACTCAGCCGCCACATCACGCCCAAAGCAGCGCCCGGCCCGCATCGCGCTCGCGACCACGCCCATCCCTCCGTCGCACGCGCGCCACCGCCGCACGCCGAATCGTGCCAGCCGCGCACCTCAGAATCTCGCAAGGATCGCCGACCTACGCCGAGGCCTGCTCGCCGCCGCGCCGCTGCAGCCGCGACTGAATCCACAGCCCCGTCATCGCCAGGAGGATCCAGACCGCCAGCCACCCGACCACGCCGGGGCTCCCCGGCTCCAGCCACTGGCCCGGATCAGGGATCGCAAGCACGCGCGCACCAACGATCGCCCCGCCCGCGCCCGCCAGCGCCGTGACCAGCGCCGCAGTCCGCCGCGGCATCAGCGTCCCCAGCGCCAGGCCCAGCACCGCCCCGCCCAGCGTTGACCAGACGATCGTCCCGCGCGCCTGCGCCGGCAGCGCGGACCAGTAGTCCGTCGCAATCACGCTCGCACGCTCGCCCGCGAGCTGGATCGCGCTCGCCCGCGCATCCGCGCCCCCCGCCTCGCGCTCACCCGCGCCCGCCCGCGCCGCGCCCCGCTCCAGCTCCGCACGCGCAACCTCGCGCGAAATGTTCGTCACCTCGCTCAGCGCCCTCGCCCGAGCCTCCGGCAGCTGCGGCGCCGACAGCGCCCCGCCCACCACAAGCGCCGCGGCGGATCCAAGCAGCCCAAGCGCGCCAAACGTCGCCGTCGACGCCGCCCCGATCGCAAGCCGGATCAGCGCCATCCCGATCAGTCCCCCCGCCGCGCACCCGACACCGCACGTCAGCAGCGGGCCCGGCACACCACCGACATCGCCCATCCCCGCGGCACGCCCAAGCGACAGCCCCAGCACAGCACCCGTCGCCAGCCCCGCGACGATCACGCTCGCCGACAGCACCCGCGCTCCCATCGCCAGCAGCACAAGCCCGCCAACAAGCGACACCGCGGCCAGAATCTGCACCCCGCTCGCACCTCCCAAAACGTCCATCAGCCCGCCAAGCCCCCCCCTCGCCCCCACCCCCCACCCCCCCCCCATCCCCGAAAACCCCCCCCCCCACAACCCCCACCCCCAGCCCC
>CAZBXF010000302.1:0-3111 GCA_964495635.1 uncultured Phycisphaeraceae bacterium
AGCGTTGAGGCAACGAGGAAGGGCTCGACACCCATGTCGAGCAGACGCGTGACGCTTCCGGGCGCGTCGTTGGTGTGGAGCGTGGAGAGGACGAGGTGGCCCGTGAGCGAGGCCTGAACCGCTGTCTCGGCGGTTTCCTTATCGCGGATTTCGCCGATCATCACGACGTCAGGATCGTGACGCAGGATGGAACGCAGGCCAGCGGCGAAGTCGAGGCCGACCTTGTGATTGACCTGGATCTGGTTGACGCCCTTGACGTGGTACTCGACGGGATCCTCGACGGTGATCACCTTGATCTCGTCGGAGACGATCTGGTTCAGCGATGCGTAGAGCGTCGTGGACTTACCCGAGCCTGTAGGGCCGGTGACGAGCAGGATGCCGTGGGGACGGGCGATGAGCTTCTCCCATGTGCTCCGGATCCCCACGGGCATGCCGAGGTCGGTGAGTGGGAGGAGCACGGCGGTCTTGCTCAGGACGCGTAGCACCACGCCCTCGCCGAAGAGCATCGGGATGATCGAGAGTCGGAGGTCGAACTCCTGCACGGGGCCGCCGTTGGCGGGCCGGTGGCGGAACGCAATTCGGCCGTCCTGCGGCCGCCGTTTCTCTGCGATGTTGAGCGACGCCATGATCTTGAGGCGTGAGACGATGGCCCCTGCGAAGCGGTGGATGGTGGGGGGGATGTTGGCACGCTGCATGACGCCGTCGATGCGGTAGCGCACGGCGAGCTCGTGCTCGTAGGGCTCGATGTGAACGTCGGTGGCACGCTGATCGACGGCCTCGGCGAGGAGGTCGCTGACGAGGCGGATGACGGAGGCTTCCTGGGCCTGATCGGCGTCGTCGTCCTTGGGCTTGATCTCGACCGCGCCGGCACGGTCCAGGCCGGCCATGGCGTCCAGAGTGTCGGAGCCGACGCCGTAGTTGGCGCGGATGAACTTGGCGAGGTCGTCGTCGTCAGCCAGCACGAGCTCGATCGTGCAGCCGGTGAGGAGGCGAAGCTCATCAAGGACGCTGAGCTCGTAGGGGTCGCTGGTGGCGATCGTGAGCGTGCCGTTCTCTTTGGCGATCGGGACGCAGCGCTGCTTGAAGATGAGCTTGGCGGGGAGGGAGGAGAGGACGGCGGGATCGACCGATATGGTGTTGAGGTCCACGACGGGCATGTGGAACTGATCGCCAACGGCCGCGAGGACCTGGTCGCGGCTGGCGAGCCCGAGACGGATGAGGACGCGGTCAAGACGCTCGCCACTCTGGCGCTGCTCCGCCACGGCCCGGTCGAGGTGGGCCTTGGTCAGAACGCCGCGCTGGAGGAGGAGGGAGCCGATGGCCATGTGAACTCATTGTATGAGAGATCGACGAAAGCGAAAGGGGCGATAACGATGAGCCTGTGACAACTTGGAGCGAGTTCTGAGCGGCCGGCAGCTCGTGGATTGACGCGATGAGCCGAGTGTGCTGCTACCAGCCGCGCATCGGGATCTGCACGTGCTTCTCGTCGGCGCAGCGCTGCGCGTCCTCGTAGCCCGCGTCGGCGTGTCGCAAGACGCCCATGCTGGGGTCGTTGGTGAGGACGTTCTTGAGGCGTCTCGCCGCGTCCTTGGTTCCGTCGGCGACGATGACCTGGCCGCAGTGCTGGCTGAAGCCGATGCCGACGCCGCCGCCGTGGTGGAAGCTGACCCAGCTGGCGCCGCTGGCGATGTTGACGAAGGCGTTGAGGATGGCCCAGTCAGAGACTGCGTCGGTGCCGTCCTTCATGGCTTCGGTCTCGCGGTTTGGGCTTGCGACGCTGCCGCAGTCGAGGTGGTCGCGGCCGATGACGATGGGTGCCATGACCTTGCCCGCGGCGACGAGGTCGTTGAAGAGGAGGCCCGCCTTGTCGCGCTGGCCCAGGCCCAGCCAGCAGATGCGGGCGGGGAGGCCCTGGAAGGCGAACTTGGGGCGGCACTCGTCGATGCGGCCCGCGAGGAGGGCCTCGGGGTTGGCGTGGCAGCCGAGGATCCAGTCATGCATGCGCTGGTTGTACTCGCTCTCCTTGGCGGGGAAGAGGCGGAGCATCTCGTAGTCGGTGGCGAAGATGTCGCGGGCTTCGCCGGAGAGTGCGGCCCAGCGGAAGGGGCCTCGGCCGAGGCAGAACTGCGGGCGGATGTAGGCAGGGACGAAGCCGGGGAAGTTGAAGGCGCCGGCGAAGCCGTGGTCTTTGGCACGCTGGCGGATGTTGTTGCCATAGTCGAAGGTGGCGGCGCCGCGCTCCTGAAGCGCGACCATGGCGCGAACGTGGCGGTCCATGGAGGCCACGCTCTGCTGCTGGTATGCGTCGGCATCGCGGGCGCGGAGCTCGGCGGCCTGCGCGAGGGTGAGTCCTTCGGGGATGTAGCCCACGAGTGGGTCGTGCGCGGAGGTCTGATCGGTCAGGACATCGGGCGTGATGTTGCGCTCGAGGAGGCGTTCGAGGAGGTCGATGGCGTTGCACTCAACGCCGACAGAGATGTTGCGGCCCGCGGCAGCATGCGCGACGGCAGTGTCGATGGCGTGATCGATGCCTTCGACAATCTCGTCGAGGTAGCGGTCCCTGCGGCGGCGCTCGAGGCAGGCAATGTCGACATCGGCGATGAGGCAGGTGCCCTTGGCGAGCGTGATGGCGAGGGGCTGTGCGCCCCCCATGCCGCCGCAGCCACCGGTGACACAGAGCTTGCCGCGGAGATCGCCCCCGAAGTGTGTGCGGCCGACCTGGGCGAAGGTTTCATACGTGCCCTGCACGATGCCCTGGGTGCCGATGTAGATCCACGAGCCCGCGGTCATCTGGCCGTACATCATGAGTCCCTTGCGGGCGAGATCATCAAAGTGCGACTGCGTGGCCCAGTGTGGGACGAGATTGCTGTTGGCGATGAGGACGCGCGGCGCGTCGGGGTGGGTGCGCACCACGCCGACGGGCTTGCCGGACTGAACGAGCAGGGTCTCATCGGGCTCGAGTGCGCGGAGCGATGCGACGATGGCGTCGAAGGCGGGCCAGGAGCGGGCGGCCTGGCCGCGGCCGCCGTAGACGACGAGGGCTTCGGGGCGCTCGGCAACCTCGGGGTCGAGGTTGTTCATGAGCATGCGGAGCGCCGCCTCGGCCTGCCA
>CAZBXF010000303.1:0-3051 GCA_964495635.1 uncultured Phycisphaeraceae bacterium
TCGCGCCATGCGCTCATGAGGCGCTTTGTTGTCGCGCCCACCGTGCCGCTGCCGATGGTGCGGCTCTCGACGCGTGTCACTGGCATCACGCCCCAGGATGAGTTGGTCAGCATGAGCTCGTCGCAGGAGAGGACGTCCTCGACGGTCACGTCGCGGCGCTCGATCGTGAGGCCCATGTCGGAGGCTACATCGAGGGCCCAGGCGCGCGTGATGCCGGGGAGGACTGGGCTGGGTGTCTCCCGTGTGGCGCGCTGGCTGGGGGTTGGCGGCATCTCTGGATCCGCTTGCTCATGGCCGCGCTCTCGCTCGATCGCGACTTCTTCCTCCTCGCCCCGAGCCGTGGGAGTTACGAGAGACTGGCCCCTGACCAGCAACGCGCTGCTGACGCAGCCGCCGGCGAGATGGTTCGAGATCGAGAAGACCAGCGCCTCGCCAGCCCGTTTGGCGGCGGCGGTCTGGAGCTCACGGAGCCTTGACCAGTAATTCAGCGTCTTGTGGCCCTGGGAAGGGTCGTACGGGTTCACACGCATCTCGGCGAGGGTCGCGAGCACACCCTCTTCGAACATCGCCTCGGGATAGGCAATGGCGGGCTGGGCGACGACGAGCACCGTCGGATAGAGCTCGGGTGCGGGCTCGCGTGGAGGCTCACCGGAAACCGCGGCCTTGCGTGCCGCGGCGGCGCGACTCAGGAGATTCAGATCTCCGCCACTGACCGTGAGGCGGACACGCAGCCGCGTGCACTCCGGCAGCGTCGAGAAGGCACGCTCGCAGGCACGCTCCACGGCCTCTCCCAGCGGACCCACGTGCAGGCGCTCGGCGAGGCCCAGGGCGTACGCGCTGGTGCGCAGGCGCGTCAGGTGCTCGTGAAGGTGGATGACCGCGAACTCACGGGAGGCGGCGCCCGATACCGCCTCCTCGAGATCGACCCTCGGCGAGAGGGGGTCCGGGCCGCGCCTGACGGCGAGCATCGTCTCAAAGAGCCCGACACCGTGCTGGAATCCGGCGTCGTGCACCGAGACATGAGCCTCGGAATCTGCCACGAACCGGCCGTTGAGGAAGACCGTTGCCAAGACGAGAGGATACGCGATTGGCCGGCACGCCGCGCCGTCCGGGGCGGCCGCGGCACCGCACCCGCGAGCAGCGGACCAAGCCCCAGAAGGAGGGCAACTGCCGTGTTTCCTTTCCCGCAGAGGCAAGTACCATCGATCTGATCAGGGGAGACCGTCACATGGGCCGGCGTCAGGATCGAGAAGGCCAGCAACTTCGCGGCGCGTTCACGCTCATCGAGTTGCTCGTGGTCATCGCCATTATCGCGGTGCTCATCGGTCTGCTGCTCCCGGCGTTGGGCAGCGCGCGGGAAGGGGGCCGGTGCACGGCCTGTGCGAGCAATCTCCGTCAGCTTGCCATTGCGCTGCACACGTACTTCGGTGACTTCGGCGAGACGATGCCGCAGCGACTGGGCCCCATGCCCGATGGAACGGTGCAGGTTGTGCCGCCGCTGTTTGGAGGGGCGATCGGCCAGGCGCCCATCTTCGGCCTGAACACCGTGGCGGCCTCGGAGCGCCCGCTCAACGCGTATGTGGCGCCGCACATCAGCGGCGACCACGAGGCCGACGGCGTGACCGGCCGCTTCGTCGACATTCCCGTCTACCGGTCCCCCTCCGACCGCGGGATGCCCGCGACCGGCTTCCCCGCGCCGCTCGACACGACCGAGTCGACGTATCGCCTCTTCGGGACCTCGTACACGCTGAACGATCATGGGCTGGACGCGATTACGACACCCACACTCATCCCCTGGGGCGGCGGCAAGATTCCGCCCGTGCGTCAGCCGAGCAGGACGTGGTCGATGGCGGCGTGGCCCATCTACAACTCCGCCGGCGGAGTCGACCGCAACATCCGCTGGTACCGGAGCAACCCGGCCCGGGGCTCCACGATCCAGACCAACATGCAGTTCCTCGACGGTCACGTCCGCATCAGCGTCAATGTACCGCCGGGGCTCGTGCACGAGACTCCCGACTATCGCTTCATGCCGTAGGCGCTGCTGCTTCTGCCGTGGACCTACTTCCGCCGAAGGATCGTGTAGAGCGCGAAGAGGTCGTTCTCGAGGTCCATCGGCTGGTCGCCCCGATCCCAGCCCAGGGCCTGGCCCATGCGGCGTGCGAAGTCGTCGTCGTTGCGGTCAAACTCGATGACCTCGAAGCCCTTGGCCTCCAGCATCTCGCGGGGGAAGGGGCAGCGTCCGTCGGCCCACGGGATGTACGACTCTTCGCGCTGCCTGGGCGAGAGGTTGTAGATGATGAGCAGGCCGCCGGGGCGGAGCGCGCCGGCGAGGGCCTCGACGAAGGCCTCGTTGCTCACACCCAGGTGCACGAGCATCTTGGGGTCGACCGGCTTCTCGGGATTGATGTAGCCGTTCTTGAGCGTGTTCTTGCTGATGATGAGGTCGAAGTTGCCACCGACCTGCTCGCGGACCTTCACGCTCGCGGGATCATCGGGCTTTCCGGGCCACGAGCCGTGCACGAGCGTGAGCTTGCCCGAGGGGGCGGGTGGATCGAGGAGGGCGCCGGGGATGGTGCCGGTATCGTCGGGATTGCTGTAGAGGGCGCGGAGGATCGGATCGACATCGACGCCTGTGACGTCGGAGCCCATCGAGGCCATCATGCGCAGGTGCGTCGCGTTGCCGTAGCCGAAGTCGAGGATGCGCCGGCCCTTGATGACCGTGAGTTCGCCCGTGTGCCTGGCCGCGAGGTCGATGGCTCGCACGTACGCAAGAGGCGAGCCGAACCGCGTGTTGTAGTAGAAGGATGCGGGGAGTGTTCGCTGCTCGAAGCCCGCGCGCTCGGCCTCGGGCGTCTCGGCCATCTCCATCTCGCTCTTGGCCTCGCGCTTCTCGCGGTTGACCCAGATCACGCGATCGTCGACGGTGGGCAGCCAACCCACACTGAGGACGAACCTCACGGCCTCGTCCCCCGCGAGCATCGGGAGCACCGCCGCGGCTTCCTGGCGCAGGACCTCCACCGGGTGAAGCTGCGGGAAGGGTGGCGCGTCCTG
>CAZBXF010000304.1:0-3048 GCA_964495635.1 uncultured Phycisphaeraceae bacterium
TGACCTTGCCGGAGGGAGTGGACGTGGTGAGGCCTTGTGGGTGGAAGGGCATGGTGACAGAGGATACGCGGGCGGGGGTGGGTTGGAGTCGCGGTCGGTGGCGTGCGAGGCTGGCGCGGGAGCGTGCTGGGGATTGCTCTGAGGGGCGTGGGAAGTGGCGCCGGGCCCTTTGAGGCATCCTGGGCGCTCGGCGGGCCAGACCGTCGGGAAGGCCGCGACGGATGCCAGGGAGCCAGCGGGCCTGGGGGGGCGGCGCGTGCGGGATGGGGAGGATGTTCTCGTTACTGAGCCGGGCCGTCGGTTTCGTAGGCGATGCGCATGCCGGCGACGAGCAGGCTGCTGGACCACTCTCTGAAGTTTGTGATGTCGGAGCGTGCCGGCTGCACGACGAACTCGAGGGAATTGGTCTGGTTGTTGACGACGATGGGGGTCGGGATCGGGAGGGCGACGGACAGCCGCTCGCCGCCGAGGGCCAGGGTCGTGGTCTCGGACAGGATCGTGGCGACCTGGCTGGGGAGGGCCATGCTGTACAGGTAGAACCTCATGTGGCGATCCGGGTCGAGGTCTGAGAAATAGACGATGACCTCGCGGATGCGGGCGCCCTCGGGGAGAATGATGGGTATGCGGAAGGTGATGCGCGACCCGTTGGGCCCGCGGATCAGTTCGCCCAGCGGGCCGGTGCGGACGGGGGCGTCGGGGTCGAAGTCGACGCCGGGCAGGAACTCGCCGACGTTGTACATGCGGTAGGTGAGCCTTGGCGCGGCGTAGTTGATGTTGCCCGAGACGTCGACGTTGCCGATGACGCGGACGCCGCCGGCGGCGCGGAGGGTGACCTGGTTGGGCGCGGTGCTGGAGGTCACGACGCCGGGGGCAAGGTCGCTGCGATCGGACCAGACGAACGACCCCTCGTGGACAGCGCGGGCGCGACTTCCTGCGGCGAAGGCGCCGAGGGCGGTGGCCTGGTTGTCGATCCCGCCGAGGACGCTGGACCACTGGCCCGAAGCGATGTTGGCGTCGCCACCGACGACCGTGGCGCCGTATCCCGCGGCCTGATTGAAGATGCCGCCGGAGATGGTGGCGAAGGGGCCGGAGGCGACGCTGGAAAGGCCGCCACCGACGACGGCGCGGTCGCCGGAGGCGGTGTTGTCCTGGCCGCCGCCGGCGAAGGAGGCGAAGCCATGGGCGCGATTGCTCAGGCCTCCGGCGATCGCGCTGGCGGTGGCGGAAGCGATGTGGCCGTTGCCGCCGCCGATGAAGGACCGATCGCCCGAGGCGTTGTTGAAGTCACCGCCGGCGATGGCGGCGACGAAGCCGGCGGCCTGGTTCTCGCTGCCGCCGGCGATGGTGACGAACCCGCCGCCCGTGGCGCGGTTGTTGATGCCTCCCCCGACGGTGGCGTACTGGGTGCCGGCGCGGTTGCCGCTGCCGCCGCCGACGGAGGCGAAGGCGCCGTCCGCGCGGTTGCTGCTGCCGCCACCGATGGAGGCTGAGCCGCCATCGGCGCGGTTGCCGCTGCCCCCGCCGACAGAGGCGAAGGCGCCTTCCGCGCGATTGCCGCTGCCGCCCGCGACCGTGGCGAAGGAACGATCGTCGAGCGCGCCGATGCCATCGCCCGCGCGGTTGTTGCCTCCGCCACCGATCGCGCCGTACCAGTCGAGCACGCGGTTGTTGGTCCCGGTGCGATCGTCAAGATTGGCCGGGCCGCCACCCGCGATGGTGCCATACGGGGCCCGGATCTCGTTGGAGGAGCCCCCACCGATCGCGCCCAACGTGCCAGCGTTGATATTGAACAGCCCCCCCGCAATGGAGGCGTACCCCTCACGGGCCTCGTTGTTCAATCCGCCACCGATGGAAGCGTACAAGGCTCCCGTGAAGCCGAAGCCGGGTCGGCTGACGCGGTTGCCTGCACCACCGGCGACGGTACCGAAGAGCGCGTCGACGAAGTTGTTCTCGCCGCCGAGAATGCTTGCGCCCGAGGCGGCGCTGGTGATGGTGTTGGTGGCAGCGCCGAGTGTGATGCGAGGGACTGCGGAGTTGCGCTCGATGAGGAGGACGCGCTGGCCGTTGGCGTGGAGTTGGACGGGGCCGGTCGGGCTCCCGATCCACCCGTTGGTCGCGACGTTGCCGAAGACGTTGGTTCCAAGGAACGTGTTGCCAGCGTCGAGCCGCGGCACGTTGGTGCTGAGGGCGGAGTCTGGGATGGTTCCGGTGAGGTTTGCGGCGTTGGTGAAGTAGCTTGGTGTGAAGCCTGCGAGGGAGCTGGCGGAGTCGGCCCGGTCGGCGACTGAGGCGCGTGTGGCGAGGGGAGCTCTGGTGAAGGGCTGCGTGGGTGAGAGGGGGACAAAGTCCGCTTCGTTGTCGCAGAGGAGGCCGGTGTCCGGGCGGACGAGCACGCGGATGCTCCGAGCTTCGCGCAGGATGGCGGAGAATTCTTCGCCGGGGTCGAGCAGGACTGTGAAGCGGCCATCGACCACGGGGACGTCATCGGCGCAGAGGGTCTGGATGACGCGCTCACCCTCATCGAGGATCTCGAACCGGAGATCGTGCGGACCTTGTGCCAGGTTGCTCCCGTCTCGGAGCTCGCCCTGGTAGGTGAAGGACTGGGGCTGGGCGTGGGCGGGCGTTGTCGTGAAGAGACCGACGCCAGCGAAGGCTGCAGCGATGCAACGGATCGAAACGCGGCAGGGCTTGATGCTCACAATGTGCTCCCATCCAAAGACTCGCACGAAAAGAACTTGGCGAGTTGAATGGTATCACACAGAGTCGATCATGCACATACTAGTTTGGTGAATGGGGGCGGCTTGCGTGGTCGCTCAGTTGCGAGTGGCACGTTCCAGGCCTTGCGTACGTTGGTTTGCAATACGTCGGGTAGTTCTCGGTACATTCCTGTCGGTCCGGCCGAAAGCAGCCATCCGAGTCCGGAAAACAGGGTCCGGCGGGAGTGGATGGTTGATCGTGGGCGACCACGAGTTTCGTATGGGTGGTGTGATCAGAGTCCCGCGGGCATGTACTGGACCATCAGTGTCGTGGTGAAGACCGAGGCCTCCC
>CAZBXF010000305.1:0-3025 GCA_964495635.1 uncultured Phycisphaeraceae bacterium
CCCTCGCCGAGTGGCTGAAGCCACTCGCAATGACCGAGCGCCCAAGGGGCGAGAGGCGGATCGCCGCATGGCCGTATCGCCGCATGGCTCGAAAGCCTGGGAAGCGAGTTGCGTGCGTGCACGGCGTTGCCCGTTGTCCATGACTGCATTTCTCCCCTTCTTGCCTGTCTGCATGCATGCATGCCTGCATGCCTGTCTTCTCTTCGCCTGCCTCGCTCCACCGCTGCCTCGCTTCTGCCTGCATTTCCCGCTTTCCCGTTTTCCCGCTTTTCGCTTTCACCCTCCCCCCTGCCTGCCTGCTTGCCTCCCTGCCTCCCTGCCTTCTCCACTTACCGGCCCTCCCCGGCCCGTCCATGGACCGTTATCTCCTCGATCTCGCCACGTGCAAACCCGCAATCCTTGATTCCTCAGAGACTTGCGATATGTTCCCCCCGTCGGGATCCCGCGCGGTTTCTGCGCGGTCAGTCCCGCTCAGCACGCGGCGGCGAGAGCCGCCCGTCGTAGTTGGCCTTGCGGTCTGGCCCTGGAGATGGCCAGCGGAAGACGGGATCGGCGTGCGGTGTGCACCGCGCGGCGGCCTTGCTTCCCGGAGCGGAGAAACCCGCGTGCGCGGGTTCGATCGGAGGTCCCCGGACGCCCGCGGGCGGGCCGGGTGTGTTTCGGTCCGGCAGGCGCCGGGCCAGAGGAGTTGAGAGATGAAGATCAGGATGACAGTGGCCGCGATCAGCGCGATCGCAGCGGCAGCCGGTGTTGCGAACGCCGGCTTCACCAACGTGAACGTCGGCAGCGCGATCTCGGCCGACCTCGGCGGCGCCGTCAACGGCGCCTTCACCGGCACGCCCAGCAGCGAGGGCGGCATGGGTTCCATGAGCGTTGTGCAGATCTTGAACCGCGTCTACGGCAACGGCCACACCGTCGCGAGCACCGTCGCGAACGTCTCGGGCTCGATCCAGGGCACGCTGACCTTCGCGAGCAGCGGCATCACCGCGACCCGCCTCCACGACTTCGCCGGTCCGTCCGCCTCCAACGCCGGCGCGGGCATGCACCTCGGTGACGCCTCGGGCGTCGATCAGGTCTGGCGCGACGGCACGGTCGTCTCCTCGGCAACGGCCAAGTTCGCCGGTGCCAACCAGTACTTCAGCTACCGCTACAACAGCGGCCCCACGGTCGGTGCCCCCAGCTTCTACACCACCGTGAACGGCTTCAACCAGACCGCCAGCGCGACCTTCAACCTCATCCCCGGCGGCGACTTCCGCTGGATTCGCGCTGACAACGCCAACGGCACCGGCAACATCCAGACCTCGCGCGCCTCGGACAACGCGAACGGCGCCGACCGCATGATCACCTTCTTCATCTCGGGCGCCGGCATCACCCGCCCCACCTACATGGTCTTCTTCGAGGATCGCGCTGGCGGCGACAACGACTACAACGATCTCGCCGTTGAGCTCCAGGTGATCCCCCTCCCCACCGGCGCTGCCATGGGCATGGCCGGCCTCTCCCTCCTCGCCATCCGCCGCCGCGCGGCTCGGTAAGCAGAGCGGAGACTGGGGATCGGAGACTGCGGACTGTGGGAAGGTCAAAGGCGATTCGCCCACAGCCGAGGCCGACAAGAAGGGCACGAACGCCAACGGGCGAGGACACCGGTCCTCGCCCGTTTTGTTTTGGCCCCTCCGAACCAGGATCAGCAGGTCTCGCCACTCCGCCCAGGTCGCGCAATCCCTTGTTCCCTCGCGGCCCTTACCCCGCCTGTCTACTTGCCTGCGTACCTCGTTACCTACGCCCCCGCCTGCCCGCCTCGCTCCTCCTCCGACCGTTATCAGACCTCAGTTGGCCGCGCTTTGTGTGTACTTCGTAAAGACCGCAGATGTACCCGAACAGGAATCTAGACGTCGGGCTGCCCTTCGACTATCTTCTGCTCACTCGGTGGCGGTTTTCCGGTGCCTGTTCTCCCCTGATCGAGGGGAAATGCATGCCCACCCGTCATCGAGGCCAGGGACCGGCGTGGCGACAGCTGCGGCGTGACCATTTGACGCGATGGACGTGGGAGATCGTCGTCGCGACTTTCCGCTGGTATCCGTGCGGATGCCCCGGAAGAGGCGGCGGCTGGCGTGTGCCAGCCCCGCAGGGATGTGAGAGGTACTCCGAAAGGGGAGTTTTCAGATGAAGAACGTCATGAAGGTAGTCGCGATCAGCACGATCGCGGCCGCGGCGGGGATGGCCAGTGCGGCGGGCACCTACACCACGATCGGAAACACGCCCAGCAACGAGGTGCATGTCACGCGGATTATGCGGGCGATCGCGACCGGCAACGCCGGGCTTGCAACCGGCAACACCGCCCTCCCTTCGAGCGGCGTCTTCAACAGCGTGGCTGGTTCGATCTCCTACAACCTCGGCGGCGGCCTGACTGCGGTCCGAATCTTCGACCAGGTGAGCGGCGGCGTCGGCGACGTCCTCAAGCTCCACGAGGGCTTCAATGCCAACTCTTCGGACCAGGTCTGGCGCGACGGTCAGCTGCAGTTCGAGAGCCGCGCCCGTTACTCGGCTCAGAACCAGTTCTTCGGCCTTCAGAAGAACGCCGGCGTCGCCGCGGGTGATACCGGCTTCACCGATGTGATCTCGCCCTTCGATACCAACAACAACGACGATGCGCTCCTCAACATCGGTTCCCCGAACTTCCAGTTCCTCTCGGGGGCATCGGCCCCCACGGTGACCGTGAACATCGGCTCGCCGGTCGACTTCCGCTGGATGCGTTCGGCGTCGCAGCAGGGCTCGACCAACGACGGCTTTTCTCGCCAGTCTGACAACACCGGTGCGAATCTCCGCGACCGCATGATCGCGTTCCAGATCATCGACTCCAACAACCTGAACAAGAAGCAGTACGTCCTGGCGTTTGAGGATGGCTCTGACAACGACTACAACGACCTCGTCATCGAGCTGGTCTCCATCCCCCTCCCCACGGGCGCCGCGATGGGAATGGCCGGCCTCGGCCTCCTCGCGATCCGCCGCCGCAGCGTTCGCTGAGGCT
>CAZBXF010000306.1:0-2943 GCA_964495635.1 uncultured Phycisphaeraceae bacterium
GGCGTCCGCCGCGCCCCCCGCCCGCTACCATCGCGGGCTATGCCGAGCATCACCATCAACGGGGTCAAGTCGGAGTTCACGCCGGGGCAGACGATCCTGCAGGTCGCCAATGCGATCCGGGACCGGGGCCAGGGGGGCTCGGGTGGCGGCGCGGAGATCCCGCAGTACTGCTATCACGACGGCCTCTCGATCGTCGCCAGCTGCCGCATCTGCCTCGTGGAAGTCTGGGCGCCCAACGCCAAGACCGGCACCCTCGAGCCCTTCATGGGCGGCAAGCTCATGCCCAGCTGCCAGCAGACGGCCTCCGACGGCATGGTGGTCTTCTCCGACTCACCCAAGGCCGTCGCCAACCAGAAGTCCGTGATGGAGTACCTCCTCATCAATCACCCGCTGGACTGCCCGGTGTGTGATCAGAGCGGCGAGTGCTTCCTGCAGGACTACTCCTACGCCTACGGGCGCGGCGTAAGCCGGTTCGAGGAGCAGAAGGTCAAGCAGCCCAAGAAGGACCTCGGACCGCACGTCTACCTCTACAGCGACCGGTGCATCATGTGCACCCGCTGCGTCCGATTCACGCGCGAAGTAACCGGGACCAGCGAGCTTCTGGTGCAGGGCCGCGGCAACAAGGAAGAAATCGACGTCTTCCCGGGAGTGCCGATCGATAACGAGCTCTCGGCCAACGTCATCGACCTCTGCCCCGTCGGCGCCCTCCTCGACAAGGACTTCCTCTTCGCCCAGCGCGTCTGGTTCCTGCGCGAAACGCCAAGCATCGACGGCATCACCGCCAGCGGCGACAACATCTCGATCCACCACAACGAGGGGAAGATCTACCGCGTCAAGCCGCGAAAGAACCTCGCGGTGAACAAGTGGTGGATCACCGACGAGGTGCGCTACGGCTGGAAGTTCGTGCAGAGCGACGAGCGCCTCCGCTCGCCCTCGCGACTCCAGTTCGGAGAGCCGGTCCCCTGCGACTGGGCCTCGGCCTACCGCGTCGCGCTGGCCGGCCTCGGCGGCGCGGCCGCCAAGGGCAAGCGCCTCGCGGTCATGGTCTCCCCCATGCTCAGCTGCGAGGAAGCATTCCTGCTCGGAACGCTGGCCCGCAAGATCGATCCAAAGGCCGTCCTCGCCGTCGGACCCGTGCCCTTCCATGGCGAGGATCGTCTCTATCCCGTCGGCGCAGCGGCCAACGACCCCAAGGCCTTCCGCGTCTGCGCCGAAAAGGCCCCCAACGCCCGCGGCGTCCGCCGCGTGCTCGAGGCCATCGCCGGCGGCGGCAAGGTCGAGGATTACGAGGGCTTCCTCCGCGCCCTGGGCAAGGGCCTGGGCTCCAGCGAGATCGGCGCCGTGCTCGTCACCGGCAACTACCCCACCCACTGGGCCACCGAGGAGTTCGTCTCCTGCCTGGGCGGGAAGTTCGTCGCGCTCATCGACACGCTCCCAAACGCACTGACCGAACGCGCCGACGTGGTAATGCCCGGCGCAACCTGGGCCGAGAAGGCGGGCACCTTCGAAAACTGGAAGAACATGCTGCAGGCCTTCGAGGCCGCCATCCCCGTCGTCGAGGCAGCCAAGACCGAGGGACAGATCGTCCTCGACATGATGGCCGTCATCGAAGGCGCCGAGTCCCCCGACCGCCCCATCGACTGGCAGATGCTCGAGACCACCCGCGGTCAGGTCGCAGCGGGCGTCCAGGAAGCCGCGCCCTGGGGCGAGACCTTCAACGCCGCAAACCTCCGGGCCAAGATGGCCGGCACACACCCCGCACTCGCCGTCTTCGCGAGCGGCGTGTCCATGCCAACCGTCGAAGCCATGCAGGAGCCGGACATGGCGATGGTCGAGCTGTAGAGAGAGGCGTTCAGCCAGGCGCCAGTGCGCCGTCGATAGCGGCGGCGGGGAGGTGGTGGGGGGGTGGAGTGGGGCGTGGAGTGGGGCGTGGAGCACTCCGCTGGTCCCGCCGTTCGCTCGTCCCGATGAACTGCTGTAGAGCCTTCTGAAACGGGGACTTGGGCATCGCGTAGAAAAGCCTCGCGTAGAAGATCGTTCATTCTGCCCGCGTTCCAGCCGCCGTGTCGGCGCCGGTGCGGGTTTGGAGTCTTTGCATATGGCCTCACGTCACTCCTCGGTCGCGCGTTCCATGCTGTCCCGCTCGCTCTCCCGCTCCGTCGGCGCCTCTCTGGCCGCCGTGATGGTCGCGGTGGCGGGGCTGGGCGTGCCGCTCGCGCTGGGCCAGCAGGGGCAGGAGGGGCAGGGGGCGGCGCAGCCCGGCGGGAAGATCGCCGTGAAGACCGCGGCGGATCTGCCGGTGCACATGTACACGATCCCGGGCGCCGCAAGCGAGTTCGTGGTCTCGGATGGACCCTTCCGCGAGTTCGCCGCCAAGGTTCGGACCAACATCGAGGCCGACCTCGCGAAGTACGACATCCAGGACCCCACCACGCTGAAGGGGTACGAGCAGCTCCGGATGCAGCTCGCCATGGTCGATGGCCGCTGGGATGAGATTCCCGCCCTCGTGGACCGCATCCGCGCCCTCGAAACCAAGGAGAGCACGCGGCTGATGGCCGGGCAGGTGGCCCTCTCGATGGTGGCGGCCCGCAAGGCCGCCGGCGCTGGAAGCGGTCCCGCCTTCGAGGCCGCCTTCAAGACCGAGCTCGCAGGCCGCGTCGGCATCCTGCCCTGGGCGAAGGTCGCCGAGGAGGTCAAGAGTGCCCGCGGCCGCGCCCAGCTCCTCCGGCCCGAACTCGTGATGGGTCAGCTCAAGGCCGGGCTTGATCCGGTCGTCGCGCAGGCCAACGGCGAGCTCTCGAGCGAGCTGGCCCACCAGCTCGTGGGCGTGCGCGCGATGCTCGACACCATGCTCCCCCTCCAGCCCATGATCGCCGAGATCTACGGCAAGATCATCGCGGCCAACGAGACCGGCGGAAAGCGCGCCGACCTCTGGACGCCCAC
>CAZBXF010000307.1:0-2928 GCA_964495635.1 uncultured Phycisphaeraceae bacterium
CGCGGCGCAACCCTGAGGCGCCTTGAACGATCCCGAGCGGAACTCGGCCGGCAGCGCCTGGATGAGCGAGGTATCGAGCTCGGGCGTGCAGCACGACGTGCACAGCCGCCTCACCAGCCGCTGCGCGATCACGCACAGCAGCGCGTTGTTGATCGCAAACGATGGAACGCCGAAGTCGCGCAGCCGCGCCACCGCCCCCACCGCGTCGTTCGTGTGCAGCGTCGAGAAGACCAGGTGCCCGGTCAGCGCCGCCTGCACCGCGATCTTCGCCGTGTCCTGGTCGCGGATCTCGCCCACGAGCACCACATCCGGGTCCTGGCGCAGAACGCTCCGGAGCGTCGAGGCGAAGGTCAGGCCGATCTCGTGGTTGACCTGCACCTGGCGCACCATCGGCAGGCGGATCTCGACGGGGTCCTCGATCGTGATGATGTTGCGATCGGGCGTGTTGATGGCCGCCAGCGCCGTGTAGAGCGTCGTCGTCTTGCCCGAGCCCGTCGGACCCGTGACGAGGATCATGCCGTGCGGTCGACGAACAAGCTGCGCGTAATCGCGTGCCATCGCCTCGGGCATCCCGAGCCCCTCGATGGGTCCGAGCTGGGCCCCCGCCCGCAGCAGACGCATGACCACGTTCTCACCATGGATCGTCGGCACCACCGAAAGCCGCACGTCCACCATCTGGTCGCGATAGGCGAAGCGGAACTTGCCATCCTGAGGCTTGCGGGTCTGCGTCAGGTCAAGGCGCGAGAGGACCTTGAGCCGCTGCACCAGGCCCTCATGCACCGCACGCTGAGGCCCCTGCACCAGCAGCAACGCTCCATCCACGCGGTAGCGGATCAGCAGCTCGTTCTCGTCGGGGTTGATGTGGACGTCGCTCGCGCCGGCCTCGATCGCGCCGTTGATGATCTGCGTCACCGCGGCGACGATCGGCTCCTGCCCCGTCGTCAGGCCCGTCTCGGCCGAGGCGCCGCTGGACTCGCCCGAAGATGCGTCCGCCCCCGCAAGGCTGTAGGCACGGGCGATCAGCGCCCGCAGCTGCTCCGCATCCGCAATCACCGGATCCACGTCGCACTTGAGGATCTGCCGCAGCTGGTCGATCGCCTGCAGGTTGAGCGGATCCAGCATCGCGACCGTCGCGACCTCACCCAGCATGAAGAGCGGGAAGGCCACCAGCCGCTCCGCCACGCTCCGGGCCAGCAGCCGCGAGTTGCGGATGTCGATCTCGAACTGGTTGATATCGACGAACGGATACTCACAGATCTTCGCGCGCGCAATCGCAAGGCGCCGGGACGTCACGATGCCCAGCGACACCATCGCATCGAGCACATCGCCGCCGCTCGCGACGGCCCGCTCGGTAGCGCGGCGGACGTCCGGCTCCTTGATGAGGCCGTCGGCCAGCAGCGTGCGGATGATGAAGTGGCGTGAGTCGAGCATGATGGCTCTCAGAAGAATGGGAGTTCGTCAGGCGGCGCTGGGGTTCCCGAAGAGTGTGAGGAGCTTCTCGAGTCCCGCGCGGGCCTCATCGTCGGTCGCCTCGATCGCACCACCGATCAGATACGCGGGGCGACGGTCGGTCATGCAGACTCGCTGGATCCGGCACTGGACAGTCGCGACGGCAGGTGCCTCGGGCGCATTCCCGAAGATCCGGAGCGTCAGGAGGCTGCGCCGCGGGAAGAAGAGCATCGAAACGAAGCCCACGCCGCCGGAAGAGAGATCGACCACGTCAACCTCGATCCAGCCGTCCTTGGCGCCTGAAGCTCGCGCGAGCCGCACGATGTTCGATGACTCGGGAGCGACGCGCGCCATGCCGCGCAGGCACACGTCGTGACGTGCCGACTGGCGGACGATGATCTGGTCTTGGCTCGCCATGGGTACCTCAGTGCCCCGGGCGCGCGGCCCGGACTCGGGGCCTATCGACACTTCGGACTGAGCAATACACCCCAAGGGGGAAGGGTGCTGCTGGAAGCCGCACTTTTGGGCACCTTCGCCCAGACATGTAGCCAAAACCCCTGACACATCCAGCGATCCAAGCAGCCCCCGAACCGCACACCGTCGCAGATCGAATACCTATCAAAATGCAAACAAACTACCCCGGATCGCCCCTCATCCACCCCACTCGGTAGAAGCGTCAACCCTCACACGCAACCGGGCGGTTGTTTGCACCTCCGCGATGGAGTCTGTGCGACATCCGCCCTATCCTCTCCTCCCGGCCCTTCGCCAAGGACCGGGGACCAGCCGGCGTTGTGCCGGTCCGGTCTGTTCCCCTCGGCGGCCCTGCCGCCACACACCGAAGCGCCCTTTCGCAGGGTCGAGGCGTCCCGGAGCGATCCGGTCCGTCGCAGGCGTCGATCCCGCGGGTGTCGCTGACAGAGGATTTGTCCCATGGCCAACACGCTTGTTCAGGACCTTGTCGAGTCGGGCATCCACTTCGGCCAGCGCGCCAGCGGCTGGAACCCCAAGATGGGTCCGTACATCTACGGCAAGCGCAACGGCATCCACATCATCGACATCAAGGAGACCATCAAGGGTCTTCTGCTTGCCAAGCGCTTCATCACCAAGACCGTGCTCGAGGGCAAGGACGTCTGCTTCGTCGGCACCAAGCGCCAGGCGAAGAACGTCCTTGAGTCGCGCGTTCCCGCGGTGAAGATGCACTACGTCACGGAGCGCTGGCTCGGTGGCACGCTCACCAACTTCCGGACCATCCGCTCGCGCCTGCGTCGCCTTGAGGAGCTCGAGGCCATCGAGAACTCCAACAACTTCGCCAGCTACTCCAAGAAGATGGAGAGCCAGCTCAAGCGCGAGAAGAAGAAGATCCAGCGCAACCTCGAGGGTGTGCGCAAGATGGAGAAGCTCCCCGGTGTGATGGTCGTCATCGACACCAAGAGCGAAGTCACCGCTCTGAAGGAAGCCCGCAAGCTCGGCATCCCGACG
>CAZBXF010000308.1:0-2915 GCA_964495635.1 uncultured Phycisphaeraceae bacterium
GGGGGGGGGGGGGGGGGGGGGGGGGGGGTGTTTTTGGGGGGGGGGGGGGGGGGGGCCCCCCGGAAGCAGTCGGCGAGCGCGCCGGACAAGTGCTGATGCCGGAACTCGAAGCCTTCGCTCAGCAGCCGGCGCGGGGTGACGAACCGGCCGTAGAGGGCGAGTTCGGGGTCGGTGCGCAGCAGCAGTGGGGCACCGATGCGCACCATCCATTCCATCGCGGGCAGTCCGATGCCGAGCGAGCCGAGGCCGCCGGCGTGTCGGCGCAGGGTGCGCATGAATTCGCGGTTGGCGACGGGCTGAGGGGAGCTCGCGATGTAGACGCCGCGCATGCGTTCGTCGGTGAGCGCGCGTTCGAAGATGCGGTTCATGTCGAGCTCGTGGATCCAGCTCATGCCTTGCGTGCCCTGGCCGACGGTGCCGCCAGCGCCGAGACGGGCGAGGAGGCCGAGCCTTCCGAGCGCGCCGGCGCCGCCGGGGTTGGGGCGGCCGATGACGAAGCTGGTGCGGAGGATGACGCCGCGCTGTGCGGGGAGGAGGGATTGCGTGAAGGCTTCTTCCCAGGCTTTTCCGACGGTTGGGGCGAGGCCGTAGCCGTGTGGGGATTCCTCGTCGCAGAGGGCGGATGGAGGATCGCCGTAGATGTGGGCGGTGCTCATCTGCACCCAGACGGGCGGCGGGGAGGCGATGGAGCGGAGGGCGCGGCCGAGGGCGAGTGTGGATTCGACGCGCGAGCGCAGGATCTCATCGCAGTGGTCGGGGGTTTTGATGCAGTCGACAGTGCGACCGGCGAGGTTGATGATCGCTGACGCGCCATCAATCGCGGCGGTCCAAGGCCCGAGCGTGCGCCCGTCCCAGGTCTGGTGGGTTGCTCCGCGCGGCACGGAGGCGGCGCGGCGGGAGAGGACGGTCACGCGCCAGCCTAGTGCGAGCAGGTGCGTGGCGAGGGAGGTGCCGAGGAAGCCGCTGCCGCCGGCGATGACGATGGAGCCCGGAGGGGTGGGTTGGTCCATGGGAAACCATAGACTTTACGAGCAATGTTTTCAAGCATTTCTGAAAGAATGCTTTATTCGGTCGCCCGCCGGGTACGGTCTGGAGCGTCTGCGCTGCGAGGGAGGTGGGGGTTGTGGTTGAGAGAGGCGTTGAAGGAGGCGGAGCCGCCACGCGGGATGGTGAGGGTGGACCAGGGGGTTCCGGCGCGGGAGGCGAGGATGCGTGCGGCCTGCACGATCTGGCCGACGTGGTAGGAGGTGTGGGCGACTGAGCGGGCGAGGGCGCGGGCGAGGGTGTGGGGCTCGGACCTGATGAGGAGCGGGCGGGCGAGGTCCGCGTCGGAGCAGGTTGAGAGGAGTGATTCGAGTGGTGCCCAGCCGCGGGCCCAGGTGTCGAGGAGGGCCTCACGCGACTCGAAGTCGTCGATGAACTCGGCATCGCGGTTGCGCCAGGGCTTCTCGCCGTCGGTGGTGAAGGGATCGGTCCAGCGCGATTGAAGGTTGCCGGCGACGTGCTTCATGATCGCGGCGATGGAGTTGGTCTCGGGCACGAGGGCCACGCGGAGATCTTCCCAGGCGATCTGGGCGGTGCTCTTCTCGGCGAGGCCGCGGTAGCGTGCGAATTCCGCGGCGAAGGCGTCGATGACGTGGCGGGGGGCACTCATGGAGTCGGTCCGGAGTGTGGAAGATGTGAGCATGGATGCTCGTGCGGGTTGATGGATGAGGCTACGGCTCGATGGCGCCGTAGGCCTTGAGAAGGGCGATCTTTGCAGTCCCGTCGTACAGCAGGCTGGCGGCGTGGAGTGGGTGCACTTCGCCGGGCTCAACGGACCCGGAGTCGGTCTGGAGCATCCCGCGAACGGGCGCGTTTGGATCGGCACCCGCCTCAAGGAGCGCGGCCACATCGGCGTCCGTGCCTCGGTAGATCGCGCGGTCCAAGGGTGTCTCCCCGCCTTGGTTCTTGTGCTGGATGTCAACACCGAGGCTGCGAAGCAGGCGGAAGCAGGCGAGCAGCCCCGCAGCCCGTTGCTCTCCGTAACCCGAGTCGATCCCCGCGTGGAATGCGTTCCAGCCGTAGTCGCTCGGCGCGTGCGGGTCCGCGCCCGCGTCGATGAGGGTCTGGAGGATCTCGACGGACGCGCGGTCGGTTGCGGTCATGACGGTCGTGTAGCCGTGGTTCCGCGTGGCGTTCACGTCAGCACCCGCGGCGATGAGGGCCTTGACTCGACCGAGCGATTCGGGGCGACCGTCGATGGCGGCGATCAGGGGCGTGTGATCGTGTTGGTCGCGGGCTTCGAGATCGAGCCCGAGCTGGGTGAGTCTGGTGATGACTTCGAGTGAGTTTGCGTAGAAGAGCGCGGAGCGCTGCCAAGAGTCGAGCCGGTGGGGGTTCGCGCCGGCTTTGAGTAGGGCGTCGACGCAGGGCAGCGAGCCCGACTCAGCCGCGCAGAAGAGTGGGATCTGAAACGAGTGTGCGGCCGACGCTCTTCGCGCGTCCTGGAGCTGCTCCTTGGCTTCCTTGTGACGCAGGATGGCGTCGCAGAATCGCTTTGCCAGGTCCGGCGGAACTTGCTGGAGGAAGCTGGACGTTGCTTCGGAGAGTTCCTCCTCTGCTCTTGCGCGCTCGGCCACGATTTGCTGAGCTTCCTCGACCGACCACGTTTCCATTGGTGGTTGGTTGGCGGCGATGCGGCGTGCGGCGATCTTCGCTCGCTCTGTCTCTGCGTTCCACAGACCTGCGGCAGGATGCCAGGCCGCGAGGAGGGAGCGGACGGCGTCGAGATCGCCGAAGAAGGCCGCGCCGCAGAGCTCACCTCCGGAATGGGTGTGGGTCATGCGCGGGATGCTAGAGCGGGGGGGTTGGGGTGGGGTGGATGGGGCGCTGAAAAGGCGAGTGTTTACCCTGATCGGGGCGGGTTGGTGGAT
>CAZBXF010000309.1:0-2895 GCA_964495635.1 uncultured Phycisphaeraceae bacterium
ATCATCCGGGGCTCTGCCCGGATGGTCGTGGTCTGAGGCAAACCCGACGCGTCTGACCACGACCATGCCGCCAAAGCTCGGCCTGATCGCAGCTCCGGCACCCCAACGTCGATCGACGAGATGCAATCTCGCCTACTTCGCATGGCCGCGATGCGCACCCGGCTTCGGAATCTGCTTGATCACAAGCTGCTTCTTCATCTCCGCCGCGAGCGCGGCGGCACCGCCCGTCCCGCTCGCCGAGACGTGGCTGATCGTCGACAACTCCAAGCGTTCTCTGCAAATAATCGCACAACGTCGCACCGCCGGCTCTCCCGAAGTCTGCGATCGCGCTGCGCTGATACACTTAAGCCATGTCGCGAGCAACACGCCCAACCCGTGCACCGACGCAGGCCGAGGTGCTTAGAGACCCCGTCCTGATCGTGAGGGCAGCCCAGCGCGCGATCCGCGAGGCCGTAAGGACCATCCCGGCGAGCAGTCCGCGCCGCGCGACGTCCACGAGTGCGACCCGCGCTCGCCGGGCGTCAGCCGGTTGAGCGCTGGCCCGTCTGACCGTGAGGCCACCACCATGTCGCCGCGGGCGAGTACAACGTGAGTGCTGCTGGCTCCGGCCCTCGACACGAACGGGAGCACCATGTGGCAGCAGGTGAAGTCATCGGTGGTGCGTAGCCTTCGGGGCTATCGATGGCGGTCGAATCGGTCCCTTGTCGAGAAGATGGCAACCGACGAGGCCTGCGATGCACTGCAGGAGGAAATCGTCAGCAGGGGCAACTCGATCGTCCCAGATCTGATCTGGTCCCTTGATCGTCCGGAGTTTCTTCGTCCGTACGGGATCGTCCTCGACAGCAAGATGCAGCTGTTGCAATGGCAAAGTCTGCGCAGGATCGAGTTTCCGATCCTCGCAATTGTTGACTGCTTGGGAGTGATCGGTGACCACGCCTGCATCAGCAAGCTCGCCACCCTCGTCCATCATCCCTTCCCCAAAGTGCGCGTCAGCGTCGCAGAGGTGCTGATCTGGTTTGGCTCGAGAGAGTGCATCGAACCGCTTCGTGTCGTTCTGGCGGACTCGCGCAGGTACGTTGCGAGTGATGTCGCCTATGCGATCTTCGAAGCCGCCGCGCCGGGACGACTTCAAGCACACCTTCGTGACGCTCTCTTTGAGCCCCTGCTTCGCAATCTCGACCGTGATCCGCCCTTCCTCTTCGACAACATCATCGCCTGCCTCGCTGTGATGGACGAGGAGCGGGCAATTTCAGTGCTCACCGCTCCCGGATTCGTTTCGCCCGCGCGCAAGTCATCCGACCATGTGCTGCGAGCCCTCATCCAGCTCGAAGCGGTCCTCCCAGAGGCGGCCCTCCAAGATCTCATCGCACGCACGGAGTCTTCTCCACAGACGGAGTACACGGAGAGCCTGCTTCGAGAGGCGCTCCACATGCTCGGCTTTCATGATTCTCCAACCGCACGCGCGGAGCTCCTGCAGCGGCAGCACTCGCCCGCAAAGACCGTTCGCATCGGAGCCTGGACGGGCCTGCTCAGGCTTGAGGGGCTTCGAGGTCCACTGCGGACGCTCACACCATCCTCTCTAATCACCGCCGAAAACGCCGATGTCCGCCTCAGAACGGCGGCGAGGATCCGCGACATCATCGATCAGGTCGCAAACGGCGGCTTCTCGCAGTGGTATGTCAACGGCTTCGGCCACGAGTGGAAGGAAACACGCGACGCACTCCTTGCGGTTGGTGCGACACACTCAATCAGGATCCTTGATCGCACGCTCTCGAGGTTCGGACCCCAAGGGCCGCCAACTGGCAGGGACTTTTTCGAGGCCTTGACGCGCATTCACGCGGCCTCGAAAGAGCCGCCCTGGGAGCAAGAGAGCAGGGACTTCGCCACCGACCCCGATGATCTGGAGGTGCTCTTGCTGAAGTACATGATCGAGCACAAGGAAGTCTTCGGTCGCAAGCGTTGATCGGCGGGCCGTGATCTCCTGCATCCTCGCAAGCGAGGCATGACAGCGCACCGACAGTCCACCCAGTGCCCGGACCACTTCGGGCTTTGACGAAATGGTCGTGGTTCAACGCCAGGTTCACACCCAATCCGCGACCATGCCGCCAGAGCTCGACATGATCGTGGCATCTCCCCGTCTTGCGGATCGTGGCACGATCACCATTCCACCGTTGGCGGCGTGCCCGTTCCTGCCGGCTGCGAACACTCACCACAATCTGCCGCTCATCGCGGAACGTCACCACGCCGGGCGGCGTGTGCCTGAAGACCTCGTACGCGGGCCAGCCATGCTCGCGCAGGATGCTCATCATCCGCCACGCCGCGGCGATGTTCGGGCGAGCCGCGTCCACCACGCGAAAGAACGTGATGCAGTGGCGGCCCTCAGACGCGCTGTAGACCTCTTCTGGGGGCGCTTGGACTCCCATGAAGATCTCGCGTCGGGCGGTGTCAAAGTCCACCAGCATCGCCCCAAGAAGCGGCCTCGCGCGGCGTCCCCACCAAGGCCTGTTTCGGCCTCGGAGCATGTCGAGCGTCCAGCGATCCGCGTCGTAGCCTGCCTGCCAGATCCCCTCTCCAGCAACCTCAAATCGAATGAACATCCCTCAACCTCACGCCGCGCCGTAATCAACGGCGCAGTGAACAACGTCCCCGCTGCGGCGGGTGGCTTCACGTCGATCAAGGCTGAAGCGTTACTTGAGGATGACCAATGTTAGCCCGCAAAGATCACCTGACGTGCCACGATCATCCGGGGCTCTGCCCGGATGGTCGTGGTCCTTGGCAACCCCGAGGCATCTGGCCACGGTCATCCCGTCAAGGCCCGGCATGATCGTGGCACTCTTCAGTCGCGACGGTCCAACGTAACTTCCGGGCTACCAATCCCATCGCTCGCCGGCGATG
>CAZBXF010000310.1:0-2887 GCA_964495635.1 uncultured Phycisphaeraceae bacterium
GCTGACGCCGCCGAAGAGCTCGGCGAGTGCCTGGGCTGCGTTCATGACGGCGGTGATCTGGGGCATTCCGACGCCGGTGACGACGCGCGTGGTGCAGATGGAGCCGGGGCCGATGCCGACCTTGACGGCGTCTGCGCCGGCCTCGACGAGGTCGCGTGCGGCGGCGCCGGTGGCGATGTTGCCGGCGATGACCTGGACGCCCATCTGCTGGACGCGGGCCATCTGCTTGACGGTGCGGACGGTGCGGAGGACGTTCTCGCTGTGGCCGTGTGCGGTGTCGACGATGAGGACGTCGACCTCTGCATCGAGCAGCGCCTCGACGCGTTCGTACTGATCGACGCCGACTGCGGCACCGCAGCGGAGGCGGCCGCGATCATCGCGGCAGGCGCGGGGGAACTGGCTGAGGCGGTCGATGTCGCGCATCGTGATGAGGCCGCGGAGCTGGAAGGCGGCGTCGACGAGGAGGAGCTTCTCGACCTTGTTCTTGTTGACGATGGCCTCGGCCTGCTCGAGGGTGGTGCCGGCGGGGGCGGTGATGAGGCCGTCGCGGGTCATGACGTCGGCGACGCGGGTGGAGGTGTCCTCGACGAACTTGAGGTCGCGGCGTGTGAGGATTCCGATGACCTTGCCCTTGCCGCGGAGGTTGGCGGAGCCGTCCTCGGTGATGGGGAAGCCCGAGACGTTGTGCTGACGCATCAGCTCCTTGGCGCGGGCGACGGTGTCGGTGGGGCCGAGGGTGATGGGATCGAGGATGACGCCGTTGGCGGACCGCTTGACCTTGGTGACCTCGCCGGCCTGCATCGCTGGGGTGAGGTTCTTGTGGACGATGCCGATGCCGCCCTCCTGGGCGAGGGCGATGGCGAGTGCGCCCTCGGTGACGGTGTCCATGGGCGCGGAGAGGAGGGGGATGTTGAGCGTGATGGTTCGGGAGAGGCGCGTGCGCGTGTCGGCGTCGGCGGGCATGACGGCGGAGCGTCGCGGGATGAGGAGGACGTCGTCGAAGGTCATGCCGTCCTGGGCGATCTTTCCTTCTGGGGAGAAGGATGCCGCGGACCTGGCTTCGGGCGCAGGTGTGGAAGAGGATGAGGTGGAGGGGGGCACCGACGCAGCGTTCGAGCGTGTCAGGGTCGCCATGGGAGAGGGTTGGGGCCCGGGTACGGGGAGTCAAGCGTGTGGCGAGATGAACTGGCGGTTGGCGCGTTGCCGTACGCTTGAGGCATGAACCGCAACGAGATCGACACCAGCGGAGCCGTCGGCGTCAGGATCTCACGCGAGGAGGTGATGGGTGGGGGAGGCGCGCAGGCGCGGCGGGAGTGGGTGCTGGCGAATGGGCTGGGCGGGTTTGCGATGGGGAGCGTCGACGGACGCCCGGACCGGCGATACCACGCGTGGCTCATCGCGGCGAGCAGGCCGCCGGTGGGGCGGATTGTCGCGCTGCACTCGTGCGCGGAGTGGATTGTGGTTCGCGAGCGCGGAGGTGCGGGGGCCGGGGAGCGTGATGGGGCGGGGGGCGTTGAGCGGCGCTTTGACCTGAGCACGTTCCGGTTTGCGGGTGGGGTGGTCTCGCCTCGGGGGATCGATGCGCTGGCGGAGTTTGTGCGGACGGGCGGGGCTTCGGGGGCGTGCGAGTGGCGGTATGAGATCTGGATGCCGGGGCTGCTGATCAGTGTCGTTCGGCGGCTTGGGCTGAGCGCGGGGGAGAACGCCGCGGTGGTTTCGTACCGCGTCGGTGTTCGGCGGGAGGGGAAGGGGGCCGGGGGTGAGGTTTCGTGCGTGCTGGAGGTTCGGCCGTTCACGCCGCTGCGAGACTTTCACCGGTGCGAGCGGCGGATGGAGGATGTGTACGCGGTGGAGCCGATCGTGGAGGGAGCGGCGGGGGGCGTGGCGGGGTGCCATGTGCGGCGCGGTGAGATGAGGATGAGTCTTCGGGCGGAGGGCGCGGCGCGATTTGTGCGTGAGCCGCAGTGGTGGGATCGATTCGCGTATGAGCGTGATGAGTACCGGGGGCAGGGCGAGCCCGAGGATCTCTTCTCGCCGGGCGTGTTCGTGCTGTCGTGCGGCGAGGGGGAGACGAGCTCGGCGATTGTGGCGGCGTTCGGACCAGGGGGCGCGGAAGCGGGACGGGCTTGCGGGGCCGAGAAGGGGGAGATGGCGCGGCTGCGGGGTGTGCTGGGCGAGCGGGTGTGGGCGACTCCGGGTGTGCCGGAGCTTGCGGCGGCGTCGACGCAGTTCCTGGCTCGTCGCGTGGGTCCGGGGGAGGGGCGGGGGCGTGCCGGGCTTGCGTCGGCGATCATCGCCGGATATCCGTGGTTCAGCGACTGGGGTCGTGACACGTGCATCTCGCTGCCGGGGCTGATGCTGACGACCGGGAGGCATGAGGAGGCTCGGGCGGCGCTGGGCGCGATGGCGGCGCTGCGGAAGAACGGGCTGATTCCGAACTGCTTTGATGATGGGTCGGGGCACGCGGAGTACAACACGGCGGACGCGTCGCTGCACTTCCTGAGGGCGTGCTGCGCGTATGTCCGGGAGAGCGGGGACCGGGCGGGGTTTGAGCGCGAGCTGCTGCCGGCGTGCAGGGAGATCGTTGCGGCGTATCGGGAGGGGACGGACTTTTCGATCCGGGTGGACGCGGCGGATGGGCTGGTGTGTGCGGGGGACGCGACGACGCAACTCACGTGGATGGATGCGAGGCGGGATGGCGTGGTGTTCACGCCGCGGCATGGGAAGCCGGTTGAGTTGTCGGCCCTGTGGTACTCGGGGCTGATGGAGCTTGCGGAGGTGGTGGGAAGGTCGGAGGCTGGCGAGGCGCAGAGATACCGGGAGATGGCGGACCTTGCGGCGCGGCACTTTTCGGGTGCGTTCTGGAACGAGCGATCGGGGTGCCTGT
>CAZBXF010000311.1:0-2884 GCA_964495635.1 uncultured Phycisphaeraceae bacterium
CTGGCGCGGGGCCTCAACGCCGATCTCGCGATACACCTTGGTGAGAATGAAGTCCTCCTCGCTGTCATCCACGACGGTGAGCTGATAGCGGAAATCGCGATTGAGGGCGTCAAAGTAATCCGGCAGTTCCACAACCGCGAACCCGGCCGCATCAGTCCGCACCATGCCGTTGTAGATGTTCATCATGTCCGGCGACTCGACGAACGAGTGGTAGAGGTACTTGTTCTCAGGGTCGAGCGGGTGGTCGATCTTGAAGGAGCCGCCACCCTTGGAGAGCGAGCCAGTGACGGAGAGGTTGCCGCCGGGGCTCAGGACCATCCGAGGAGTGGTGCCGGCGCCGGAGTCAGAGAACCACGCGAACTGGGCGTTGTTGGTCACAAAGCGGATCCAGCCGCCGGCGACCTGGGAGTAGAGGCCCAGGTCGGTGGTGGCCGTGACGACGCCGGCGGAGAGATCCTTCTGGATGACGCCCTGAGCGACGTTCACGCGGCCGTTGACATCGAGCTCGAGCGCGCCGGCCGGAGTGTTGATGCCCAGTCGCCCCGCGAAGGAGTTCTGGGTGCTGGAGAACGCGTTGTTGAGGTTGAGTCGCGGGATGTTGGTTGAGAGCCGAGCATCCGCCAGCGTGCCGGTGCTGAGGTTGGAAGCGCTGGTGTAGAAGGACGAGGACTGGCCGCCAAGCTGCAGGGCATTGGTCGCGGTCGCGGCCAGGGTCGCATTGGTTGCGGTGCCGTTGAGCGCGGCGGTGATGGTGCCGGCGGTGAAGTTGCCCGAAGCGTCGCGCAGCACGAGCGTGTTCGAGGTTGCGTCGGAGGTCCCTGACGTGCGGGCGTTCGAGAGGACGCCGCTGCTGAGATTCGCGGCGTTGCTGTAGAACGTGGCAGGCTGGCCGCCGAGACGCGTGGCGTTGGTGGCGGAGCTCGCGTTGCCCTGCAGGTCCGCGGAGATCGGAAGCGGGAACGAGAGTCCCGCGCGACCGCCAAAGCTCTGCAGCTGCGAAGAGTCGCTGATCACAAAGGCGAAGTTGGACACGGCGACTCCCGCCGCGTTGGCCGCGGTGGGCATGCTGCCGATGAGCGTCGGGGAGGCCGCAGTGGTGACATCGAACACCTGGAGTCCGGTGACAGGCGCGGACACGAACGCGTAGTTCCCTGCCACGGCGAGGCCGCTGGGAACCGTTCCCGTCACGACACTGCCCACGGCCACCGGCGCGGCGGGATTGCCGAGATTCACCACGACGAGCGAGTTGGACGCGACCTGGCCCGTGCCGGTGAGTGTGACGTACCCGGTGGTCCCCGCGACCACGATGCTCTCGGGCGCGCGGCCGAAGGTTGTCCCGCCGACGAGCACGGGCTGGCCGGGATTGGCCACGTTGTACACCTGCAGCGTGTTGGATCCCTGGTTCACGACGTACGCGAAAGACCCGGACACCCCGACCGACTTGGCCAGTCCGCCCGTGCTGCGGCCGACAAGGCGCGTGGGCAGCGCGGGATTGGAGACGTCGTAGATCTGGAGGACCCCCAGATCGGTCCGGTTGGGGACATTGACAAGAACGAACGCAAGTGATCCGGCGACAGCGACAGCTTCCGGCGGCAGCGCAGTGTCGGCGACTCCGAGCACGACCGGCGCGCTCGGTACGCTGATATCGACAACGACCAGCTGGTTGTTCCCCACCGCGAACACACGCGTGCCCGAGATGGCGACCGCGCGGGCAAAGATCGGAACGGAGCCACGCAGCCGGGGCTGCGTGAAGTCGCTGGTGTCGAACACCTGAAGGCTGTTGGTGGTCGCGACGCACGCAATCGTGCCCGAGGTGGCAATCGCCCGGCCCGGGCCGTCGAGCGAAGTGCCGCCGAGCGACACGTACGGCGGCTGGCTCCAGTCACTCGTGTAGGTCGCCATGCTCAGACGCACGTCGCCGCTGAGAGAGGCCCTCGGCACTGATCCCGCGGTGATGGCCTGCCCGTTCAGACCCATCAGCCCCGCGCCGTTCCCCGCGAAGGTGTTGCCGGGGTTGGTCAGCGTGAGCTGGCCGGTGAACGTCTGGTTGGCATCGAGTCGAGCGACGTTCGTCGGAATCGTCGAGCTTGGCAGGATCCCCGAGAGGTTCGCGGCATTGCGATAGAAGGCCGCCGGTTGACCGTCCAGCGCACCAGCGCTCGTGGCGAACGTGGCGTTGGGTGCCGCCGTCAACTCCTGCCGCGGCGTCAGCAGCGTGTACCCGCTCGAATCCGAGCAGTCCAGCCCCGAGTCCTCGCGTACCTCGATCTCAAGGAAGCCCCGCTGCCCCGCGAAGGCCGCCCCGAAGTCCAGCGACACCGTGAATCGTCCGTTCGAGACCCCGACGTTATCAGAGCACAGCGTGCTCCCGATCTGGCTTCCTCCGCTGGCGGCGTCGAAGAGGCGGAAGCGGATGTCAAACGCGCCCGTCGCCGGTGAGCCTCCGTTGGCCAGTTCGCCCTGGTACGTGAACTCGGTGCCAAGCGGCGTCTGCGCGAACGCGCCAAGCCCCGAGAAGCCAGAAACAGCCACGACGATCGCGACGCGAGCCTTTGCCAGCATGATCTCACCAAGGAAGGGTCGAGTCGCGAACGGGCGCGCGCACGAGCGACGCGGCGGTGTCCCGGAGCGCGGTGATATCCATCGACGACGGAAGATCGCATGCAACAGACAGTCTGTCAAGGCTGCTCGCCGATGTGCGATCATGCTCAGGGAAATCGACGAGTCGCATGCCGCAGCGCGGATCGCCCCGGTCGCGCCCGGGTCCCACCCCTCCGTCCCCCGCGCACGCTCGCAGCGAGTTATCGCTTCTTCCCCCGCTTGCCCGCACGCGTCCCCGGCGCACCCGGCGCCGGCTTCGCATCATCCGACCTCCCCTTCCCGC
>CAZBXF010000312.1:0-2870 GCA_964495635.1 uncultured Phycisphaeraceae bacterium
GGCACCGAGCGGACCGAGGAAGAGTCGAACGCGGCTGGCGGCCGGGCCCGTGCTCGTGGTCGTCGCTAAGGAAACCGTCGCGGAGAGGCTGGTTGGTGGTGGGGGAAGGTCGGTTGAGTTGGATCGAACGAGACGCATCGCGGCGGGCGGCTGGGCCGCTTCCCGCAGTTCTGGAGACCTGACGTATGGCGCTGATGCCAAAGCGAGTGAAGTACCGCAAGGAGATGCGCCGGGTCCGCGACCGGAAGGCGACCAAGGGCAACTACGTTGCCTACGGCGACTACGGCCTGCAGGCTCTGGACGGCTGCTGGCTTCCCGGCAACGTCATTGACGCCGGGCGAATCTCCGCGATGCACTTTGTGAAGCGTGAAGGCAAGCTCTTCATCCGCGTCTTCCCGGACAAGCCCATCTCCAAGAAGCCCCTCGAGACCCGAATGGGTACGGGCAAGGCGGACGTGGACTACTGGGCGGCGCGTGTGAAGCCTGGGACGATTCTGTTCGAGATGGCGGGCGTTCCGGAGGCTACCGCGAAGATGGCCCTGCTGCGTGTGGCCCGCAAGATGCCGATGCGTTGCCGCTTTGTCGGCCGGCGGGTCCGCGTCTGAGTGAGTGCCTGGCGGGGCGGACTGAGGGGCGCGGCGGGGAGTGTTGGGGAGTGTTGGTTGAGCGAGTGTTGACGACGGACTGATCTGGAGCGCATCGATGACGGGCAGCGAAGTCAAGGCCATGAAGGACACCGAGATTGCCACGGAGCTGAAGCGGCTTCGCATGCGTCTCTTCGACCTGCGGGCACAGGTCGTGACCGGCAAGGTCGAGAACACGAGCGAGTTCAAGACGCTCCGGCGTGACATCGCGCGTCTGCTGACGGAGCAGCGTTCGCGCCGCCCGGTGAGCGGTCGTGTGAAGAAGAAGGTCGCGGCCCCCGCCAAGGCCCGGGGCGGCAACAAGGGTGTGAAGAAGGGCGCTGGCGCGTCCAAGTCCAACAAGAAGAAGTCCACGGCGTCGGCGAAGGCCTAAGCGTCCCAGCGCGGGCAAGCCAACGAGGAAACGATGAGCAAGACGAGCATGCCAACCAAGACCAGCACGACCAAGGCCGCGGCCAAGGCGCCCGCGACGACCTCCACGACCCCCACGGCAACCCCCAAGGGCACCAAGGTCGGGACCGTCGAGTCCGACAAGCGGAGCAAGACCCGCAAGGTCGTCGTGAGCTTCATGGCGAAGCACCCCAAGTACGGCAAGTACATCCAGAGCCGGACGGTGCTCCACATCCATGACGAGAACAACGACAGCCGCCTTGGCGACATCGTCGAGGTTGCGCCGTGCCGTCCGATCAGCAAGACGAAGAGCTGGACGCTGGTCCGGGTGGTGGAGCGTCGCGGCGACGTGACTGCCGCGCTCGCCTCGGCCAAGGAAGTCGGCCAGTAGCCCGGTTGGCAGTTGTCGGTGTCCGGTGTCCGGCCGCAGGCCGGATCGTCCGATCCAGAGTCCTCTCCCGCGGCGAGCGAACCACTCCCCGCCGCTTCAGACAGGTGACATTCAACGTCACAGTAAGGTGAGCCATGCTGCAGCAAGAAACAAGGTGCGAAGTCGCGGACAACTCGGGGGCGAAGATCGCCTACGTGATCCGCGTCTATGGCGGCACGACGCACAGCGGCAAGTTCACGCGGCGTACGGCCGGCGTGGGCGACCGCGTCTTTGTCTCGATCAAGCGCGCCCTTGCCGGCGCGGACGTCAAGCCCGGCGACAAGAGCAAGGCCGTGGTGGTGCGCACGACGAAGGCCACGCGCCGTGCCGACGGCTCGTACGTCAAGTTCGACAGCAACGCCGTGGTGCTGATCCAGGACGACGGCAATCCGAAGGGCACGCGCATCTTCGGGCCGGTCGCCCGTGAGCTCCGCGACAAGAACTACATGAAGATCGTCTCGCTGGCGTCCGAGGTCGTCTGACCAGGGCGGTGCAGTGGGCCGGGCTCTCCCCGCGGGAGTCCGGCTGGGAGATCTCCGGCAGGTTGGACTGGTTCGACAGGAATGAAGATTTTGGGTCCGGGTGATGCCCGGTCCCGGTTGAAGGAAGGTTGAGTATGCCCCGCCACGTACGCAAGGGTGACACGGTGATGGTGACTGCCGGCTCTCTCAAGGGCCAGGTGGGCGAGATCCTGTCCATCAACACGAAGGACGACACTGTCATCCTGAAGGGTCTGAATCTGGTTCGCAAGAATCTGCGTCCGAGCCAGCGGAACCCGCAGGGCCAGCAGATCACCAAGGAGGCCCCGGTGCATATCAGCCGTGTGAGCCCGGTGGTGGATGGGAAGCCCGTGCGAGTGGGCTTCCAGACCAAGCCCGACGGCAGCAAGGTCCGCGTCGCGCGTCACGGCGGCAAGGTGCTGAAGGAGCTGGGCGTCGTGAGCCCCGCGGACAAGAAGTGAGCGTGACGGCCTGAGTGTGAAGCCCCTTTGAGCGGGAGACTGAATACCCGCCTCTGACTCCGACGATCGACCCCGTTTGAACACCACCGCAGCGGACCACCGCTGGACTTGAAGCGAGCGACCTATGTCCAAGGACGATGCGAACAAGAAGGCAGATGGCAAGCCGCAGGGCAAGCCCCAGGCTAAGCCGGGCGCTCCGGGTGGGCGCCCCGAGAACCGGGGTGACAACCGCAAGTCCGCCGGTCCCAAGAAGGCCGACGCTGCGGCGCTGGCCGCGGCCGAGACGGGCCCGCGCGTGCCGCCGCGCCTGCAGGTGATGTTCAACGACACGATCCGGGCGAAGCTTGTGGAGCAGTTCGGTCTCAAGAACCGGATGGCGCAGCCGAAGCTCGAGAAGATCGTGATCAACGTGAACATGGGCCGGCACCTTGAGGGCACGAAGCTC
>CAZBXF010000313.1:0-2867 GCA_964495635.1 uncultured Phycisphaeraceae bacterium
GGCGGCGTGGCCAGGCCCACAGCCCCGGCGTGAACGAGCCTGTGAAAGTTCCCGAGGATTCCAATGCCGATCAAGGTTTACAAGAAGACCAGCGCCGGACGCCGCAACGCGTCGGTCAATGAGCACGCGGAGGTGACGAAGTTCACCCCCGAGCATCGCCTGCTCACGCCGCTCCCCAAGACCGGCGGTCGCAACCACCATGGCAAGATCACGGCCCGCGGCATCGGTGGCGGCGTCAAGAAGATGTACCGCAAGATCGACTGGTCCCGGCGTGACCGCGACGGCATCGTCGGCAAGGTCATCGGGATCGAGTACGACCCCAACCGCTCGTCGCACATCGCGCTGATCCAGTACGCCGACGGTGAGAAGCGCTACATCATCTCTCCCAACGGTCTCAAGGATGGTCAGGAGATCATCAGCTCCAGCACCGGCGCCATCGAGCCTTCGATCGGCAACACGATGCGTCTGCTGGACGTTCCCGCGGGCCTTGACGTTCACTGCGTCGAGCTGATCCCCGGGCGCGGCGCCCGCATGTGCCGCTCGGCTGGCTCGTATGCCCGTCTCTCGAACAAGGAAGGCGCGTACGCGACGCTGATCCTGCCCAGCGGCGAAACCCGCATGGTGCCGGTTGAGTGCCGCGCAACGATCGGCCAGGTTGGTAACGGTGATCACCGTCTGCGGAAGCTCGGCAAGGCCGGCCTCTCGCGCCTGATGGGCATCCGCCCGATCACGCGTGGTGTGGCGAAGAGCCACCATGCTCACCCGCTGGGTGGTGGTTCGGGCCGCAGCAAGGGCAACCGTCCGCCGGTTGGTCCCACGGGCGTTCCGGCCAAGGGTGGCAACACCCGCAACCCGCGGAAGGCGAGCGCGAAGCTCATCGTCCGCCGGCGTGTGAGCAGGCGGTACGGTCAGAAGAAGTAATCGGTCCCACTGGGGCCCGCGAGACATGGTGCGGGGCGGCGGGACCGGGAAGTGGTGTGAAGTCTGGTTCGGGTGGTCTGTCCGGATGGTTCTGGAAGTTGAACGCGTGCCCGAGGCACGAGGGAAGCAGACGCATGGGTCGCAGCCTGAAGAAGGGTCCGTTCGTCGACGAGAAGCTCTACCTGAAGGTGGAGAAGCTCAACGCGTCTCGCCGCAAGGAGGCGATCAAGACGTGGGCTCGTCGGTGCACGATCGTCCCCGAGTTCGTTGGTCACACCTTCAAGGTGCACAACGGGCGTCAGTTCCTGGACGTGTACGTGACGGAGGACATGGTGGGCCACAAGCTCGGCGAGTTCAGCCACACCATGACTTTCCGCGGGCACACGAACAAGAAGGAAGGCATCGACGAGGGCGCCTCGACGGCCCCGGCGAAGAAGTAAGTTCTGTCGCTGGCCGGTCGCGTCCAGCGAGGTCGGTGGCGAGGGCGGGTGTCGGGGGCGGAAGTTCGTGCGGTTGACGGTGCAGGTGTTCGCGCAAGGAGTTTGGTTGTGAAGATCCACAGCAACAGGCTGAAGAAGAAGCTCGCGGAGGCGGGTATGACGCCTCGCCAGCTCGCGGAGACGGTCGCCGAGCAGGGTTTCGGTGCCGACGACGCCGAGAGCGCGATCCGCAACTGGGTTGCCGGGCGTGACCACCCGCGCTGCAAGGCCCCGATGATCGGGAAGATGGCGGCGGCTCTGGGCTGCACGAGCAAGGACCTGGCCCTCTTCACCTCGAAGGTCAATGGTCACCGTGGCAGCGCCCGCAAGGCGGGTCTGCTCGCCCAGATGATCCGCGGCAAGACGGCGGATCGGGCGGCTGAGATGCTGACCTTCACGACGAAGAAGGCGGCCGTGAACATGCTCAAGTGCCTGAAGGCCGCGATGCGTGACGCTCAGGAGGCCAACGCGGACACGACGCGTCTGGTGGTGAGCGAGGCGCGTGTGGACGGGGCGATGGTCATCAAGCGGTTCCAGCCCAAGGACCGCGGTCGGGCCCATCCGATCCTGAAGCCGCTGTCGCATATCACGATCAGCGTCGAAGAGAAGCCCGCGTCGAGCATGATGATGTAGGTTGGACGGAAGGGACGTCGGTTGGAAGGTTGGAGTCTGGTGTCGGGATCGCGACACGCGGCACGAACTTGGAAGGTCAGCGCAGAAGATCAGCACTGAGCATCCTGGACCCGTTCTTGTTGGGACGGAGCCTCGAAGGAAGAACCATGGGACAGAAGACGCATCCATTCGGCCTCCGGCTCGGGATTACCGAGGCTCACAAGAGCCGCTGGTACGCCCCCAAGGCCCTCTACGGCGAGCTGCTGGTCGAGGATCAGAAGATCCGTGGCTGGCTCGACAAGCGCCTGAACCGCAGGCCCCCCAACGCGGCGGTCTCCGACGTGCACATCGAGCGCACGCGTGAGGAGCTCAAGGTCGTCATCAAGACGGCCCGTCCGGGCCTCGTGATCGGTCCCAAGGGCGCTGAGGTCGAGCGCATGACCGAAGAGCTGCAGTACATGACCGGCCGCAAGGTCAATATCTCGATCATCGAGATCAAGAACGCGGACATCGACGCGAAGCTGGTGGCGGAGAACATCGCCGAGCAGCTGATGAAGCGTGCGAGCTTCCGTCGCGCCGTTAAGATGAAGTGCGAGGCGGCGATGGCGGCTGGGGCGAAGGGTTGCAAGATCCGGATCAGCGGTCGCCTCGGCGGCGCGGAGCTGGCCCGCACCCTGGACATCAAGCTTGGTTCGCTGCCGCTCTCGACGCTGCAGGCCCACGTGGACTACGGCGTTGCCGAGGCCCACACGAGCTACGGCAGCATCGGCGTGAAGTGCTGGGTCTACCGCGGGCCGTACGGCACCGAGCGGACCGAGGAAGAGTCGAACGCGGCTGGCGGCCGGGCCCGTGCTC
>CAZBXF010000314.1:0-2822 GCA_964495635.1 uncultured Phycisphaeraceae bacterium
GGCGACGAGGTGGTCGGGGGTGCCGGAGAGGGCGGGGGGCGTGTAGATCTTGCCGTTCTTGATGACGAAGATGTTGTCGCCGGTGCACTCAACGACCCAGCCGTCGGGGCTGAGCATGATGGCCTCGTCGCAGCCGGCCATGATGGCCTCGACCTTGGCGAGGATGTTGTTGAGGTAGTTGAGGCTCTTGACGCGCGGATCGAGGCAGGCGACGGGGGTCTTGGGGCGCTTGGCGACGATGACGCGCATGCCCTGGTCGTAGAACTCGGGCTTGTAGAGGGAGATCTGGTCGGCGATGCAGATGACGCCGGCGACGGGGCAGCGGCGGGGATCAAGGCCGAGCGTGCCGTAGCCGCGCGTGACGACGAGGCGGATGTAGCCGTCGACGAGGCCGTTGGCCTCGATGCAGTCGCGCTGGACCTGGACCATCTCTTCGGGGGAGATGGGGATGGAGAGGTGGATCTTGTCGGCGCAGCGGTAGAGGCGCTCGATGTGCTGCTTGCACTTGAAGATCTTGCCCTTGTAGACGCGGATGCCCTCGAAGATGCCGTCGCCGTAGAGGAGGCCGTGGTCGTAGACGCTGACCATGGCCTTGTTCTTGGGGACCATGCGGCCGTTGACCCAGACGAGGGGCGCTTCGCCGATCTGCTTCTCACCCTGCCAGACGCGCTTGAGGGCGAGGCTGGGGAGGTTGGCGAGGGCGCGTTTGGAGGTCTTGCTCTGCTTCGGGGCGGGCTTGGCGGAACCCTTGGCCTTGGGGGACGCCGCGGCGGTGCGGACGGCGCGAGCCACGCGAGCCGTCTTCTTGGTGGCGCGGGCGGCGGGCTTGGGAGAGCCGCTCTTGGCGGTGCGGCTGATGCTGCTGGACTTGGTCGGCATCGGTCGTGGCTCCTTCGGGGAGGGTGGATCGGTGGGCGGGATCGGAGGACGGGAAACTGGCGGACGTGAAGGATAGGGATGGGTGGTGGGTGTTTTGCGGGAGGGTGACGGGAGCAGCCGGACCCACAGATGCTCCTCTAGTCGGGATCGTGATGTGGTGCCTCGGTGTGACGGTCTTTGGAACGCAGAGGTAGACAGAGGGGAGCGGAGGCCGCGGAGGGAGAGGCTGGGAAGGGACAGACACCGGTCATCGTTCTTCCACCCGACTCTTGCTTCCTCAGCGTCTTCCGCTCGTCTCCGCGGCCTCCGCGTTCGCATCTTCTGTGGATGGGTGCTCTGGCGAGGGTTCTTGAGCGCGGAAGTTCCTCGGGGTGCGGAGCACGCTGCACAGCGGAGGTGTGTGGGCTGGTCTTTGAGTCTTGCGATTGCCTTGCTTCACCACCAGTCTCGGCCCTTTGGGCCGGACTGGTGGCACCGGGGGTCTTGTTCGCTTAGGGGAGTGCGCTGAGGAGTTGCTGGACTTCCTGCGGCGTGGTGTAGTGGGCGAGGCTGGCTCGGATGACGCCGTCCTTGGGGTCGAGGCCCATCTGCTCGCAGAGGCGGAGGGAGTAGAAGTTGCCGAAGCGGACGCCGAGGTTCTGGGCGTTGAGGGCGCGGGCGACGTCGGCGCTCTTGCGGCCTGCGAGGGTGAAGGCGACGGTGGCGACGCGCGCGGGGGAGCCTGATGGCGCGTCGGCGTAGGGAGGGCCGTAGAAGGTCACGTCGCTGCGCCTGCGGAGGCCGTCGATGAGGACGCGGAGTGATTCGTGCTCGATAGCGTGCATGTGGTGGAAGGCGCGCTCGACGGTGGCGCGTGAGATGAGGTTTGGCGCGGGGGCTTCACCGGCGGCGAAGCGGAGGTAGTCCTGAAGGCCGACGAGGCCAGCGCAGGACTCGTGGTTGACGCCGCCGAGCTCGAACATGTAGGGGATCATGTCGCGCGGGAGGAAGTCGTGGTTGGGGCCGGTGATCTCGGAGAAGGCCTCGCGCGAGCCGTACATGCCTGCCATGTGTGGGCCGAAGACCTTGTACCAGGACCAGACGTACCAGTCGCAGCCCCAGGCCTTGACGTCGGGGGCGTGGTGCGGCGCGTAGGCGACGCCATCGACGACGACGCGGCCGCCGGCGTTGTGAACGAGGCGCGTGATGGCGGCGACGTCGAGGACTTCGCCCAGGATGTTGGAGACCTGCGGAAAGGTGACGAGGCGCGTGCGGGGCGAGAGAAGGGAGGTGAGCGTGGAGACGCGCGGACGCCAGACGCCGTCGGCGGGGTCGCGCTCGGCGGGCCACTCATGCACGGTGAAGCCACGCTCCTTGAGGCGCAGCCAGGGGGTGATGTTGGCCTCGTGGCCGGCGGTGCAGACGATGATGTCGGTGCGCTCGGGGTGGGGGAGCTGGTGGCGCGCGTGGGCGCGGGCGTAGGCCTCGGCCATGATGTGGCAGAGGGCGGTGGAGGAGGGGCCGAGGATGACCTCGCCGGGGCCGTGGCCTTGCGCGGCGGAGCCCGCGTCGGTGACGGCATTGACGAAGACCTTGGCGAACTCGTGGGCCGCGCGGATGGTGGCGGTGGCGCGCTGGGAGACGGCGTAGTCGGCGTTGAGCTGGACGTAGGACTCGGTCATGTGGCGGAGCATGGCGGCGGGGACGCAGGCGGGGAGCTGGGCGCCGCCGGCGTTGTCGAGGAAGATGGTCTGGTTTGGCGAGGCGGTGCGGAGCGCGGGGAACTGCTCACGCAGCGCGGCGAGGGAGGGGAGCGGGTGGCTGGGTGAGGCGGTGGGAGCTGGGTGGTGGGCGAGCGTCGTCATGGCGGAAGTGTGGCGCGGGTTCGGGCTGGGTTCAAGGTGAAAAGCGGCTTGGACCGGAAGTTTGCGAGCGAGGGTGGTGTGGAGTGGGAAGAAATGTGG
>CAZBXF010000315.1:0-1430 GCA_964495635.1 uncultured Phycisphaeraceae bacterium
ACCATGCCCTTCCACCCACAAGGCCTCACCACGTCCACTCCCTCCGGCAAGGTCAATCCGCGCCTGGGCTCCCTCGCCCACGGCGGCGGCCCAGTCCTCACCCAACGCATCCCGACGTGGCCCTACGCCGACCCCAAGGGGCGCCACACCGTCCACATCGATGAGTACCTCCAGACCGGCGGCTACGAGGGCCTCCGTGCCGCGCTCGCGCTCAAGCCCGACGCACTGACCGAAGAGGTCAAGAAGTCCGTCCTTCGCGGCCGCGGCGGGGCCGGCTTCCCCACCGGCCTCAAGTGGACCTTCCTCCCCAAGCTCGCCGTCGATGCCAACGGCGTCGAGGCCGACCCCGGCCAGCGCTACCTCGCCATCAACGCCGATGAGTCCGAGCCCGGCACCTTCAAGGACCGGCTCCTCATGGACTACGACCCGCACCTGCTGCTCGAGGGCATCGCGATCGCCTGCTACGCCTGCCGCATCAAGACCGCCTTCATCTTCATCCGCGGCGAGTACCACCACCAGGCCCACGTCCTCGAAGAAGCCATCAAGGAGGCCTACGCCAAGGGCGTCTTCGGCCCCAAGGGCCTCCTGAGCGGCGCCAGCACCGGCCGCGGCGGCACCTTCGCCGTTGACTGCTACGTCCACCGCGGCGCGGGCGCGTACATCTGCGGCGAGGAGACGGGCCTCCTCGAAGCCCTCGAAGGCAAGCGCGGCTGGCCACGCATCAAGCCGCCATTCCCCGCCGTCAAGGGCCTCTTCGGCAAGCCCACGATCATCAACAACGTCGAGACGCTGGCACACCTCCCCTCGATCGCCAAGTTCGGCGGCGAGTGGTTCACCAAGCACGGCGCACCCAGCACGCTCCCCGGCGGCCAGCCCTCCTTCGGCACCAAGCTCATGGGCGTCTCGGGGCATGTCAATCGCCCCGGCTGCTATGAGTGCGAGCTCGGCATCCCGCTCCGCGTCCTCGTCGAGGAGCTCTGCGGCGGCATGCGCAACGGCAAGAAGTTCAAGGGCGCCATCGCCGGCGGCGTCAGCATGGGCATCCTCGGCCCCGATCAGTACGAGGCCGAGATGGACTTCGACATCGGCCGCAAGCACAACGTGCTGGGCCTGGGCACCGCCGGCCCCACCGTCTTCGACGAAGACACCGACATGGTCGCCGTCGCCCGCAACATCGCACGCTTCTTCAAGCACGAGTCCTGCGGCCAGTGCACCCCATGCCGCGAGGGCTCGGGCTGGCTCTACCAGCTCATGGGCCGCATCGAGAAGGGCGACGCGCGCACCAAGGACCTCGACCTCGCCCTCGAGATCGCCACCAGCATGGGCAGCATGCCCGGCACCACGATCTGCGGCCTCGCCGACGGCAACAACTGGGCCATCCGCACGATCATGAACAAGTTCTGGCCCGAGTTCGAGAAGCGCGTGAAGCC
>CAZBXF010000315.1:1530-2723 GCA_964495635.1 uncultured Phycisphaeraceae bacterium
TCGTGCGTCTACATCGTCCCGCTCCTGTGGCGCACGCGGATGCTCCGCGCCGGGACGCTGGTCTTTGGCACCAGCGTTCCATTGGCAGTTGTTCTCGGGGGCTTGGTGCATCCATTCGTGGGTGCTTTCTTCGCCGCGGTCGCGCAGGTCTCTGCTTCCATCGCTGCTTTCTTCTTGCTCGCGAAGCCAGCACACGCCGTGCAATGCGAGCAGTGCGGCTTCAACTGCACCGGCATCCGAAGCAACACCTGCCCCGAGTGCGGCGGACCATCCCCCAATCTCGACCTGCTCACAAAGGGCTACTGCCAAGCCTGCCGAGTCGGCAAACTCAAGCCCAGCGGCATCTGCGAAGCCTGCGGCACGCTCGACTTCAACCGCGCTCCACAGTGAGCCAACAGAGCCCGAGCGCGCAGCCGCGGGGAGAAAGCACCGCCGCGCCACCACCACCACCCCCGCACCCCAGGCCCGCCCGCGCCAGCCCCAGACCGGACGCGGTTAGAATCGCGCATGAGCACGACGGCACAGAATTCCGGAGAGCCACGATCGGGTGGAGGCGTGATCGAGGTGCGGGTGCATCGCCTCGAGGAGCTCTTCAACACGCTCGATCCCACGCCCTTCCCCGAGAAGGACCTGGACGACGACGCCGAGGAGTTCATCGTGAGCTGGGCCCGCGAACTGCCGCGCCGCGTGCCCCTGACGATCCGCGTTCAGATGACCGGCCCGGCCGAGGGGGAGAACGTCCAGGCACGGACACGCGACGCGATCAACACATACTTCGGCCACAGAGCACAGATCACACGCCTCAGGTTCAAGCAGCTCATGTCCCGCGGCCGCGCAAGCCTCCTCGTCGGAACGCTCTTCCTCATCGCGTGCATCCTCGGCGCCAACCTCATCGCGCAATACGGCAGCGGCACCGTCACGGACGTAGTTCGCGAGAGCCTCATCATCGCGGGCTGGGTCGCCATGTGGCGACCCCTGGACATCATCCTCTACGACTGGTGGCCCGTCCTCGGCGAACGCCGGCTCTACGAACGACTCAGCGAGGCGGACGTAGAGATCACGAGGGTGGAGAAGCCGGGCGAGGGGCGCGGGACCTGAGACGGTCGAGAGCTCCGCAGCGTCTCGTGCCGGAGTGATGGGAGAGGGGCAAGGCCGGCGGGCCACCCGAAAGGGCCACCCAGGAACGGAGGATC
>CAZBXF010000316.1:0-2715 GCA_964495635.1 uncultured Phycisphaeraceae bacterium
GCGACTTCCGAAAAAAGCGATTGCCCGTCGAGATCGCAGCGGAGTAGTGACCCGCCCGGGTGACCGTTAGGAGTCAGCGAGGGCTTCGTCGCATTCCGCAGCAACAACTCGCCGTGACAGCGCCGATGCGATGTCGTCGCTCGCCGACCGCAGTGACTCGCCGGCCTCGGCACGTGGGGGTGAATCGGGCTGCGTTCCGCCGTCGGTGTCTCGCTCATCGATCCGGTCAGCCAGCAGGGCTCGCATAACGGCCTCGACACCGGCGGGGCTGACAGAGCGCCGATCTGCCTCGAAGAAGTCGTGCGGCGCCTGCGGACCGGTGACGATCTCGTAGGAGGGAAAATACGCACAGTGGTCAAGAGCGCGTACGAACCGGTCGGCTGCCACTCGCAAGACCGACTTCGCGTAGGTGGTTGCCAGAAGAACGTGCTCGCCCGTCGCCGTCGCCACCAGGGGTACCGGTGAGACCGTGACGATGAATCGGGCCCGCGGGTTCACGTTGCGGATGATCGAGGCAGCGGTCACAAGATCATCGACGATCTCGTCAACCTCGAGTACGCGCATCTCGTGACGCTCAGGGTCAAACCGCCCCGCCACGGTTCCGGGGGCTGCCGGATAGGCCGCACCGTCACGACGAGAGACCCAGGTCTCGATCAAGCCCAAGGTCACGACGATGACGGTCGCCTCTTCGCAGGCCCGTCGCGTGGCGGAGAGATGCCTCGCCGTCTGCTCATCGAACTCTCGATCGTCAGCCGCCGGATACCGGAGACCGGGGCGGAATGGATCGATTACCGCACTCTGCTCGTACCAGCGATCGTCTTCCGGGCGGAAGCGCTCGAACGCTCGCTCGACAAGCTGCCGGAGTTGCCGCGACGTGTAGACGTTGCCGTAGGCGGCACTGAAGTCGGCATAGCCGAGGTTCTCGCCGAGCGGGGCCAGCACAGGGTGCGGCCGCTCGGTGCGCAGGTACTCGATGCCCGACCGCTCCAACCACGGCACGAGATTGGCCGCGAAGCAGCTTCCGATCGACATCACCCGATCGTCGGGGCGCAGCAGCGGCTCAGACGGAGCCAAGGCCGCAACGGGATCGAACCCGCGAGCGACCGCGCGCGACCAGAAGGCTCGGTCGGGTTGCTGACGGTAGGGATTCGCGCTCACGTTGCCTGACCCTTCAGCACTCGAGACTCGATGTCGACCCAAACGAGGTCACCATACTCAGGGTTCGCGTGGCTCACGTCGGGAGCGGAGTAGGTCGAGAGCATCGTGCCATCAGCGCCACGAGCGGTCGGAGGACTCGGCAGAAAGTCCGCCCCCGAGCGCACGGCCGACTCGGCCAAGAGGTCTTGCACGATCTGCCAGAGCGCGATGCGCAGCCCTGTTCGCGCGACTCGAGGAACCTGGCTATCCGCCGCCGCCGCTCGCAAGGCTGTCGCAAAGGCATCGCTCTCGAGCCCGCTCATCACGTCAGCCATCGACTTCGGGGCCGGGGTTCCAGCGACGATGACCGCGGAGGCTCGATCACGGAGACGCTCGAGAACGGCATCGAGCTCGGTCATGGTCGGTGCGAAGTGAGCGCGAAGTGAGGCGCGAGATGCCCACACCGCATCGTCCGGCACCGGGTCGTTGCCCCTGTACTCCTCTTCGGCAGCCACAACATGCAAGGGAGGCGTGCGTTCAAAGAGAAAGTCAACGGTGTGCTGATTGCCGTTCCACAGAATGACCACCGTTCGACCGACGGCTGCGTCGGCGACGAACGACCAGTAGTCATCGCCGATCGGCGTTCCGGCATCGAGCGGGTCACTGTAGGCCACCGCCCGCAGACAACGGGCCGTCGCGGGCGGGTGCAGCGCGCCTCGCACGAACGCGAAGGCGTGAGAGTGCCCGGCCACAATGACCTGCGGTTGGTCGGCCCCGTGAAGAGCCCATGCACGCGACGCTGACACTTCTTGAGAGTACGTCATAGAGGCGGTCGCCCGAGACCGCGATACGTCCATCCGGCGGCTCGCCACTGAGCCGGGTCAAGGCAGTTACGACCATCGACAATGACACGAGCAGAGGTCTTCGCGGAAAGCACGACCGGGTCGAGGTCACGGAAGACCTGCCACTCGGTGAGCACGACCAGAGCATCCGCGCCCGCTACTGTGTCGGCGATGCTCTCGTGATAATCGAGCCGGGGCTCTCGTGCACGCGCCGTTTCGATCGCTGCCGGGTCGGTTGCCCGTACTGCCGCGCCGGCATCCACCAATCGCCCCGCGACATCGAGCGCCGGAGAGTCACGCACATCGTCGGAATCCGGCTTGAACGCCACGCCCAGCACCGCTACCGTTCGCGCTTCCAGCGAGCCGCCGAGCGCATCGGCAAGAACGCGAACAACCTGGTCGCGCCGCCGCTGGTTGATGACGTCTACCTCGTGCAGAAAGCGAAGACTCTCGCCGACACCGAGCTCGGCCGCGCGCGCTTGGAATGCCCGGATGTCTTTCGGCAAGCACCCGCCTCCGAAGCCGACGCCCGCATTGAGGAAGCGGCGTCCGATGCGAGCATCCGCTCCAATGGCGTCTGCAAGCGTCGTGACGTCTGCGCCGACCACATCAGCGATCTCTGCCATCGCATTGATGAACGAGATCTTCGTTGCCAGAAAGGCGTTGGCCGCAACCTTGACGAGCTCGGCGGTCGCGTAGTCGGTCACGATGCGGGGCGCGCCGGCGGAAAGAGCGT
>CAZBXF010000317.1:0-2709 GCA_964495635.1 uncultured Phycisphaeraceae bacterium
CAAACCTACCCCCGCGTCATCGACACCTTCATCCTCGCCGACCTCGCCTCCACCGCCGCCGTCCTCCACAAGATCGCCACCGACATCCGCCTCCTCTGCAATCGCAAGGAGATCGACGAGCCCTTCGAGACCAAGCAGATCGGCTCCTCCGCGATGCCCTACAAGCGCAACCCGATGCGCTGCGAGCGCATCTGCGGCCTCACCCGCTTCGTGATGAACCTCGTCGGCAACGCGTACGACACCGCCGCGACGCAGTGGCTGGAGCGCACGCTGGATGATTCATCCAACCGCCGCCTCTCGCTCCCCGAAGCCTTCCTCGCGCTCGATGGCGCGCTCGACCTCATGCACAACGTCGCCTCGGGCCTCATCGTGCACGAAGCCATGGTGCGCAAGAACCTGATGGCCGAGCTCCCCTTCATGGCCACCGAGAACATCCTCATGGCCTGCGTCAAGCTCGGCGGCGATCGCCAGCACTACCACGAAGTGATCCGCGTCCACGCACAGGCCGCGGGAATGCGCGTGAAGCAAGAGGGCCAGGACAACGACCTCCTCGACCGCCTGAAGGCCGACAAGAACTTCTGGAGCACCGCCCGCGGCGGCCCGCTCAGCGCCGAACTCGACTGGGAAGGCGTCATGGACCCGATGAAATACGTCGGCCGCAGCGTCGAACAGACCGAGCGCTTCATCAAGGAAGTCGTAGACCCGATGCGAAAGCAGTACGCCGAAGAGCTCGCCGAGCTCGAAGAGAGCGGCCCGCGGGTCTAAGTTCCTCGCGTGCCACGCCACTCCGTGGTCGGTGTCAGTGCCTTTCAGTCCGTCGCAGCAGCGCCAATGTCCGTGGAGCCTCAACATGCGCGAACGATGGAAGAAGTACTGCTCCCGCATCGGCGCGGCCTCCGAGGCCGACGCATGGTTCGACATCATCGACGGCCTCCACGCCGCGCCGCCCCGGGCGTACCACAACCTCTCGCACGTCGGCGAGTGCCTCGACCTCCTCAGCCGCCACCGCTCCGGCGTGAACGCGCCCGACGTGCTCGAGCTCGCCCTCTGGTTCCATGACTGCATCTACCTCCCCGGCCGCAGCGACAACGAGGCCAGGAGCGCCGCCATCGGCGCGATGGCGGCCCGCGCACTCGGCCTCGGCGAGCGCACCAGCAACCGCATCTCCGCCCTCATCCTCGCCACGCGCCACGCGAGCCTGCCCACCACCGAGGATGAAGCCATCCTCCTCGACATCGACCTCAGCATCCTCGCCGCCGGCGATGCCCGCTACGACCGCTACGCCGCGCAGATCCGCGCCGAGCACGAGTTCGTCAAGGACGCGGAGTTCGCCGCCGCTCGCGCGAAGTTCCTCCGCACGCTCCTCGCCCGCCCCCGCCTCTTCCACTCGTCGCTCCTCGCCGCATCCCTCGAGGCCCGCGCCCGCGCCAACGTCACCGCCGAGATCGCACGCCTCGAAGAGCAGCAGCTCCGCATCTGACCCGACTCTTCGCGCCGTCTGAACACGCACCGCGCCCAACGCTGCGACAATGCCGACATGACGCACCCGATCCACAGGCGTGGCTTTCTCGCCGCCGCGGCCGGCACCTCCGCGGCCGCCGCGCTCGCCGGCTTTCCCACCCTCGCGCTCGCACGCGGCCACCGCTCCCGCGCCACGCTCGCACGCGTCGCCGACGACCGCTTCGAGATCATCCACGACGGCCCCGGACCCTTCCGCATCCTCCAGCTCACCGACACCCACTTCGGCCGCCCGAAGGACGAGCACAAGGAGAAGGACGAGCGCACCCGCATCCTCATCCGCACGCTCATCGATCAGAACGCACCCTCGATGGCCTTCCACACCGGCGACTTCATCAACAACGACGTCGACGGCGTCGAGCACTCCGCCATCGCCTTCATGAACGATCTCGGCATCCCCTGGAGCGTCGTCTTCGGCAATCACGACCACGGCCCCGCAACCGGCTCACTCCCGATGGACGACTTCTACGCAAAGTTCCAGAACCACGCCGCCGGATTCATCAAGGTCCCCGAGCACGAGGCCGCCGACGGCGTCAAGACATCCCGCGAGTACTGCTTCCGCATCGACATCCGCGCCAAGGAGGCCCCCGCGCCCGGCTTCACGCTCCTGGGCTTCAACTGCGGCAAGCGCAAGCCCGCGCTGCACGTCCCCGCCTCGCAGATGGCTTGGATGAAGGCCCAGCTCGAGGCCGACGCAAAGCTCGGCCGCACCCACCCCATCGTCGTCATGCAGCACGTCCCGACGCTGGACTTCAAGACCCTCTACGACTCGGGCAAGGCGGTCGGCCGCAAGGGCGAGGACGTCTGCTTCGAGAGCGACACCGGCGCAGTGCTCGACGCATACAGCGCGAGCAAACGCGTCCGCGCCGTCTTCGTCGGCCACGACCACGTCAACGACTACATCGGCGAGCAGAAGGGCGTGAAGCTCGCCTACGGCCGCGTCAGCGGCTGGGCCGGCTACGGCGACTGGCAGCGCGGCGGCCGCACCATCGACCTCGATCTCACCAAGGGCACCATGAAGACCCGCGTCATCCTCCCCAAGGGCGTCACCGATGAGAAGCCCGAGTGGAACGTGACGCGCGAAGAGGTATGAGGCACGATGTCACGAGTTGAGCGGCGATAAGACGCCATGCCCGGCCATGATCCGCCATGATCCGCATGGTCGCGCAACGCAACTCGGCGGCGCGTGCA
>CAZBXF010000318.1:0-2685 GCA_964495635.1 uncultured Phycisphaeraceae bacterium
TTCGCCGCCGCGGCAAAGGCCGCGGGACTGACCGACGAGCGCCTGGTCGAACTCGCCCTCTACCAGCCGCGCTGGGTGGCGCACGTCGAGGCCGCGACTGGCTGGGCCGGGCTTGAGTCGGCCGTTCTCTGGATGCGCCGTCACACGAAGGAGCGTAAGGTCGAGTACTACTTCGAAGAGCCAGAGCCCGAGGTCTGGGAAGGCCGCGCGTCGGAGATGTCGCCCATCTCGCCCGACAGCTTCCACGACGGCGCGGTCGATCGCGCCTGGTTCGAGCGCTCGTACAAGCAGCTCGGCCCCAAGCGCTGGGCCGTGCTTGATGAGGCCGCCAAGTACGCCTCCAGCGGCTCGGGGCACACGCGTGCCCGCCTCTTTGCTGACACCATGCTGGGCAAGGTCTCCGAGAAGGAGCTGACCAAGCGCATCACGACCAAGCGGCATCAGGACGCCGCACGCGCCCTGGGCCTCGTCGCGCTCAAGCCGGGCGAGGCCGGTCAGAAGCAGATCCTCGCGCGGTTCAAGACGCTGCAGGAGATGCGCCGCACGAGCCGCAAGCACGGCGGCTCGATGCTGCAGGCCAGCGAGAAGCGGGCCGTCGAGATCGGCATGGAGAACCTTGCCTGGACAGCAGGCTACCCGGACCCGCTGCGCCTGCAGTGGGCGATGGAGATCCTGGAGCTGGGCGATCTGGCGAAGGGGCCGGTGACCGTGAAGGTCAAGGACTGCACCGTCACGCTCTCGCTGGACGATGACGGCGTTCCTTCACTCATCGCGACCAAGGCGGGCAAGCCGCTCAAGAGCATCCCGCCCGCCGTCAAGAAGGACAAGGCCGTCGCAACGCTCTCTGACCGTGCCACGCAGCTGCGTCGCCAGAGCTCGCGGGTCCGTCAGACGCTCGAGCAGTCCATGTGCCGCGGCGACACCTTCGAGGGCTCGGAGATCACCAAGCTCTTCGGCCACCCGCTGCTGCGCACCATGCTCTCACGCCTCGTCCTCACCGGCACCACCAAGGCCGGCGGCACGCTCATCGGCTATCCCGACAAGGGTGGCAAAGCACTCCGAGGCATCGACGGATCCTTCGAGCCCATCAAGGCCAGCGACACGCTCCGCATCGCGCACCCCCTCGACTTCCTCGCGGCGAAGAAGTGGTCTCAGTACCAGTCCGAGTGCTTCCGCGCCGAGCGCGTCCAGCCCTTCAAGCAGGTCTTCCGCGAGGTCTATGTCCCCGTCGCGAGCGAGCTCGCCGCGGACTCCAAGTCCGGCGGCGACCGCTCGCCGCGGTACGCGGGCCAGCAGGTCCAGCCACGCCAGGCGCTGGCGCTCTTCGGCTCGCGCGGCTGGGTGGCGCGCCCCGAGGAGGGCGTGCAACGCACGTTCCATCGCGAGCGCCTCACGGTCCATGTCGAGTTCGAGGAGGGCTTCTACTCGCCCGCCGAGATCGACGGCCTCACGCTCCGGGGCATCTCATTCACGAAGGCCGCAAGCGCCGCGCCCGTCGCGATCCGGGATGTTCCGCCGCGCATCTTCAGCGAGGTCCTGCGCGATCTCGATCTCGTCGTCAGCGTCGCCCACCGCGGCGGCGTCGACCCTGAGGCAACGCACAGCACCGTCGAGATGCGTGCCGCGCTCCTGCGCGAAACGGCGACGCTGCTGAGCCTCCGCAACATCCGCTACGAGGGCCAGCGCGCCATCATCAAGGGTGAGTTCGGCGAGTACGCGCTGCACCTGGGCAGCGGCACGATCCACATGCTCCCCGGCGGCACACTCTGGATCATCCCCGTCCACAGCCAGCACCGGGGCCGCCTCTTCCTGCCCTTCGCCGACAACGACCCAAAGACGGCCGAGATCATCAGCAAGGCCCTCCTTCTCTCACGCGACCGCGAGATCCAGGACCCTGCCATCCTCGCGCAGATACGGGCAGGCTGAGCAGATTCGAAACAAGAAGAGCCGCGCTGGGCGAGCCCAACCAAGGGCCGCGCCGCAAGCCCCAAAGGCTCACGGAATCAAGCACCAAACGCGAAAGGCCGGAGTGGGATTCGAACCCACGACAAACGGATTTGCAATCCGCCCCATTAGGCCACTTTGGTATCCGGCCGACACTCCCGAAGCTCCATGGCTCCAGGAAGGGAAGGATAGCAGCCCAGTCCTTCCGGGGTGGGCCCGCTTAGTCCCGGGGCGGCCCTTCGGCGGTCTCTGGCGTCGGCCTTTGCCGCGTGCCCGCCGCGCCCACCCTCACCGCGCGTATCCTCCCCCGCCCCCGAGCGATCCTCGCGGCGGCCCAACTCGGAGCCTTCCCCATGCCCCACGTGATCGCCGAGCCCTGCATCGGAACCAAGGACACCTCCTGCGTCTCCGTCTGCCCCGTCGACTGCATCCACCCCACGAAGAACGAGGCCGACTTCGGCACCGTCAACCAGCTCTACATCGACCCCGACACCTGCATCGACTGCGCCCTCTGCGTTGACGAGTGCCCGGTCAAGGCCATCTTCCAGCAGGAGGACGTGCCCGCCGAGTGGAACAAGTACATCCAGATCAACCTGGACTACTTCAAGAACAAGGGCTGATGGGGAAAGCACGGGGGACTAGGCACTGGGCACGAGGGGAGGGGAGCCATGAAGTGGCGGAGTGGTCAAGTGGCAAAGTGCAAAGGCACTTCTTCTAGAAGGCGCCCCCTCTGTTCCGTCA
>CAZBXF010000319.1:0-2674 GCA_964495635.1 uncultured Phycisphaeraceae bacterium
CGAACTGCACCGGCTGCACGACATGGAGTTTGTCGCGGAAGATGTGCTTGATTGACGAGCGGGGAGGAGGTCGGCCCCAGGGGCCGAGACACCAAAGAAGACCATGCTGGGTGGCTGAAGCCCTCGCCGAGTGGCTGAAGCCACTCGCAATGACCGAGCGCCCAAGGGGCGAAAGGCGGATCGCGGCGTGGCCCCAAGGTCCGCCACTCGCAACGACCGAGCGCCCGAGGGGCGAGAGGCGGATCGCGGCATAGCCCCACGGCCAGGGAAGCGAGTTGCTTGAGTGCGTGGCGTTTCCCAACACCGCGTCGGGGTGAAGGCCGACCCATCCGGATGCCCCGCCCCACCTCTCCCACCACTCGCTATCCTTTCCGCATGGCGACCAAGACCTTCTCTTCAGCGGCTCAGGCCTTTGCGGACCTTCGTGACATTGGCGTGTTGCGTGATGGCATGACTGTGATGGTCGGCGGCTTTGGGCTCTGCGGCATTCCGGAGCATCTGATCGCCGCGCTGCGGGATAGTGGCGTCAAGGATCTGACCTGCATCTCCAACAACGCGGGCGTGGATGACTTTGGGCTTGGGCTGCTCCTCCGGACGCGTCAGATCCGGAAGATGATCTCGAGCTACGTCGGCGAGAACGCGACGTTCGAGAAGCAGTTCCTTGGTGGCGAGCTGGAGATCGAGTTCAACCCGCAGGGGACGCTTGCCGAGCGCATCCGCGCGGGCGGCGCGGGGATTCCGGCGTTTTTTACTGCGACGGGCGCGGGCACGGTCGTTGCGGATGCGAAGGAGACGCGGCAGTTCTTCCGGCCCTCGCAGGGGATCGGCGGGGCGACGATTCCGGGGCGTGGGTTTGCGGGGAGGGCCGTCGCGAGCGAGCGTCAGCCTGTCCAGACTGGCACGCCGCGTGATTACGTGCTTGAGACCGGGCTCTACGCCGACCTCGCGCTCGTGAAGGCGCACAAGGCCGATCCCTTCGGCAACCTCGTCTATCGCAAGACGGCCCGCAACTTCAACCCGATGATGGCCGCCGCCGCGGCGTTCACGATCGCCGAGGTGGATGAGCTGGTGCCGCTGGGTGCGTTCGAGCCTGATCAGGTCCACACGCCGGGCGTGTTTGTGAAGCGCATCGTGCAGACCAAGAGCGAGAAGCGGATCGAGCAGCGGACGGTGAGCAAGTAGGTCTGCACACAGCGCGAGCGAGAGGAGCCGGGGCGTGTACACAGGAGTTGTGGTCACCCTGCTGGTCGTGCTGGGCGTGGGCCTCGGATATTGCCTCATCGTCATGGTCGGAGCGAGCCAGGCCGTTCGCGGCATGAAGCACATGCTGGTGTCGCCCGCGGAGCCGGCCGAGTTCACGGGCGTGGCCGCCGCGGCGGTCGAGAGCCATCGGGCCTTTGCCGCTCGCCACGGCTTCAAGCCGCTGGGCTTTTTTCGAGGCACCGCGCCGGGTACCCAGTCGGCCCTGATCGGTGCGTGGCAGCGCGATTCCTGGCTCCTGTGCTGCTACGTCCTTCCTTGGCCCGATGGTCCCGTCCGCGCCAAGGCCGCGACCGATCTGCTCGCGATCTACACGGGCGAAAGCGTCCTTACGACCGGGAGTTCCCGAGACAGCATGTTCTTCCCCGCGCGGCCGGGCAGGTACCGCCAGGCCTTTCCCAACATCACGCTGGACGAGCTGCTCCGTCGCCACACCGAGGCCGATGCGTACCTGCGCCGGCAGTTCCTGCTCAGACCCGAGGCACCGAAGCTGCCGTTCGCGGCTCTGATGGAGTCGCAGGTGCGGGCCCAGATGGAGCACATCTCTTCGCACGTGCTCTGGCCCGTTCGCTGCGTCCTCTGGTACCTGCGCCGGGGTCGCAACCTCAACAAGACCATTGAGCAGCAGAACGTTGCGCCGCCGCCGAGCGCGCCCGGCCCGAGCGAAGCGCGATAGGTCGCCAGCCAACGAGTCAGGATCGCGGACCGATCAACTACCCGGAGCACCCCATGAAGCTCATCATCGGACTGGCGTGTGTTCTCTGCGGCGGGGCCGCGATGCTGTATGGCATTGGCACGGGTGTCTGGCCCATCATTGCGCTGTATCGCGACACGCTCGCGGACCCGATGAATCAGACGGGGGCGCAGGCGGATGATCAGACTCAGGCGATCACGGCGAACATGTGGCGGGCGGTGACGGTCGGCTTCCTCGGCGCGATCCCTTTCCTGATCGGCACCGTGCTGCTGAAGATGTCGCTCTTTCAGAAGGTGCGAAGGACGATGCGCGGCGGGAGGTAGTGGCGCGATGAGGCGGGGTGTTCAACGCGGAGAGCACGGGGAAGAAGTGGCAAAGTGGTCGAGTGGCGAAGTGGCGAAGTGAAGGCAGAGAGGCGGCGGACGAAAGCACTCAGACGCTTTGCGTTGAAGGACTCAACGCCACTGTGAACCGCGGCTTTGTCCGGCCCTCATGCCACGTGCGTGGTGCCTTCTTCGGCTCAGTCGAACCACAACTGGCTGGGGATGTCGACGATCCGGCCTGTTGCGGGGTCGACCGTGCCGCCGGTCCAGGTTCGGAGGAGGTTGTTGGTGTTGAGGAGGCCCGGGCCGGTGATGCCGTTGGTGCCGTCGGGGTTTCGCGTTGCGTCGTTCTCGTTGACGAAGAGGTTGTCGAAGTGGACGGCCTGGCCGGCGAGGC
>CAZBXF010000320.1:0-2635 GCA_964495635.1 uncultured Phycisphaeraceae bacterium
GCGACGTTTGTTCCCGGGTCTGGGTGCCTGCGATGTCTCTTCGAGGATCCGCCGGCGGCGGGCCACGGGCAGACGTGCGATGTGGTTGGTGTCCTCGGGCCGGCCGTTGCGATGGCTGCTGCAGCCCAAGCGGCGGATGCCATCGGGCTGCTGGCACAGACGGGTACGCTCGAACGCGGGCGGTTGCTGGAGGGCACGGTGTGGCCCCTGCGGGCACGCGTGCTGGATGTCTCGGGCGCGATGGCGCGGCCGGACTGCCCGTGCTGTGGGCTGGGGCGGCGGGACTTTCTTCGAGGCGAGCAGGCCGAGGGTGCCGCGGTGCTGTGCGGGCAGGACGTGGTGCAGGTGAGCCCGCGCCGGGCGGCATCGATTGATCTGGGCGCACTCGCCGCCAGGCTTGCGTCCGAGGGTGAGGTGCGTGCGGGGCGGTTCTTCGTTCGTGTGAGCCCACGATCAGGCGGGCCTCATCAAGCCGCGCTCGACATCACGATCTTCGCCGACGGGCGTGCGCTGGTCCGGGGAACGAGCCGCGTGGAGGTTGCCCGCGCTGTGTACGCCCGACTGCTGGGAGACTGAGGCTGCTTGGCGGCGGTTTCGGCCCACTGCAACCAAGCCGCCCACGTTCCGAAGAATCATGCCGGAGAATCGACATGCGCTACCTGCTCGCCATCCTGCTCCCGCCTATTGCCGTCCTGATCTGCGGCAAGCCGATCCAGGCGGTGATCAATCTGCTGCTGACCCTGCTCTTCTGGATTCCCGGCGTCATCCACGCGCTCTTCGTGGCGCATGACTACTACGCCGACCAGCGGAACAAGGAACTGGTCGCGGCGATGCGGGGTCGGTGAGCTGCTTGTGAGTGGGCGTGACACGGCCCGCTACCATCGGGGTTGTTCAGGCGGATCGCAGTGCCACCCACGATCTTGCCCTTTGGGGTGGGATGGCTCCCACGACGATGCAGCCCCGGATCGACCAACGCCCCGGCTCTGAGGATCACACGGAGTGCCGTGGCACGTGGCTCTATGGCACGCTGCTGATTGGCGGTACCGGTGCGTTCGTGGTGACCTTCTCCCTCAGCCTGCTGAATCCGCCAATCCAGCCGTGGCCGCTCTGGGCCTGCTGGGGGCTCTCGATTGTGTGTCTGCTCCTGGCCATCGCGGAGACGGTCCTGCTGCGAGTGTTGATGACCTCGACCACGCTCTCCGTGCGTCGTGTCTGGTCGCATCGCCAGATACCGCTCACTGAGCTCCGTTCGTTGCAGCGCGTCAAGGGTGACTATGTGCTCAAGCGATCGCAGGGGATGTGGATTTACATCCCATCCCTCATCACGAACCACGCGGTTCTGATCGATCGGCTGCAGCGAGTTATCGCCGCGAACGTGCTCTCGGAGGTTGCCGGGCTGTCTGAGTCGCAGCGCCGGCTTGCCACCGAGGCCTTGGTTGACGGGGACCCGGCCAGCGTCTCTTCGAAGTCCCGGCAGCGATGATCTTTTCACCATTCAGGCGGGCTGCGAACGGAACCTCAGTACAGCGCCCGCACCCGGATCGTCTCGGGCACCTTGCGCAGTCCCTCCACGACCTTGCGGCCATCGGTTGGATCGACCTCGATGACCGCGTAACCGACATCATCGCGCGTCATGAGGTGCTCGGCCGCGATATTCGCGCCGAGGTCCGCGATGACCTGGTGCATCTTGCTCAGCACGCCCGGCACGTTGCGGTGGAAGTGCAGGATGCGGTGGCGTCGGGCGGGCCCAACCTCCGAAGCCTGCTCGGGCAGGTCGACGACGGGCACGTTCACGGCCCCCATCGTGCTGCCCGTGTTGACGAACTTGATGAACTTGCTCGCGACGTCCTCCGCGATCGAGGCCTGTGCTTCCTCGGTGGATCCGCCCACGTGCGGCGTCAGAATCACGTTGGGAAGCCCCCGGATCGGGCTCTCGAACGCCTCGCCCTTGGCCGAGGGCTCGACCGGGAAGACATCCAGCGCCGCACCGGCGAGGTGGCCGCTCTTGAGAGCCTCAACGAGGGCCGGCACCTGCACCACGCCGCCTCGCGCGTTGTTGATGAGCAGCGCGCCGGGCTTCATCCGCTTGATCTGTGCCGCGCCGATCATCCCCTCGGTCTGTGCGGTTGCGGGCACGTGCAGCGTGACGATGTCGGAATCCTTCAGCAGGTCCGCGAGGCTCCGCACGGCCCGGGCGTTGCCCATCGCGAGCTTCGGCGCGGTATCGAAGTAGATGACTCGCATGCCGAAGGCCTCAGCAAGCACCGAGACCTGCGAGCCGATGTGGCCGTACCCCACGATTCCCAGCGTGCGTCCGCGTACCTCGTGGGCCCCATCCGCAGACTTGTCCCACATCCCCGCGTGCATCTGGGCGGACTTGTCCGTCAGGCGGCGTGAGAGCGAAACGATCTCCGCGATGGTCAGCTCTGCCACGCTGCGTGTGTTGCAGAACGGCGAGTTGAACACGGGCACGCCGCCACGCCTTGCTGCGGCAAGGTCCACTTGGTTGGTCCCGATGCAGAAGCATCCGACGGCGAGGAGCTTGCCCGCCGCGGCGATGACGTCGGCCGTGACCTCCGTCTTGGAGCGGATGCCCAGCAGATGGGCGCCCTCGACCATGCGCAGGAGCTTGGCG
>CAZBXF010000321.1:0-2632 GCA_964495635.1 uncultured Phycisphaeraceae bacterium
CTGATTCGCGAGACGATGAGCGAGCGCGAGGTGTGGGAGGCGGTTGGCCGGAGGCAGGAGTACGAGAAGTGGCGAAGTGGCGGAGTGGCGGAGTGGCAAAGTGAAGATCAAGACCTTTCGGGATCTCATCGTCTGGCAGAGAAGCATGGACCTGGCGAGGGAGATCTATCGCGAAACGGAGCGGATGCCACGCACCGAGATGTTCGGGCTGACGAGCCAGATGCGCCGGGCGGCGACATCGGTACCGATGAACATCGCCGAGGGCTTCGGAAGGCACACACGCCCGGAGTTCCTGCACGGTCTCAGGATCGCAATGGGTTCTCTCCTGGAACTCATGACGGCGTACGAACTGGCAACGAGCATGGGGCAGATCAAGCCATCGGATCGAGTGCTGGAACTGCTCGCCGAGACGGACCGAGTGCTCCAGGCGTTGATCCGCTCACTGGAGACCAAGTCACAGAAGGAGCGACAGCAGCGGAAGGCCTGACCACTTCGCCACTTCGCCACTCCGCCACTCCGCCACTTCTCTCCGCAAATCCGCTCGACCTCGATCGCCTGACATACGACGATCAACAGGTCCTCGATCTCTTCCGGCGCGGCGAGACCACCGGCATCTTCCAGTTTGAGTCCGGCGGCATGCGTCGCCTGCTGGTTGAGATGAAGCCCGACCGGCTTGAGGATCTCATCGCCGCGAACGCGCTCTTCCGGCCGGGTCCCATGGACCTGATCCCGGACTACAACCGGCGCAAGCATGGTACTGAAGAGGTGCCCAAGGTCCATGAGATCGTTGATCGCTACACCAGCGAGACGTACGGCGTCATGGTCTACCAGGAGCAGGTCATGCAGATCGTGCATGGCCTGGGCGGCATCAAGCTGCGCGACGCCTACACGCTCATCAAGAACATCAGCAAGAAGAAGCACGACAAGATCGAGAAGGAGCGCCCGAAGTTCGTCGAAGGATCGCAGAAGCAGGGACTGTCGAAGCAGCAGGCCGAGCACCTCTTCGAGCTGATCCTGAAGTTCGCCGGCTACGGCTTCAACAAGAGCCACTCGACGGGCTATGCCATCGTCGCGTATCAGACGGCGTACCTCAAGACGTACTTCCCGGCCCACTACATGGCCGCGTTCCTGACGTACGAGAGCCAGGCGGGCAAGGCCAGCGAGTGGATCCCATACCTCGAAGATTGCCGGCGCACGCGCACGATCGACCCGAACTCAAAGGATCCGCGCAACCCACGCACGATCAAGACCGGCATCGAGGTGAAGCCGCCGGACATCAACCTGTCGAAGGCGGACTTTGTGGTGGTGAGGGAAGAAGGAGAAGGCACCAGGCATCAGGCACCTGGCACTAGGGAAGACAAAGCACCGGAAGACAAGAGGACGAATGGCACCGCCGCAGGCGCTCCGCCCCTCGTGCCTAGTGCCCAGAGCCTAGTGCCTTCCCACATCCGCTTCGGCCTCAAGGCTCTGAAGGGCGTGGGTGAGAAGGCCATCGAGACGATCGTGGCCGAGCGCGAGAAGGATGGGCCGTTCACGAGCCTCTTCGAGTTCTGCGAGCGTGTGCCGCCGGGGACGATCACCAAGACGATGATGGAGTCGCTGGTGAAGTGCGGCGCGTTTGACGGCATGCATGGCCGCAACAACCGGGCCGCGATGCTCGCGACGATCGAGAGCGCGATGACCGCGGGGGCGAAGATCGCGGCGGACAAGGCCGCGGGCCAGGGTGGGCTGTTCATGGGCGAGGCTCCCGCGCCGGGCCGGAAGAAGACAGGCCCCGGGCTCGGGCCGGCGGTGGTCCTTGCGAAGGCCGAGCCCTGGAGCGAGGCCGAGACGCTGAAGCAGGAGAAGGAGACGCTGGGCTTCTACGTCAGCAGCCATCCGCTGGAGCGATGGAGGCACTGGACGACGCCCTTTGCGAGCGCGAACACCTCGAAGATCAAGGAGCTGGCGCAGGATGCACGCGTGGTGCTGCCGGCGATGATCCAGTCGGTGCGACAGATCCTGATCAAGAACGGCCAGAGCGCCGGGCAGCGCATGGCGATCCTCACCGTTGAGGACGCGACGGGGCTGTGCGAGGCGGTGATGTTCAGCGAGTGCTTCGCGAAGTTCCAGCACCTGGCCATCGGCGAGGGCGTGGTCTTCGTCATGGGCCGCATCGACCTCAAGCGCGGCGATCCGCAGATCATCGTCGACCGTCTGGTGCCCATCGACTTCGTGCCCTACGACACGGGCCGCCTGCGGCTGTTTGTGGATGAGCAGCGCTTGAACGGCGGCGCGGAGGCCGCGGTGACCCGCGTCGCGCAGCTCGTGACCAGCAAGGCCAACACGCCCGGCGCGACGTTCGGCCTCGACGTCTACATCGGCACCGAGTCCAGCGTCGCCCTCCTGCAGGCGGACCCCAAGCTCAAGATCGCCCTGGAGCCAGACCTCTTCAAGGCCATCGAGGGCGAGCTGGGCGTCGGCATGGTCAAGGTCGCCGGGTCGATCGTGGACAGGCCCGAGAAGAACGACCGCCAGCGCTGGACAAAGCGGCGCGGCGGTGGGGACGAGGATTAGGCCGCGGTGCACCTTGCCTAGCGCGCCGCTCGCGGCATCGTGTACTCGATCTGCACGCCCACGACGCGAAGGTCCG
>CAZBXF010000322.1:0-2582 GCA_964495635.1 uncultured Phycisphaeraceae bacterium
CTTTGAATACAGCGGCCCCGGGCACCATCGTGGGGTCCGGGGCCGTTTGTGATTTCGTACGAAGCGATGAGGCACTCAATCGGTGCCCGACTTTACGCCGCGATCGTCGTCTGGTCCTGCTCGCTCCGGGGTCGTCCGCGAAAGACTCCCGATCGCCCGGCGCGAGTCGCCCTCCAGAGCATCAGCCCCGCCGCGATGAGGCCCGCGAGCGCGACTTGCCAGAACGGAGCGTTGGCGATGGGGGGCATCGCACGCACGCCCCGTTGTGCTTGATAGAGGGACGGGTACTCAGCGTTCACCCAGGCCCTGAGCGCGATCCCGTGGGAGGTGCTGTACATCGTGAAGAAGTGGTTCGTTTCCTGCGACTTTCCGACTGGCAGGTGGCCGTACCAGAGGCTCAGTTGGCTCGACGCGGCTGCGAGCGAGTCTGCGCCGTGTTCGGCGATGAGGTACGCCGCGCAGGCCAACCCTGAGCGATCTGCCCCGCCGTTGCAGTGGACCAGAATTGGCTTGGTCGCGTTGTGCAGCGCGGACATCAGCGCGGCGGCCTCCGGGGGCGGGGGCAGCTCGCGGGCCGAGATCCGCACGTCGATGTGCCTGACACCCATCTGCTCGCAGGCCGCAACCTCTTCGTCGTACCAGTCCCGGCCCGCGTTGGGTCCGCGCAGGTTGATGACGGTGCGGATTCCCTCGGAGCGGATGTGCCGCTGAAGGTGCGGCCCGGAGAGCTGTGCGCTCCGGTAGAGTTCGCCCGCCACGACGGTGTGAAAGTTCTCGCCGATGACAACATCGCCCACCTTGAGGGCGAGCGGGAGGAGGACCACGGCCACGATCAGCCACGCGATGCGGCGGCGCGAGCGGCGCGGAGGCGCGGGAATCGCGGCGAGAGAGTGTGAGAGGGACGGCGGGCCGTCATGCTCAGACATCGGGCTCCTTCCGGGATGGACGACGCGCCGCGGCGTCCATCGGTGGACCGGACACGATCTGCACACTCCTTACGACTTCGGCCCCAGCTGCTTCCGGCCAAGTCGGCTAAGGCGGGAGTGCGGCACCCAGACCAAGCCGGAGCATAGGAAGATGCGTGTGGGCTCGAGCAGGTGCGCCAATCCCTACTGGGGAGCGTGGAACGCGGGGACTGGCCTGCGAGGCGGGCAGATCCTGCTTCACTGCAGCGCATACCTGCAGGCTCTCCGCGCCATCGGGCCTCTCATCAGGTCATTTGTCCGCGGGTCTTTCAGGGGATCCGTGGCAAGACGCCAAGGGGGTGCATCTGCGAGGTGTGTATCGGCGGCATGAGCCGCGAGCCGAGGTCGGGAGCTTCTGCTCGCCGGATCGTTCGTGACCATCCGGTCAATGCAGATGAGTGAGGCTATTCGGCGAAGGTCAGATTGCTGCGGGGCGCGCTGGTTCGGGTGAGGAACTGCGCAGGGCTTGTCGCAGGGGCTGAAAAGCTGTGGCTGCTGGTCGGCCATGTCAACAGGTGCGATGCAGAAGCGATGGACGAAATGGCGGACCTGCATGGAGCTACGAATTCGATCGCATCCGCTGTTGAGTCTTGACATGCTGCGACCGGTCATCGCGAAGACGTCCCGCCAACGTTCACGCGGCCGACCGAGCCGGCGGAGAATGGAGGCGGGGGCATACGCTGTCCCGATGCAACGTTGGAAGACCATTGGCGTTGTGGCGGAGGGCGGCGACATCATGGTCGGGGGGCTGAATCCATGGACGCTTGAGTGGTTTTCTGTGGAAGAAGAGCCGCCTTTGTTGCTTCCGCATCCTTGGTACCCGGATCAACGCCACCAAATGTACATCTACGAGATCAGCAGCGGCGAGCGGCGCGTCCGTTTCGCGGCTGGCGAGTTATCGGCGAGTGTGTGGGGCTTCTACGTCCCAGTTACGCCGCTCGGATGAACTGGTTGATCAGTCACTTGCTCCTGAGACGGCGAGACGTCACGCACAAGCCTCGGAGCATCCGGTGCTCCTTGCTGTCCGCGTGCGCATTCTTGCAGGCGTTTTCGCACGCAACACCGCGTAGGGGAACGCTGATGCCAGAGGAAGGGGCAGCCCCTTCCTCCGGCACCTCCAACCCCTGGCAAGGCAGGGATGTCCGTGAGCGAGCTGCTTTCGGATCCTGGCCCGAGCGGGGCGGGGGGCTGAGGCCGTGCGCACACTTCTCGGAACTGGCGGTACGCTGATCTCCATGGGTGAGCGCAAGAAGCCGCGTCAGAAGCTTCGGCCGATCTGGGGGGCATCTTGGTTTCATCGCGCCCAGATCGAGCGGAGTGAGTTGTGCGGCTGTTTTTCCTGCGAGAGGACGTTCCCGCCTGCGGCGATTTCGGGCTGGACCGATGCTCGCGGCAGCGATGGATCAGGTCAGACGGCGCTGTGTCCATTCTGCGGCGTTGATGCGGTCATCGGGTCAGGGGCCGACATCACCATCACCGCGGAACTGCTTGCGAAGCTCCGGAAGTCCTACTTCGGGGAGGAGAATCTCTAGGTGTGCCTGTCGAGCAAGCGCGGGCCAGGTGGGCGTCGTCCTGGCGAACCGTCTACGCCTGCTCCTTCGTCAACCTTCGCTGGAC
>CAZBXF010000323.1:0-2578 GCA_964495635.1 uncultured Phycisphaeraceae bacterium
GCTGGCGCGGGCGGCGTCACGGGCGGGGTGGCGCGTCGGGCTCGCGTGGGGGGAGCGGTCGGTGCGGCTCGGGATGGGCGGGGGTCGAGATGCGGATCGCGTCGCGGAGGCGCTCGCGGTTGATCCGGCATCGCTCGGGAGCGACGGTGGGGACGAGGACGGGCTGGGCGCTACGCGGATCCGCGTGGTGGATGGGGCGGGTGACGGGCGCTCGCTCGGGAGTGATGACGCGGGCGTTGAGGTCCCGGCGCTGGTGGCGGGGGCGGCGACGGGGGCGGGCCCTGCGGCGCAGGGGCGATGGTGGAGCCTGAGCAGCTGATGAAGAGTGGCCGCACCATCCTGGATGTCTTTCGCGTCTGCCTGCTGCTGACGGTGGTGCTGGCGCTGGCGGCGTATGCGCTGGCGGAGCAGGCGCCGGCGCTGGCGGTGGCGATGGTGGTGCCGGCGGCGGCCGGGTGGTACTTCACGGAGTGGAGGCGTGCGGCGGATGGCACCTCACGGGCGGTGGGACTGCCGCGGATCGCGGCGAACGTGCTGCTGCTTGGCGTGCTGGCGGGCGCGAGCCTGCGGGCGTGGGACACTGGGGAGTTCGTGTCGGCGTTTTCGGCGTTCCTGTGCTCGATCGTGATCCTGAAGCTGTGGGAGAAGCGGGAGGCGAGCGACTATGGGCAGCTGCTGACGATGTCGGCGTTCCTGGCGGTGGGGGCGGTGCTGACGGGGACGTCGCTGTCGATGGGGCTGATGCTGTTGCTGATGGTGCCATGCATGGCGACGGCGTCGATGCTGTTCCAGGTTCTGGAGAGCGAGCGCCGCGCGGGGCAGGCTGGCCGGACACCGTGGCGTGCGCTGTCGCGGCCGCTGGGGATCGTTGCTGGATCGAGCCTGGCGCTGGGGGTCGTGGTGTCGGTGGTGCTGTTTGTGGTGGTGCCTCGCGGGATCGGTCAGGAGCAGTTCGGGCGATGGGGCGGGGTGGTGGTGGGTCGAACGACGGGGTTCACGAACCAGGTGGATCTCTCGCGCGGCGGGCTGATCAGCGAGTCGCAGACGACGGTGATGGAGGTGAGGCTCTTCTCGGAGGGGATGGAGCGGAACATCGGTGGTGAAGGGCTGCCGCTGCACCTTCGGGGCGTGGTGCTCACGACGTATGAGCGAGGTCGGTGGCACCGGGGCGAGATGCCGGACGTGCAGCGAGTGCGCCGGCAGTCGTCGCAGCCGCTGGCGTTTGACACGGCGAGCGCGGGGGGGATCGAGCGGGTGCTGGAGATCACGCCGCGGCGGGCGGGATCGAGGTCGACGCCGATCTTCACGGTGAACCGGCCGAAGTCGGTGGAGCTGATCGACCTGCCGCGCGCGACGGACGTGCTGCTGGAGGCTGGGCCGGCGGTGATTGGGGGGCTTGAGGGTGGGTGGCCGCGCGTGTACCAGGTCCGGTATGTGATGAGGGGCGTTTCGCGGAGTGAGCTCGCATCGACGATGGATGGTCCGGTGGCGCGCAGGGCGGTGACGTTCCCGGTGGAGCGGGTGCGGACGACGGCGGCGCGGATCCTGTCGGAGGCTGGGATCGAGCCTGATCCGCAGGTCCGGACGCGGGAGCAGGACACGATCGCGGCGCGGGCGATCGAGACGTACATGCGGACGAACTTCACCTACACGCTTGAGGGGCCGATGGCTCCGCTGCGTGCGGATCCGACGGACTGGTTCATCCATGAGGGGCGCGCCGGGCACTGCGAGCACTTCGCATCGGCGATGGCGGCGATGTGCCGTGCGGTGGGGATCGATGCGCGGGTGGTGGCGGGGTATCTGGCGGGGGAGTTTGACGAGTCGACCGGGTCGTACACGGTTCGCGAGGCGGACGCGCACGCCTGGGTGGAGGCGGAGATCGGGGCTGGTCGGTGGGAGACGTTTGATCCGACGCCGCCGTCGGAGCTCTCGGCCCTGCAGACGGCGCAGCGCAAGAGTCTGCTGACGCGGCTGGCGCGGATGCTGGACTATGTGCAGGCGACGTGGGATGGCTCGGTGATCTCGTTCGATCAGGGGGCGCGCGAGCGGCTGCTGGGGGGCGGTGGGCGGTCGACGTGGGTGGATGCGTCCCTGTGGAATCTGGCGTCGTCGCTGAGGCCGCTGCGTGAGCGGATGGGCGGGGGGCCCTGGTGGGGGCTCGCGTTTGTGGCGATGGTTGTGGTGCCGGTGGCGCTGCTGGCGCTGACCATCAGGGTGGTGGTGCGGTGGTGGCTGGCGAGGCGTGTGTCGATGGCGGGTGGGTGGGCGCTGACGCCCGCGCAGCTGCGGGCGATGGGGACGCTGCTGGCGGCGCTGCGCCGGCGCGGGCATGAGAAGCCGGCGTGGATGCCGCTGCGGACGTTCGCGGAGGGGGTTGCGGAGCGTGACCCGGCGGCGGGCGTGCTGGCGATCGGGGCCGCCGATGCGCTGATGGAGGCGAGGTTCAATCAAGGGGGGGGCGTGGCGCTGGAGCGGGTTCGGCGATTCGCTGGTGAGGTGAGGAGGCTGGGGCGGGGGGAGGGGAAAGCGAAAAGCGAAAAGCGGGAAAGCGGGAAATGAAGAGGCGGAGAGGGGAGAG
>CAZBXF010000324.1:0-2495 GCA_964495635.1 uncultured Phycisphaeraceae bacterium
CTCGCACTCCCGGTGCCACCAGTCACGTCGCTCCGACCTGACCGGTGAAGCCATCGACCAGCCCACGCTCCATCCCCGCTCCCACCAAACACAAACGCCGATGGGCAAGGGCCCATCGGCGTTTTCACGTGTGACTCACAACCAGACCAAGGGCCCCAAATCCGTCCTCTTCCCCTCTTCTCCTCCCCAAGTGCCCAGTGCCCAGTGCCTTCCTCTCCTAATTCCCAAACAGATTCTTCTCTCCAAAGTACCCCTTGCTCTCAAAGTACGACAGCGCCTCCTCCGTCGTCTTGAAGATCCGCGTCGCCGTCTCCGTGATGAACGGGCTCGGCGCCTTCTTCGGCTTCCACACCACGTACACCTCCTTGGTGTGCTCGAAGGCGTGGTGCAGCTCGCGCTCGACACCGCTCGACAGCCCCGGGAACTCCTTCCCCGTCGCCGTCGGAATCTCAGGGATGTAGCTCACGATCATGTCCGCCTGATCAATCAGCTTGAAGTCCCGCATGTAGATCTGGCCATCGATATCCCCCGCAATGTCCAGCACCTCGCGCACCCGCACCTTGATCGGCGCGCTCCCCGCCGCCTTGCTCCCCCCAAAGCTGTGCGGCGCGGCCTCGATGTAGTCCCTCCCGCTCTTGCTCGCCTCAATCGCCCGATCCAGCAGCAGCTTCTCATCCACATCGCCCGGATCAAACGTGATGAAGTGCTCCGCCAGCTTCGCCCGGAACGCATCGATCTCCGCCAGCACCTCCGGCATATCCACCACATGGCTCATCGGGAAGCTCGGGTACACCCGCCTCATCTGCGGCCTGCAGACCAGCCTGAAAAGCGTCTTCGTCGTCATCGCATGCCGCCCACGCGCCATGATGAAGAACTGCGACCCCGGAATCGCCTTGCTCATCAGCTCCGTCGCCAGGATCTCCTCCTCGCGCCACACCATGCAGTCCTTCAGCGTCGCGTCAATCTCGTGATCGCGGTGCAGCCGATGGTGAACCACCTCGATGTTGTCCACGAGACAGATGAAAAGGTCCGGCTTCATCGCCGCAATCTGGTCATAGTCAAACGCCGCGAACAGGCCATGCCTCCACCGGAACGTCGCATGCGTGTTCACCACAACGTTCGCCGCCCCCTGCGACTCCGAAATGACATCCTTGAACGCCGCACGCCGCAGGCTCGAAAGCCGCGACAGCGGCAGGTCCAGGATCTTCCCCGGCCGCACATCCGGCGCTTCCTTGTACATCACGTCGCCAACGTTGTACAGCGCCAGCGGCTCACCCTGCTCCCCCGCAAACTGCTCCAGGGCCTCCAGGTACTGCTTCTTGTCCATCCCAATCTGGCCAGTCACAATCGCGCGCATGCAAGGCTCCCAAACCGGCCCACAGCCGCCGGACCCACAGTCTAGGGACGCTGCACGATCTGGCCGCGAGGGGAGTGACTCTGAGTGAATCATGGGTGGCTCCTGGGTGGCCCGACGGTCCCCGTCGGTCTGTAAAGCGCAACGGACACAACCAGCACCATCAGACAAGAACAGCGCTCCCGATGCGAGCTCTTGGACTCATCCTCGACGATCATGCACCTGCACCGGAGCGCATCTCCCTCCCCATGCCGCGAAGCGGCAAAGGTCAATAGGCGGGGGTCGCCGCGAAGCGGCACCCCCGTACTCGTGCCGCGCTTCTGAAACGCACCGCGAAAGCGGTGCAGGTACGATGTTGGTCCAGTGAAACACGGCACCCCCGCCTACGGAAGTTGGTGTTCACCGCGTGAGATCGCTTTGCGCGTTTCAACAGGCGCCGCAAGCCGCTGCATGGGGAACGCCACTGGAGGATTCGAATGACGAAGTACAGCCGTGCATCTCTCGCGACCACGATTCTCGCGTGTTTGAGTGTCTGGGTCATCGGTGGGTGTACTTCATCCGTGCCCATCGGTGACGGCTTGTCATTGGTTTCGGCACCGTTTGCCCTCTATGGGCCGGGTGCGGACATCTTGCTTCCCAAGATGGAAGTGAAGCCTGAAGAGCCAGTCACCTATCGATACAAAGTGAAGAAGATCACATCACGATTCTCGTGGAGCCTGTTTCTCCACGTGACTGAGGACTTCAGAGTGAGTGTTGACGTGCAAGTGATCTCCGTGAAGACCGGAAGCGTGATCCATGCCAAGTCGATCCGAGATCACTATTCGGGCCACTTTCGCCCCGAAGGGGACGCGCCTCGCGGGTGGGCCGCCGATGAGCCCGTAGAGATCGTGATCAGACTCGAAGTCACGACCGTCGGAGAGAGCGCACGAGATATCCAGCCACTGAAGGTTGGCGGCGTATTCAGTGGAAGTCCATGAAGTGGAACGCGGTTTTCTTCGACCCCCGAACGTGTTGAGCACGTTGATGCAGCCGCGGCGGCAGCTTTCACTCAAACTCGGTCCTCGTGCGGTTCTACGCGAGCACTCGCCCACCCGCACCGCGAAGCGGTGCAGGTGCGCCCCACAACGACACCAGCCCACAC
>CAZBXF010000325.1:0-2482 GCA_964495635.1 uncultured Phycisphaeraceae bacterium
AGGACCAGCGCGATGATGATGCCGGAGCAGCCGAGGAGGAGGGTTTTGGTTTTCATGGAAGGAGAGGCCTTACTTCAGTGGTGGCATAGTAATCAGGGGGAGGTCGGGTGATGTGCAGGGCAAGGTGGGCGAGGGAGAGGAAGTCGATCCGAAGTCACCCCCATGATCGTGCTGGTCACACCCGACTGAGTAGATCACGTAGCTGCCGGGCGGGGCCGGATTGGGTTGAACCTTATAGAGGAGCGGATCGCCGCTGTAAGGATCGATGGGAACAGCGTTGAGATAGCCTGGAACAAGCTCCTGCAGCGTTGAGGGGAGGCTGCCTTGGTCGAGGAGGAAACGTTCGAGCGCGAGATGGATCTTGAAGGCTCGCCAGTGCGCCGTGTTGCCGTCAACCGAATCCAGCCACCATGAGGCCCCGGACCCGCTGAAGAACGCCTCAACATGTCTGATCCGAGGCGGATTGAAACGCAACCGCTGAAAGGGATCCTGCGTCAGACTCGGGGCACGCAACGCCCGGAGCGCATTGAACTCCTCGATTGAGCCTGCGTAGGTCCCGACGCGAAGGTGGTTGTAGGAGCGCACCAGATCACTGAAGTGTGATGAGCGCTTTCCGAAGCGGACGTTGGATGGCTCTGCGAATGTCTCGGCAATACCGTGCCGGGAGAAGAGGTTGTGAATGAACTCCATGTCAGGATTCGAGGCAAAGGGAGGCAGGTCCGTAAGGGCCTGCTCGATCGCGTCAAGCCATTCACGATTGCGATGCCCGTGCAGTGCTCTCGTCGCGTGTTCGATGGCGAGGCTGTGCTCGTATCGTGCCGTGTACGCGGCGATGCCGTGCGGGATCGGGGCGATGTGATCGAGCAAGCCGAGGTGGGTCGTGAGCGCCCGGACGAAAGGAGCTGGGTCGCTGCTTTGCATCGCGAGACGCATGCGAGCGCGATTGGCTGACAAGAGCGGCGAGAACGGACGGACGCTCTGACCGAAGCCGGGGTACGACCGGCGTCCGGCGGGGTGGAGGATTGCGGTCGGCCGCACCGGTGCCATCGCCGCGAGCGTCTCGAGGTCACGATCCAGCCCGTTCGCGACGAGGGATTCGAGGAGCTTCCTGTGGACGACTGTCGTTCGTTCAAGTGTGGGTGTGTCGTAGATCGTCTTGAACGCGGCGGTGTCGAATGGAATGACAACATCAAAGTCGAGTCGCCTTGCGTTGCCGGTCTCATTAGGGAAGGCGGCCAGAAATGCACGCTCCATCGCCGCGCCGATGGCATCGGCCCGCTCAAAGGGGATCGGTCCAGGAGCCTGATCGATGGTGGGCAGATCGGGGTAGAGTGCACCGAGGGCTCTGTCGAGTTGTGCCTGCGTAAGCAGATCAGCGCGGGCGGTAGCGGCCTGCTGGCGCAGGAAGACCTCGTACGCACCTGCCGCCAAGATCGCGGCAATCACCGCGGCGCTCGCGAGGTAGAGTGTGGGTTTGGTCAGACGACGGAGCAGCCTCGCGATGCGATCGGTATGGGAGTTCGCGGGTGCATCGGGAGATGGGACGTAACGGAGTGTGCCCTTCGCATCCGACACGACTTCGTCGAAGGCCGTGTAGGCCTTGTGGATGCTGCCGCACTCGGGGCAGATGACGGAGGCAGGCGTCGGGGCCAACGGCGAGTCCACGAGGGACTCGGTTGCGGGGTCGATCACGACCGGGAGCCCCGTGAGTCCGTAACCGCACTCGTAGCAGGAGCCGCGGGTGAGCATCACCCAGCGGATGCGGCGGCGTAGCAGGAAGTCACGAGCGATGAGGTACGCGATCGCCGCGGAGCCAAAGGTGATGAACATCGCAAGCACGGCCACCACGAAGAAGATCACTTCGGACTCCGCGCGGCGTGCGGGTGCGAGTACGTTGGCGATGGTCACCGTCAACCAGCCGACCACAACGAGCGCGGCGGCCGCCGCGAGGAGTTGGACGGTGATCCGCAACAGCCGCGGAATGATGCCGCGCTTCGCCGCGTTGACGAACGTGCGGCACTGCTCATCCGAGAAGTGGTCGAGCTCGGGGAAGGCTCGGTAGAGGGCTTTGGTGGTGAGGAGACGCATGGGTTTGGGTGGTCAGTTTCGGCTTAGTGTTTGTGGTGGCATGGTGATGAGGGGTGTGTCGGGGAACTTGGGCTTGAGGACACGGGAGTCTCGATCGTTGAGCGGGAAGGTTGCGCCGTGGTCGACTTGGTCGGGGCCTGTGGAGTAGATGGCGTAGGTGTTGGGGATGTTGGGATCTGTGCCGGGAGGACTGATTTTGTAGAGGAGGGGCTTGCCGCTGAAGGGGTCGATGGGGATCGCGGCGATGTAGCGGGGGATGAGTTCGTCGAGTGTGGCGGGGAGGCGGTTGTTATCCAAGAGGAACTGCTCGATGGCGAGGAAGAGTGGGACGGCGCGGGTGAGGGCGGTGTGGGTGTCTGAGAAGTCGAGCCAGTATGGTGAGTCAGAAAGTGTG
>CAZBXF010000326.1:0-2480 GCA_964495635.1 uncultured Phycisphaeraceae bacterium
TGGAGAGGCCCGTGATCCGGGGCGCGGCTTCGCCGATGACGACGCGACGCACGCCCGGGCAGATCTGCCAGTGCGAGACCGAAACGCCGAGAACTGCAGTAGCGCCGGCGGGCTGTGCTGCGAGGAGCACCTGTTTCGACTTGGTGTAGTGGTCGAGAGTCTGGTGCCAGTCGATGTGGTTGGGGTTCAGATTCGTGACCACCGCGACATCAGGTCTGCATCGGACGCCGGTGCGTCCGACCCAGTAGAGCATGAAGCTCGACATCTCGACGACGAGCGTTGTCGACGGCTGCACCCGTCCGTCCGTCAGCGCCTCCAAGAGGCTGCCGCCGAGGTTGCCGCCCAGAACCGCGTCGACGCCGTTGTCGAGCAGCGCGTGGTGGATCATGGCTGAGGTCGTGCTCTTTCCCGCAGTCCCCGTAACGCACGCGAGACGAGCCCCGGCGGGAATCCGCTGCAGCGCCAGCGCGATTTCGGTCGTGATGGGCACTCCGGCGGCCTCCGCCGCCCGCAAGTAGCGATTCTCCCACGGCGCCGGGACCGCGGGATTGGCCACCACCAGATCCGCCGTCGTGAAGTCGCTGACGTTGTGCTCGCCCAGGCGGGTCGTCACGCGCCCGGAGGCGATATGTGGACGCAGCGCCTGGAGCGCGTCGTCGAGCTTCTCCTCTCTGGCGGTATCGGTGACCAGCACGTCCGCGCCCTGGCCGGCCAGCCAGAGCGCAGCGCCAAGGCCGCCGCCAAACCGGCCAAGGCCCATGACCGTGACACGCCTGCCCTCGAGAGTCTCCATGCGAGTCGAGCGTAGCGGGCGTCCCGTCGCAGCAGTGCCGCGTGGCGGTTCCGAGCCGCCGTGGCTCACATCAGCGCGACGGGGTCGATGTCCACGGCCGTCCTTGCGTCGCTGCGGATAAGCCCCAGCGAACGCGCGTGCGCCAACGCCCGCTGCAACTGCCCCGCACTGGGCGAGAATGCGTCAACCCCGATCCGGTGCTGCCCTGCGATTCGGGCGACCGCGCACGCAACCGGCCGCCTGACTTCCAGCGTTGTGTCACCGACCTCTCTCAGCGCTGTGGCGACCGCCTCCGCGGCCTCGGTAGCTCTTCGCAGTTCGGGGTCGCGGCAGACGATCCGGGCCATGCGGCGTGTCGGGGGCAGTGCGGCCCTCGCCCGGATCGCGAGCTCGGACTCCGCGAACGCCGTGTAGTCATGTCGGGCCGCGAGCACGATGGCCGGATGCTCGGGTTCGTAGGTCTGGATCAGTACCAGCCCCGGCTGCTGTCCCCTGCCCGCCCTGCCTGCCACCTGGCTGACGAGCTGGAAGGTGCGTTCGGTGGCGCGGAAGTCCGGGATTGAGAGTGCGGTGTCGGCGTCCAGTACCCCCACGAGCCGCACGTTGGGTACGTCAAGCCCCTTGGCGATCATCTGTGTTCCCAGCAGGACCCGCACATCGCCCCGCGAGAATCGCGAGAGCGCATCGTGATAGTCCCGGGCGCTCTTCATGGTGTCGCTGTCGAGGCGCAGCAGCGTTATTCCTTCTGCGATCCCGAGCGAGCCGAACTTGCGGACGATCTCGTCTTCAGCTCGCTGCGTTCCGCCGCCGAACGCGTGGACGCGTCCGTGGCAGACCGGGCAAAGTCGCGGCACACGCTGCTCGGCGAGGCAGTGGTGGCATCGCACGTACCCGCCCGCGGGCAAGCCCTCGTGCTTATGCAGCACCAGCCTCGCGTCGCACTGGTCGCACGACAGAATGAACTCGCACGAAGGTCTGGGGCACGACACGTAGTGGGCAAAGCCGCGCCTGTTCAGCAGGAGCATGACCTGTCCACCTGCGATCAGCGTCGATTCGATCGCCCGCTCCATTGTCGGCCCGATCAGATGAATCCGCCGGTCATCGAGACCCTCCTGATGCGCCCTGATCGCCCGCTCACGCGTCAGGTCCAGAATCCGAACGTCGGGCATCGACGAGCCCGGAACCCGCGTTGGCAACTCGAGCAGGCCGAAGCGAGGCGGCAGGCCAGGTCCGGCGGGGGAGGTTGCGTTGTGCCAAGATTCCAGCGAGGGCGTCGCCGACCCAAGAACCACGGGGCAACCGGCGATCTGTCCACGCTTGATCGCGGCGTCACGCCCGTGATATCGTGGCAGACGGTCCTGCTTGTACGACGCGTCGTGCTCCTCATCCACGACCACCAGCCCCAGCCGCTGCACCGGCGCGAAGACGGCCGATCTCGCGCCCACGACCACCCGAGCCTCGCCCCCCGAGACCCTCGCCCAGGCCCTGTGCCTCTCCGAGGCCGTTAGCCCCGAGTGCATCACCGCAACGATCTGATCGCCGAAGCGACGAGTGAATCGCTCCGCGGTTTGCGGCGTCAGCGCGATCTCCGGCAGCAGCACCAGCGCCGCGAGACCCTCCTTCAGGATCTGCGCGATGGACCGCAGGTACACCTCGGTCTTTCCCGACCCGGTCACGCCGCGAAGCA
>CAZBXF010000327.1:0-2478 GCA_964495635.1 uncultured Phycisphaeraceae bacterium
CCCCCCCCCCCCCCCCCCCCCCCCCCCCCCCCCCCCCCCCCCCCCGCCCCCCCGGCGGGGGGGGGGCGCGGGGGGGGTGTGGGCGGTGCGCGGTGATTACCGGTATGCTTGGGAGCTTTGGAGGTGGACTGCGGGGGCGGGGCGTATTGTCGGCGGACGCGCTCCCTCTGAGCGCGGACGGGTGCTGGTTGGCAGGGTGGGATGTGCCGGGGTGGTCCGGGTAGCGCCGGGCCTTGCCGGGGAACGCATGTTTCGGTCGGACGAGTCCGGGGACAACCGCGTGGTGGAGCCAGGAACAGATCGTGGTCGGAAGCTGGCAGGGCTGGCGTCGAGCCTGAAGGTGACGCGCGCACAGCTCGCCGGGGCAGATCCGGAGCTCCGGGCAGAGCAGCTTCGCGACGTTGTGCAGGCGACGGTGTCGCATCTGCCGCTGCAGGAGCGCGAGGCGTTCCTGAAGGAACTGATGGAGGCGTTTCCGACCTGGTCCTCGGCGGGGCCCAGCGTCGCGGCCACCAATCCCGGCAAGGGCGCTGCGGACCTCAAGGATCCGACCGTGCTCGTCGGACGGCTGGTGGACCTTGCCAAGGGAATGACCGACTCGCAGAAGGCCGCGGTCTCAAGCGTCCTGGCGGCGGCAGGACTGGCCGTGAAGGAGACCGTGGAGGTCAAGGTCCCCACGCCGGTTCCCGGGGGCGGCGGCGGGGGTGACATTCCCGAGCCCGTGGCGGCGGAGATCCGCAAGCTTCTGAAGCTGACCCCGGACAGCGCCATCAACCCCGCGCGGGCCGCGGAGGCCGTGCCGCTGCTCGTGGACTTCACGCTCCGGCTGGAGCAGTGGGGCTGCAGCTACTGGCGGTCGATTGCGCCCGAGGCCCGGACGCAGATCTTCGCGGTGCTGGAGAAGGACCTCGGCAAGTTCGTGACCGGCGATGAGAAGACGACGCGCGAGGTGGTGGGCGACAGCATCCACAACCTGCGGAGCCTGGTCTCCCTTCTGATGAAGAGCGCGGGTGACGCGGGGAAGCAGTTCTCACGCGATCACCTCACGCGGTTCGGCGTCGCGGAGATCGAGAAGGAGGTCGGGCCGGGGACGTTCATGAAGAACCAGGCCGTGAGCGCCTGGGAGCACTACAAGAAGCTGATGTCGGACATGGACGCGGCGGCGATGGAGAAGCGCCTGACGTCCGTGATCGCCAAGGACGTGGACACGGCCCTCTCAGGCGTCGTGCGAAAGCGGAAGCAGTAGGACAGCGATGGAGGGGAGCGTGGGGAGGGACAGGGATGGTCGAGTTCAACGGTCGGAATTGATGGGAGGTCCGCATGTCGAGCGTTGGTCAGGTCCACTGGCACGAGGGGCTCTTCCTCCAGCCCCATCACCTGCAGACGATGCAGCGTGAGCTTCTGGACGCGTCGTGGCGCGAGCGCCGCATGACGTGGATGTTCCCGTACGGCGTCATCGAGCTCAAGCTCTCGACCGACGCGCTCGAGAACATGCTGGTCCGGATCGACCGGCTGCGGGCGGTCATGCCCAGCGGCATCGAGATCGACATCCCCGGCAACACGGACCTCCCCGCCCTGGACATCAAGCGGGTCTTCCAGGGGTCTTCCAACTCGTTCATGATCGGGATTGCGCTCCCACTCTGGCAGAACGGACGCGCGAACACCGTGGAGCCCGGGAGCGACGCGATGGCTGCGACGGGCTCTGCGGCCCGGCGCGGCGTGCAGGCCGATGCGCTGATCAAGCGCATCTACCGCGTCAACGAGGTCCAGCGCAGCGACGAGAACACCGGCGAGAATCCGCAGCCGCTGATGGTGCGGAGGCTGAACGCCAGGCTCGTGGTCGAGGGTGATGACTTCAGCGACCTTGAGGTGCTGCCGCTGCTGCGGATCGTGGCGGCGGCGGAGGAGCAGACGCTCCCCCGGCCTGATCCGGATTATGTGCCGCCGTGCATGGTGATCGGCGGGTCGGCGCGCCTGCGGTTTGTGGTGAGGGACCTGACGAACTTCATCGAGGCGGCCCGCAAGGAGCACGTGGACAAGCTCACGCGCGGCGGCTTCGCGATGGAGAACCTGCGCCCGCCGCAGATGGTGATGATGATGCGTCTGCGCACGCTGTCGCGATTCGCGGCGTCGCTCCCGACGCTGGTGGCGGGCGGCGTGGGCGGGGCTGGCACGATGGCGCCGGTGGAGGCGTACCTGCAGCTCCGGGAGATGCTGGGCGAGCTGGCGGCGCTGAATCCGGCGCGCGACATGTTCGATGCGCCCAAGTACGACCATGACAATCCGCTGCCGGTCTTCCTGGACCTTGACAAGAAGATCCGGGCGCTGTGCGTTGGCGAGGAGCGTGGCAACACGCTGGAGCTGCCGCTCGTGAGCGACGGCACGGCGACGGTCTCGGCGACGATGACCGAGGAGCACCTGACCAAGCCCAACGGCTACTGGCTCTGCATCAAGACCAAGATGGAGCCGAGCGTGCTC
>CAZBXF010000328.1:0-2460 GCA_964495635.1 uncultured Phycisphaeraceae bacterium
CGTCGTTGATGGAGAGTGGGAGATGGAAGTCGAGCTGGAGCGGCGTGGGCATGGGAGAGTGTCTGGGGGCTTGGGGGCGGCATCAAGGCGCTGCAGGGCGACTGGGCCGCGAGGAGCGGGGCGACGGCCGGTGGCGAACTGGTGAAGGTCGCTTGGGCAGGACGATGAAGGTGTTCATGCGAAGAGTTCCACGCTGTCTGCAACGTCCTATAATAAATGTTATGTAAAACACTTCCGGGGCGGGACGGGTTGGTGCGGCTCGCGAGGCCTGTGGGTGGGCTTTGGGGACTTGACGGGAGAGGCGCACGGCGGGCATCCTTGCGAGCGTGCGCGCCTATGGCGGCGATGTCTGGAGACTGTGTGATGCGAACCTGCGTGATGGTGGCGATGCTGGCCGCGGCGGTGCTGGCTCTGTGTGCTGGTGTGCCTCACGCAGCAGCTCAGTCGAGCATTGGCATGGGGTTTGGCCCTTCGGGTGGATACAAGCCGCAGCTGTCGCGCCGTGATGTTGGCGTGATCGCCAAGACGCTGCGGCTCTCTGAGGCCGAGCGTGCCGCGCTTGACACGTTGTACGAGGGGTATGTGGGGGAGCTGGAGGTTCGGAGCGTTGAGGTGAAGGCGTATGTCGCGGACGTCTCGGAGAAGGCCGAGGCGATGCGCGACCTCACGCTGATTGATCCGGCGCGGAAGCGGCTGGAGGAGTGGGACAAGGAGACCGAGAAGATCCAGGCTCAGTTCATGGAGGATCTCAAGAGTCTGCTCACACGCGAGCAGGAGGCACGGTGGCCGATCCTTGAACGCGAGCTTCGCCGGCTGAAGCGGATCGGGTCGGGGCGGCTGCCATCGGAGTCGGTGGATCTGGGGCGGCTGACGGAGACCGTGCTGGGTGATGGGACGCCGCCACCGGGGCTGGATGAGGTGCTGGAGGAGTACGCCGCGGAGGTGGATCGGGCGATCATCGCACGTGACGCGGCGATCGAGAAGCAGAAGGAGTTCGGAGAGGTCGTGGAGACGGACCTTGAGAAGGCCAAGGGGATGTGGGAGGATGCACGCCGCGCTCGCAAGAACCTGGCGGAAGTGAACCGACGCTACGCGCGGCGGATCGGCGAGGTTCTTGGGCCGGAGCTTGGTGCGCGGCTCGATGAGGCCTTCTTCAAGGCGAGCTACGGAGTGCTCTTTGAGACGACACGCACGGAGAGGTTCATCACGGCGGCGGGAAAGCTGATGAGCCTGGAGCCCGCGCAGCGTGCCGAGATGGACGAGGCGGTCGCCGCGTACACACGCGAGCTGAACGCGTGGCGGCGACGTGCGGCCGAGGCTGAGGAAGCGCTGATCTGGGAGACGCCGCCGCGGAGTTTGGCGGTGAAGATGGGCATGATCCCCGAGGCGAGCTGGCGGGGCGAGAGTCTGGCGCCCAAGGACCACCCGGTGAACCCGATCCGGGTGGAACGCTACGAGCTGGACAAGCGGTTCCGTGACCGCGTGACGAAGATCCTGAACAAGGCCCAGCGCGAGGAGATCGTGGATGAGCGCGACGGCTTCGTCTCGGTGAGCGACCATCTGCCGTGGGGGCTGTGAGCGAGCACTATGCAGCCCGACCGTGAGGGAGGGCTTGGGCTGGTTCAGGGTGAAGAAGGCCCTCCCTTACGGTCGGGCTGCATAACGGTCGGGCTGCATGTTGGTGAGGTCGAGGTCGAACCAGAGCGTGTCGGCGCAGGGGTCGGTGTTGTACGCGGCGCAGGGCTTGAAGCCCAGGCGTGTGTACGTCGCGATCGCGGGGGCCATGGTGCGATCGGTGTCGAGCTTCATGGTGGTGTAGCCAAGGTCGCGTGCCGCGGAGACGATGGCCTCGCCGAGCGCGAGACCAAGCCCCCGGCCGCGGGCCGCGGGCCGCACGAACATGCGCTTCATCTCGCAGACACGCGCGGCAGGCGTCGAGAGCTCGGGTAGAGGTCGAAGCGCGACACACCCGAGTGCCACGAGCGGGTCAAAGTCATCGCGGGCGAGCAGGATTACGCCGCCCGGAGGGCCGTACTTCCCGGGGAGCGTGCGCATCTCATCTTCGAAGCCCTGGTGTGCGAGCGAGACGCCGATGAGTTCCTGCAGGCTCGTGGCATACTCGCGGCAGAGGGACTCGAAGGCGCGGATGTCGGCTGGGGTGGTGGCGGGGTGGAGACGCATAACTTCTTCAGCGTATGGCAAACCTGAAGAGCGAGCATGAGTTCGTTGCGGAGTCGGTGCCCGAGTTGCTGGCATGTCTGGAGCGACTTGAGGCCAGCGGCTGCGGCTTTGTCTACAGGGGCGAGAACAAGTACCACAGCCAGCGGAGACCGACGCTGTTCAGGGGCGAGCAAGCGACTGTGGACATCCTTGCAATCGAGCGGGATCTACTAATTGACTTCTGGACGGAGGCCAAGCCGTTACTGCGCCGAGAGATCTACGAGGCTGTGCGGGATGAGG
>CAZBXF010000329.1:0-2458 GCA_964495635.1 uncultured Phycisphaeraceae bacterium
GCCTTTTCCCCAGTGCCCAGTCCCCGATCCCCAGTCACTTCCCCACTACCCTTCGCTGTGATCTACGTCGCTCTCCGCATGCTCTTTGGTGACCGCGTGAAGTACATCACGCTGGTGCTGGGGCTGGCCTTCGCCGCGCTCCTCATGAACCAGCAGGGGGCGATCTTCCTCGGGCTGCTCATGCAGAGCACGGGGCCGCTGCAGAACGTCCATCAGCCGGACCTCTGGGTCGCGGATCCGTCGGTGAAGTGGGTCGCGGAGTATCGCTCGCTGCCGGACCAGAAGCTCGGCCGCGTCCGCAGCACGCGCGGCGTGGCGTGGGCCGAGCCCTTCTTCACCAACTGGGCCGTCTGCGAGCTCGCCGACGGCACCTTCAAGAAGTGCCAGATCATCGGCATCCCGCGCACAACGCTGGTGGGCCGCCCGCCGGAGATCATCGAGGGCCGCCTCGAGGACCTCTGGATCCCCGACGCGATCATGGTGGAGGAACTCTCTCGAGAGTCCCTCGGCGGGGCCGAGATCGGCAGCGTGCTCAAGATCAACGACCGTCGCGCGGTGGTGGTCGGCATCTGCCGCGCCAAGCGCGGCTTCGAATCCAACGCCATCATCTACACCACCTTCGACAACGCCGTGCGCTTCACACCGACGGGACGCGACTCGATCAGCTACATCCTCGTCAAGGTCGCGCCAGGATCGACCGTCGACGAAGTCCGCCAGCGCATCAACGCGCTGGGCGATGTCGTCGCGATGACGCGCGAGGAGTTCCGCGACATCTCCGTCCGCTTCATCGTGGTCGCGACGGGCATCGGCGCCAACTTCGGCATCACGATCCTGCTCGGGTTCGTCGTCGGGCTCCTGCTCTCGGCCTCGATCTTCTACCAGTTCACGAGCGAGAACATCCGCTACTTCGCGGTGCTCAAGGCCCTGGGCGCCCGCGCGCCGACGCTGATTGCGATGGTCCTCGCGCAGGCGGCGATCGTCGGCGTCATCGGCTTCGGCATCGGGGCCGGTGCCGCGGGCGCCTTCACGCTCATCATGGGCGCGGTGCAGAGCGAGCTCTCCGCCTTCTTCCCCTGGCAACTCCTCGCGGGCAGCTTCGTCGCAACGATGTTCACGATCTTCCTCGGCAGCGTGCTGAGCATCCGAAGGGTGCTCGCCGTCTCGCCCGGGACGGTCTTCTCAAGCTAGAAGGGACCCTCATGGTTCGCTGGATCACGATCATCCTCTGCGTTGCCGGGATCGCCGTTGGCGTGCTGGCCGTCATGAACAGCAAGGAGACGCCGCCGGTCCTGCCGCTGGCTCGGCCCGCTTCGGTCAACCCGTTCGACACGGGCCTTGCCGCGCTCGGCATCGTGGAGCCATTCTCGCGCGACATCGGCGTCGTCGCGCCCGAGCCGGGCCTTGTCGTTGAAGTCCTTGTTGATGTCGGCACGCAGGTCGAAGCAGGGCAGATCCTCTTCCGCCTGGATGATCGCCTCCTCCGCGCCGACCTCATCCGCGCCGAGGCCGCCGTCGCCGCGGCCGAATCCGAGATTGCCCGCTGGCACTCGCTCCCGCGCGCCGAGGACCTGCCGCCGCTGGAGGCCGCCGTCGCCGGCGCGGCGGCCCTGGTCGCCGACCGCGAGGAGATCCTGCGCATCACGCGCGAGGCCGTCGCTCGCGGCAGCGGAAACGTGCGTGAAGTCTCCGCCGCGCAGTTCGCGCTCGACGCCGTGAAGGCCCAGCGCGATCGCGCCGCCGCGGACCTCGCGCGCGAGAAGGCCGGCGGCTGGAAGCCGGACCTGGACATCTTCACCGCCACGCTCGCGGCACGAAACGCCGAGGTCCAGGCCCTCAAGGTCCTCCTCGACCGCCTCAACGTCAGAGCTCCCCGCGCCGGCATGGTCCTGCGGCGCGAGCTCGAAGCCGGTGAGTTCGCAAGCACCGAGCGCAGCCGCCCGGCCATGATCATCGGCGACCTCGCACGCCTCGCCATCCGCGCTCAGGTCGATGAAGAAGACATCGCCCTCGTCGGAACCAACTCACGCGCCATCGCCAAGACCCGCGGCGCACGCCCCGAAGACATCGAGCTCAAGCTCGTCCGCGTCGAACCCTTCGCACGCCCAAAGTCCGACCTCGGCGGCGACAACATGGAACGAACCGACACACGCGTCATCGACGTGGTCTTCGAGGTCGTCACACCGCCAAAGGGGCCGCTCTTCCCCGGGCAAGCCGTGGACGTGTTCATCGAAGCGGGGAAGTAGTATCTTCGCGCCACACTCGCACCCAGATCACACGCCTTGCGTCCGCTTGTGATCACCGGAACTGTTCCATTCCGGATTCGAGCATGGTCTTTACAACATGAAGACTCTGCCATACTCGCAAGAGTCACTGGAATGAGATTGACATGACTCACCACCTTAATTAGCGTTGCTCCAAGTTCCGGGCGCGAATCCCGGGAGGGCTTTGGGTGCCTCTC
>CAZBXF010000330.1:0-2445 GCA_964495635.1 uncultured Phycisphaeraceae bacterium
CGGTGGGGCACGCATCGATGCAGCGTGTGCACGTGCCGCAGTGGTCCGTCACACGCATCTGCGTCGCCGGAACCGCCAGCCTCACGTTGGTCGCGATACCCCCAAGCAGCAGGTAGCTCCCCAGCCGCGGATGGATCAGCATCGTGTTCTTCGCGTGCCACCCCAGCCCCGCGAGCTGCGCAAGCTCCCGCTCGAGCACCGGCGCGGTATCAACGAACGTGCGGAACTCGCTCCCCGGAATCCGTTCCCTGAGCGCGTCCGCCAGCCGGTGGAGCCTGCGCCGGATCACCTCGTGGTAGTTGCGTCCCCGCGCGTACCGCGCAATCCGTCCGTGCCCGTGCGGCATCGCCGCACCATCGCCGCGCGGCGCGTATTGGTCGGCGACCATGATGAACGAGGTCGTCCCTTCGAGCAGCCCGCGCGGATCAAGCCGGATGCCAAGGTCCCGCGACATGTACTCCATCGTCCCGTGCATGCCCCGCTCGAGCCACGAGGCCAGCTCACGTGCGAAGCCGGAGGGCCCCGCCGACGCGATCCCGGACGCCGCGAATCCCAGATTCCGGCAGGCCTCCAGTACCACGCGGGCTCGTTCCGTCGCGGAGGCGTCGGGCGCAAGATCGATCGACAGGGCCCTGCGAGGATCGCGAGGTCCCTTGGGCCTGAACTGGTGCTGGCGTTCGGGCACGATCCCTCCGCTCGAACCGAATGCCCCCGCGACTACCGACGGGCCGCCACCGGCACCGCCGCGGACTTCGGGGCCGGCGTCTGCTCAGGCTCGGAGAACTCGCGGATCCAGCCAAAGAGCGTCCTGGCCGATGACTCGTAGACGCTCGCGGGCTCGGGCAGTGCGGGCCGGGCATCGACAAACCAGGCACGGTCGTACTCGTACACCACCCAGCCATCGAAGCCCGCCTTCGCCGCGGCACGCACCGCTGCACGGTTGTCGAGAGACCCCTCACCCAGGGCACACGGACGACCCTTCGCAAAGTCGCGCAGCTTGAGGCACGCCATCCGGTCGCCCAGAACATTGATGCCCGAGGCCGAGTCCTCGCCGGCGGCGTTGGCAACCGGCGCGTTGTACGCGGCGCACAGGAGCGGGTGCGACACGGCATCCATCAGCTCGCTCAGCTCCGCCGCCGTCGAGAAGCTCCCGCCGTTCTCGATCATCACACGCACGCCCGTCCGATCCGCGTGGTCGCAGACCTTGAACAGACGGTCCGCGATCCGCCGGATGCCCGACGCAATCCGCTCGTTGCTCTCGATCTCGAATCCGAAGACGCGTACCAGCGGGCACTCCAGCGCGATCGCGAGGCTCACCATCCCTTTGCCCGCCCGCACGCTCCGCTCCGTGTCGGTGATGACGTGCCCGATGACCGGCGGGGTCACGACCTCATCAAAACGCACCGACGTCGCCAGCGACGCGATCGAGATGCCCGACCGCTCAAAGAGCCGCCGCACCTTCTCACTCGACGTCAGGGCTGGATCGCACGCGCTCGTGGTCGAGCCGTGTCCATAGCTCCGCAGCTCCACGCCAAGGTACCCCCATGCCTGCGCACGCTCGGCGAGCTGGGTCAGGGTCCAGTCAGAGAAGGCCACGCTGCTGAAGGCCGGCTTCATCATGAGAAGGTCTGCTCCACGGAGACCCATCCGTCACTCCCATACAGCCGCAGAAGGGCGGCGGTCGGGGCAGCCACGAACAAAGTCCCAGCACGATGCTATCGGCACCAGCCACAACGTCAAACGACCGCCAGCCCGCACCGGGAACAACCCACCTCCCGCCGCGTCCAATCTGCGGTGTGCTTCCCTGGGCCACACGCCAGGTCCGAGGACCGCGGCATGGCCCAGACGCCCGCCCCCGACCGGGGTCGGGCAGGAGTTCGCGCGGATGTTCCAGTCCACACAGCCGTCACGGTCGTTACAGGCAGCACCGAACAGGTTGCTTGCAGATGCGGCTGGCATGGCCGCGACCTCCCCCGAAACCGATGATCATGAGCGGCGTGGAGACGTGAGGACCCCTTCGGCCAAGGCCGGGGAAGGACTCCTGAGCATGTCCACCAGCCGCATCGCGTCCCTAAGGAATCCGGATCAGATGCGTGCGAATACTGGACATCGTTTGAGCCCGACCCGCTCCTGCTGGCACCGTCTGCTACTCACCGGCGGAAGCCTCCCGCTTGTCACAGTGCTGCTCGCGGCCTGTGCGGAGTCCAATGGCGGCCGCGAGCTCTATCTCGAGTCGCGTGCGAACCCCATTGAGAGCGTCGAAGTCGCGGGTGAAACCCGCGTTGTGACGTGGCCGTGGGTCACGGGCGACGTCGGCACGTTTGCCGCCCTCCCCGGCTCGGGCTCGCTCCCCCACGCCACCCGCACATCCCGCGCTCGCGAGTTCGCAGACACGCTCCAGACCCTGCCCTGACCGGGCCAGCACGGCATGAAGAAACCCCAAAA
>CAZBXF010000331.1:0-2427 GCA_964495635.1 uncultured Phycisphaeraceae bacterium
ATCGTCCAGGAGCACGCACAGGTCGTACATCGTGATGCTCGACGCGGGCCTGGCGAGCTCGACTCCGCCACCGACCCCGCGCCGGGTCTTGACGAGCTTCTTGCGGGCCAGCGCATAGATCACCTTGGCCAACGTCGGCTTGGAGATCCCGGTGCGCTCGGCGATCTGCGGGATCTGAAGCCCGCCTTCTCCGGCCCGGGCGATGAGTCCCAGACAGGTCGCGGCAACTCCAACCTGTCGGGTGAGCATCGGGGTTTCCTGATGGGCCTTAGGGCTGCTGGGGGTTCGCGGCTGGTTCGAGTACGACGGGGTCATCGTATCGGCGTTCTGTTGGCGGTTTCTGCGCGTCGCGGCGCTTCCGCGTCCCGCACGCGTGGCAAGGACCGTCGCCATTCCCAGTTCCAGGGCGCGAACTTCCGGAGCGTCTTGACGGTATACATCCAAAGAGGATATGCTTTGGATGTTTGACGCGACCACCGCGCCGGCCTCTCCTCAACCTGTCGCCTCTCGAAAAGGAGATCACACATGAACCGTGCACGCATCATCGTCCTCGCCTTGACTGCCGGCACCGCGCTGACGGCAGCCGCCCTCGCCCAGTCGCAGCCCGCGTCTTCCGGCCAGCCGCCCGCCGGCGTCGACCCGGCCACTCACGCCGCTCACGTCTCCCAAGGGGCGGGCGCGCACGTGCCGCCCGCGGCCCAGCCCGTCGACAACGCCGAGCTCGTCAAGCAACTGGCCGAGCTCCGCGCGCAGATCGCTCAGCTCCAGTCCGCTCTGGCGAAGGGACAGGCGTCTGGAGGTGCGCCGCAGGCAGCAGGCGGCATGCAGCCGGCCATGCCTTCGGGCCGCATGCCGATGGGCCCAGGCATGGGGATGAAGCGGATGGGGAGCGGGTCGATGCCTCCCGCCGGCGGCGGGATGTCGGGCATGTCCGGGATGGCTGGCGGTGGCGGGGGCATGCCGAGCGGAGGGGGCGGGGGCGGCATGGGCATGATGGACAACATGATGGGCGGGATGGGAGGCGGATCCGGCGGCGCGCCCGGCATGGCTGGCGGGGGCGGAGGGGGCGGGGGCGGCATGATGGGGATGATGGATCAGATGATGAGCATGGGCATGTCGCGCATGGGCGGCGGCATGAGCACCGGCGGGATGGCGTCCGCGCTCCCTGGATTCCCGGGCGCCTCGCACATTTACCACCTCGGTGCGACCGGCTTCTTCCTCGACCACGGCTCGCACATCACGCTGACCGTCGAGCAGCAGAAGCAGCTCGGCGAGATCAAGGAGCAGTCGCTGCTCAACCAGGCGACGCTGCAGCGGAAGATCGACCAGGCCGAGCAGGAGCTGTGGGACCTGACCGGGAGCGACGCGCCGGACTCGTCCAAGATCGAGGCCAAGGCGCGCGAGATCGAGCAGATCAGGAGCGAGCAGCGGATTGAGTTCATCCGCGACGTGGGCAAGGCCGCCGCCGTGCTTACCGACGAGCAGCGTAAGCAGCTCACGGGCATGACGCCGCCCGCTCCCGCGCCGGCGAACCAGCCGGGTGCCATGCCAGGCATGAGCGGCGGCGGGATGAGCGACATGTGAACCAGCGTCCCAGATTAGCGACTCACCAGGAGAACACACCATGAGCAAGCGAGACCCCCACTGCAGGCCGGGAGGCACGGTCGTGTCGATCAAGGCCCCCGACGCGAAGCAGGTCTTCGTCGCCGGGACGTTCAACAACTGGAGCACCACGGCCCATCCCATGAAGCGGACGACCCGTGACGGCCACTGGGTGCTCGACCTCGATCTGGCGCCCGGAACCTACGAGTACAAGTTCGTCGTGGACGGCCAGTGGTGCTGCGAGCCAGGGTGCGACAAGGCCTTCGACGGCTGCCCGGGCTGCGTCCCCAACGAGCACGGCACCATGAACCGTGTGCTCGTCGTCGATGAACTGCCCTCGGGTGCGACGCTGGCCGTCGGCCAGAGGCTGTGAGTACTCCACATGGACCCCGAGAAAGTCAGCCAGCTTGGTAGCGCCGTCGTGTGGACCGTCGTCCTCACTGCGGTGCACTTTGCGCTCGGCACGCGAACGCACGCCGTCCACGGCCTGCACATCGCGCTGGCAGGCCTGTTCATGGTGCCCGTCATCATCGCGGCGGTGGCGATGGAGCGGCGCGGCGCGCTCACCGCAGCCGCGACGATCAGCGGGATCTACCTGCTGCATCTCCTGCTCAACTGGCGGAACTCGCCTCTGTCCAATGCCGACCAGTTCGCGTGGCCCGTGGTGTACGTCGTGGTCGGGCTCACCGCGGGACAGCTTGTTCACACCGCCAACTACCGGAAGTGGCAGCGGGACGAGGTGATCAGCAAGTCTCAGCGCACCGAGATGGTGCAAGGCCTCACCGGCCTCCTGACGGCTCTGGGCGTGCGGGACGCCGCCACGCT
>CAZBXF010000332.1:0-2424 GCA_964495635.1 uncultured Phycisphaeraceae bacterium
CTGGTTCAGAACGGCAACGTAAGGGTCAGCGAGCGTTCCGCCCGGGTAGCTGGCCGCCAGGGCCGCCTCAGCAGCGGCCGGCCGCACCTCCGCACCCGCGTTGTCCACCTCATCCAGACCCGGCAGATACAGCAGATACACCCGGCCATGGGCATCAGGAGCATCCAGTCGCCGGTACAGGAAGGGCCCGCCGCCGATCTCGCTGGTCGGCACGCTCGCCAGGAACTCCGGCACCAGCCCCCCAAGCTCCTGCGGCGCCTCGCCCCGGGCAAGCCGGTACCGCTCGATCGCCAGCACGACTCCCAGAGCCCGAAGCTGATCGCTCGCAACCCGCGACTTCATGATCGCCCCGGAGAGGGCGGGCATCGTCAGGCGAAGAACCGCGTATCGCGCCGGAAGATCCTGCGCAAACTGGTCGAGGCTCGGCAGGTCCTTCCGTGCGGCGGGCGGGGCGCTCAGGTGGCGGTCAACAAGGTCGTAGTACTCGCGCAGCTTGTCCTCCGTCTGCGCACGCGACGCGTACCGGAACCAGAGCATGTTCTGGAGCCGGCTGTCGCGAGGCAACGCGCCGAATCCCACCGACGACCCCTGACTGACGAAGGGAAGCGAGATCGCTTCCGAGGCGATAAACCGTCCACGCCCATAGCCCGAAGACTCGAAGGTGCGCTGCATCACATCCAGCGGAAAGACCCGCTCCCCCTCCACGAAGAACGCGGGCCCCTCGAACCCGGGGAACTGCGCCTCCGCCGCGGAAGCGATCGCATCGATCATCGCCAGCGTCGGCGGACGCTCGATCATGAGCGCCGTCAGCTCCTCGAAGGCTTGATTGCGAAGCACATCGCCGACGGCCTGATCGATCAGGAAGCCCTGCATGCCGATCACGCGCGCGAGCAGCAGGACACGCGCAAGGTGAGTGCCCGCCGCGTCCGGCTTGTCGTCGCGATACGCCCGCTGCAGCATCAGCAGCTCGTGCCGCGCCAGCTGGCGAGCCTCGCCAAGCTCGGGCAGCAGCACCTCGTACAAGGGCTGGACAGAGCCCCCACTGAGCCTCACAAAGTGGCGCCCCCTGACCAGCGCGTCGAGCCTTGGCCCGAAGTCCGCACCCGGATCCGCCGCGATCGCCGCGATGGTCGACTCCGTCGACGCCAACACATCCGCCCCCGCCGCGCCGCTCCGCACCGCGTCAAAGTCCGCCGGCCACAAGAAGCCCGAGGGGTATGTCGCCGGCTGCGTCCCCGCCTTGCGAACGCGGTCGTAGGACGCGAAGAACGCCCTGATCGCCGCGACAAACTCCGGCCAGCGATTGGGCTCCGAAGCATCGACGCTCTGGCGTGCCGCCACCATCGCATCCACCCGCGCACCATAATCCGTGTCCCGGTCCGCACGCGCCGTCATGGCCCAGTGGATCTCGAGCACCACAAACACCACCAAAACCGCCAGGATTGCGAGCAGTCCAAGCAGAAGATGGCGGCGGCGGAGCATGCGCTTTCTACCGAGGCGGACGCGCGTGGTTGCGGGGCTGGTTTCAGGTCACCCAGCCTGCCGGTCCAACTGCCGAGGTCAATCGCCCCCACCACCGCCGCTGCCCAGCTTGAAGGCGGTCGCGACCGCGAGGACACCCCAGAGGATGTCGAAGAAAGAGAAGCTCTCTCGGAATGCCTGACGCCCGGCGTTCGCCGCCGCCTCATCGAGATAGCCGCGCATCTCAGCATCAAGCCTCGCCTTGAACTCCGTCTGCTCCTCAGCCGTCAGCTTGGTCCAGTCGGCCTTGGCAGACTTCCAGATCTCGGCCGGGTACTCCGCTTCGGTTGTGGCTTCGTCTGGGTTGACGCCCTCAGGCCACTTGATGGTCTTGCCCTCGCGCTCCAGGTCCTCGATCAGCATGTCAGCGATGTGGACGATGGCCGCGGTGTCGTCGACCTTGATGGTGCTGCTGATCTCGGCCTTGGCATCTCTCACGGCGAACTCAACGCTGGCGTACTTGCCCAGTCCGATCGAGCCGAGCGCGATCGTGGCAGCGGCGATGCCAGTAGTCAGCTCGAGTTCGTCGCCACCCAGGATTGCGGCCCCGCCGCCGACAAGCAGCCCGATGCCCCAGGCGATGATGCCGAGTTCATAGTTCGTGGTGTAGCTGATGGCGGCCCAGATAGCAGCGCCAACGAGCCCGCCGATGACCGCACCGATGATGGCCTTGAGCATGGAACCCTCCCGAGTGAGTGAAACCGAAGTAGAGCAGCGCGGGGTACAAGATCCGCGCGATGCGAAAGAGCATACATGGAATATTGATGGCGTGCAAGAACGAAAAGGCCGGCGGCACAGCACAACGAAGACACGAGAGTGCATCGCGGCGAGCACTGCGCATCACTGCCTCACCGATGCCAATCTTCGCTAATCCTTATCGACCTCTTCATACGGCGGAACGAC
>CAZBXF010000333.1:0-2423 GCA_964495635.1 uncultured Phycisphaeraceae bacterium
CTGTCGTGCCACCGCGGCGAGTCGCCTCAACGGCTTGTTCCATGGTGGTGGTGTATCCCGCTGACTCGAACACAGTGTCGAAGTCGGCATTGCCGAGACCGTCAAGCTCCTCGGGCTTCATTGCTGCAGTTGCCCCGAGGTCAATGGCTCGCTTTCGGCGTGTGGGGTTAGGTTCGACTACGACAACGTCTTCAGCTCCTGCGAGTACGGCACCCATTACGACAGACAGACCGATTCCCCCTGCACCCCACACCGCCACTCGCGCGCCCGGCTCAACATGAGCGATGTTGAGGACGGCTCCGACGCCCGTCGCGATCGCGCATCCGACGACAGCGGCAATCTCAAGGGAAACGTCGTCAGGCACTGACACGCAACTCGACTCGGGCACAAGCGCGTGGGCGGCAAACCCAGCCACACCAAAACCTTGAGTGAGCGCTCTCCCTCGCCACGTAAGTCGGGGGCGTTGCTCGGTACGCGCCGCGCACAGCATCGGGTGACCCGCCTCACAGTAGCGACAGTGACCACAGTGATGTGTCAGAGCAATGACGACCCGGTCGCCCGGCGCGAATCGGGTGACGGCACTGCCGACCTGCACGACTGTTCCACTCGACTCGTGGCCTGGGGTAACCGGGAAGTCGTCGTACAACGTTCCCGCAGCCCACGAGACGTCGGTGTGACACACGCCCGTGGCGGCGACCTCAATGAGTACTTCCGTGGCGCGAGGAGAGTCAATGACGATCTCGTCGAGCTCTACGCGACCGGGAGCGGTCACGACAAGCGCTCGAGTCGTCGTGCTCATGACCGCGGCGCCTTCCATGCGGGTTCACCGACGAGCACGGCACCCCGATACAGCGACGACACGAGCGTGCGATACATGCCCAACCATCCGCGTGGCGCTGGTGCGATCGACTCGGGAGACCACGCACGCAGGCGCGCATCGAGCTCGTCATCACTCAGGTCGACCGAGACCGAGAGCGCGGCAAGATCGATGGCGATGCGGTCGCCGTCGCGCACCACCGCGAGGGGTCCACCCTCTGCAGCCTCCGGCATCACTTGGCCCACAGTCATGCCGCTATTGAGTCCCGACAACTCTCCGTCGGTCACCACGGCAACATGTGCCGACAGCCGGGCGCCGACCAGGGCGGCGACGAGCCCGGCGGCGAACACGGTGCCCGGTCCACCGACGGGCCCCATTCCGCGCAGCACGAGCACGTCGCCGGCGCGAACGGTTCCTGCCCGCACCTCGGCCATGGCCGCTGTCTCTGACTCGAAGACACGCGCAGGGCCTTCAAAGCGATGCTGATCGTCGCGCACCGCCGCGAGCTTCACGAGTGCGCCAAGGGGTGCAAGGTTTCCTCGCACGACGGCGAGTCCGCCGCGAGGCCGTGCTGGAGCACCGATGGGCGAAACCACGGTGGCGTCGATGCGCTCGGCGTCGAGCAGATGATCGCCGATGGTGCCGCCTGCCACTGACGGTGCATCGTGATCGATCACGCTCGAGAGTTGCGTGAGCACGGCAGCGCAACCGCCCGCGCGCTCGAGGTCGGGAACGCGGTGTGCGCCGTTCGGCCGCACTTGAGCCAACAACGGCACCTCGTGCTGCAGCTCAGACATGCGAGCGACGACATCGAGGTTGAGCTCGGCCTCGGCGGCGATGGCGGTGATGTGGCGCAGCGAATTGATCGAGCCTCCTACCGCGATCACCACCCGTAGCGCGTTGTCGATCGATGCGGGCGTGATGACATCGCGAGCCCGCACGTCGTCACGAACAAGGTCAACGACCCTGCGGCCGGCCGCGGCAGCCAGTTCATACATACGCGGGCTTGCGGCGAGGATGGGCGCGCTGCCCGGCATCGCCATACCCATTGCTTCGGCGATCATGTGCATGCTGTTGGCCGTTCCGAGTCCCGCACACACTCCGGGGCCGGTGATGGCGTTATCTGCCATCTCGCCAAGCTCGGCGACGGTCATGCGACCCGCCGCAACAGCGCCGACCGACTCATAGACGTCATCGATGTCAACGGGCGCACCCGCGCATCGACCGTGATCCTGATAGCCACCGATGACGACGAGCGACGGCAGATTGAGCCGTCCGAGCGCCATGAGATGGGCCGGCGTGGTCTTGTCGCATGACGACAGACACACAATGCCGTCGAGCTGTGCACCCTCGACCATGACCTCGATCTCATTGACGATGAGGTCTCGGGTGGGCATCAAGTAGCGGGCTTCGCGGCCGGCACTGGTCACGAAGTCGCTCGGCGCGGTGGTGCGCACCTCGAAGGCGAGTCCGCCCGCGGCGGTGATCGCCTCTTGCACGATGCGAGAGGCCTCATCGAGGTGCCCGTAGCAGCTCGAAAGACTCGACGACGAGTTGATGACGGCGATCTTGGGCTTCAGCAGGTCGTCACCCGAGATGCCGAGAG
>CAZBXF010000334.1:0-2402 GCA_964495635.1 uncultured Phycisphaeraceae bacterium
GCACGGCACTGGAGCTGGCGGACACGGCCGCGGCGATGGACCGACTTCGCGGCATCTCGCCCACGTGTGTGGCACCGGCGGCCACCGGCACCGTTGACGTTCCGTTGGATGGGTCCTGCAGCCACGGCCAGCCGTGCTGCCAGCTCCTGGGGCGTGGAATGGGGCGAAGGAGAGCGGCATCGCGCGGCGAACCAGCGCGAGGATCGCGTGCGTCGGTTGGTGACGAACCCCTCTATTCCGGGCAGAACATCCGGGCAGAACACGCCGGTTTCTGCCGGGCTGATCGAAGTGGAGCGGAAGAGACTCGAACTCTCAACCCCTAGCTTGCAAAGCTAGTGCTCTACCAATTGAGCTACCGCCCCGGGGACTGTGGAGGAGGCAAGCGTAGGGCGTGTGGTGTGATGTCGGCGGCGCTCTGGAGGTTGGTTTGGCGGGAGGCGGGGGCGTGGTGCGGCTGGGGACCTGGGGGTGGTGGGACGGATATGGTTGCGATCGCGTGGCCGCGCGGTGATGGCCGCGGGGGGCGGCGACCGATGGTGGTTGAGTGCCGGGTCCGCGGCCGGGAGCTGATCTTGTGCGGCTCGCGAACGGATGAAGAAGTCTGCCTTAGAGAAGTGTGCGAAGGAAGCAACCATGGCAAGCGTTTCTGGATCGGGACTGGCCGGCGTGTTTGGGATGAAGACCGCGGCGCTCCTGCTGGTGTGTGGCGCGGGTGCGCCCGCCGCGTTCGGGCAGTCGCAGCAGGCGGCACCGGTGGCGGTGGAGCCGGCCGCGGCGACGGCGGAGTCGGCGGTTCCAGCGGCGGCGAAGCGTTCGCCAACGGCGCGTGCGACGCTGCGAGCCCAGCACGCCTTCTCGGCTGATCTTGGCGATGTGCCGGGGGATCTCTCGATCTCGAGGTTCGCGGGTGAGGTGGGGATGAGCTTCCCGGTGGGTGACACTTCGCAGTTTGGCGTGACGCTCTTTTCCGAGACTTCGCTGTACGACTTCAGCGACGACACGGCGTTTGCGCCTTCGGTGGGCGTGCCTTGGGAGGACGTGCAGGAGCTTGGGCTGGCGCTGTCGTTCCGCAACCGTCTGGATGAGAACTGGTCGTACTTTGCGGGCGTCGGCGTTGATGCGAACTACGAGTTTGGTGCGGATGTGGGCGACTCGGTCACGTTCCTCGGATCGGCGGGCGGGATGTACCGGTTCGATGAGAATCTGGGCATCGGGCTTGGCGGCATCGTGAGCTCGCGTCTCGAGGACGATGTCTTCTTCATCGCATTCCCAACGATTGACTGGAGTCCGGCGAAGGACTGGCGGCTTGCGACGGGGCCTGGCGATGGGCGTGCGGTTGAGCTTCGGCTCTCGTATGCACCGAGCGAGGAGTGGAGCGCGAGCATTTTCGGGGCCTTTGAGACGCGCGCGTTCCGGCTGGATGAGGACGGGCCGGTGCCGGACGGTGTCGGACGCGACTGGCGGCTGCCGGTGGGTGCCGGGATCGCGTGGAACCCGCACCCGCAGGTGAGGCTGAAGCTTGAGGGCGGCGTGTTCGTGTACTCGGAGCTGACGCTGGATGACTCGAACGGAGACGAGATCAACCAGATCGAGCCGGATGCGGCGCCGTTCATCCTGGGTGAGCTGGAGTTCCGGTTCTAGCGCGTCGCTGCGGGTATCCTGGGCCCCATGGCCTTGCGGACGGGATGGGGCAACCCAGGCCGGTTCGGCCGGTACGATGGCTGCATGAGCATCTCAACTGCGCAAAGGGCGTCTCCGTTCTTCGGGGAGGTCTGTGCTGTCGGCTGCGTGGTCGGCTGCGCGACGCTGCTGCTCGCGGCGGCGGGAGCATCGGCCCAGGTCGCGCCGGAGCGGAGGTACTACCCGATCAACCGTCCGGCACCGTTCGTGGTCACGCGGCCGCCGGGGGCTGTGGGTGACCTGCGCATCGACCTTCTGCGGCATGACACCAAGAGGCCGGTTGAGTCGGCGGCGGTCGAGGAGGGGAGGGTGGACCTCGGGGCTCTCTTCCCGATGCTGTGGAGCACTTCGCGGCCGGAGGTTCTGTACGCGCAGCTGGTGGCGGGCGACGTGCCGGCGGGTGCGCCTGTGGTGCTGCAACCGATGGTGAATCCGGCTCGCGGCATGGTGTACGACCGGACGCTGTCGCGGCCGTACTACGTCGATCCGGTCACGAATCGGGCATCGATTGAGGTCAAGGGTGCGGACGTGCTGTTCCAGACGCAGGCGCCGGCGTATTCGGGGATCCGGGCGTGGACGGACCATCACGTGGTGTTCGAGACTTCGCTGGGGGAGATCGAGTTCCGTCTTCGTCCGGACCAGGCGCCCATCACGGTCCGGAACTTCATGGATCTGGCGGAGGGTGGCTTCTATCAGGAGATCATCTTCCACAGGATCGTGCC
>CAZBXF010000335.1:0-2389 GCA_964495635.1 uncultured Phycisphaeraceae bacterium
CAGGAAGTCCTCGACATGATCGCCGCCGAAGCGGCCTCGATCGGACGCAAGCGGGCCGGATGGTCCATCGATGGTCCGCCCGCCGACGGCACCATGACCGAAGATGAGTACGAGGAAGAGTCAACCTGGCAGGGGCGGCTCAATGTCTACTCCGGCGGTCGCCCGATCAAGGCCCGCACCGCCAACCAGGAGCTCTACCTCGAGGCCATCATCAAGCATGATCTGGTCTTCGCCATCGGCCCCGCCGGCACCGGCAAGACCTATCTCGCCGTCGCCGCGGCGGTCCACCTCCTCCGTCAGGAGCGGGCCAAGCGCGTCATCCTCGCCAGACCCGCGGTCGAGGCGGGCGAGAAGCTCGGCTACCTCCCCGGAGACCTGCGCGCCAAGGTCAACCCGTACCTCCGCCCCCTCTTCGACGCCCTCTCCGACATGATGGACTACGGCACCGTGCGACGCTTCATGGAGAACGACGTCGTCGAGGTCGTCCCACTCGCCTTCATGCGCGGCCGGACCCTCAACAACGCCGTCATCATCCTCGACGAAGCCCAGAACACCACCCGCGGTCAGATGAAGATGTTCCTCACGCGCATGGGTGAGGGCAGCAAGGTCGTCGTCACAGGCGATCCCAGCCAGGTCGACCTGCCCGAGCCCGGCGAGAGCGGACTGATCGACGCCTGCCGTCGCCTCGCGAAGACGCCCGGCGTCGCCTTCGTCGGATTCGATCGCACCGATGTCGTCCGCCACCCCATGGTGCAGCGCGTCATCGACGCCTACGAAGATGACGACTCCGGCACCGCGCCCACGGGCGTGCGCGGCGGCCGCCGCCGGCCCCAGACGCCCCGCGGCGATGCCCCCTCGAGCAACACCACCGCCTGAGGCATCAGCCCCAATCTCCCCGCCGCTCCCGCTCCAAACTCGAAAAGGCGGCAGGTCGCAGCAGCACAAACACCTAATCGCACCTCCAAAGGGGGGCATCCTGGAACATTTTTGGACTTTGGTAGGAATATCTCTCTGGCACGGTCGCCGATAGATCAATAGCATGATCCCTTCCGCGTGCGTCGGTGCTGACGCCGCCTCTGGAGTGGCTTGGTTGGTCGGTCTGATCCGTCGAGAGGCCCGGAGCCTCAGGCGATTCAGACGAGGACTATGGGCCGAGACTGGAACTCAACCTCTGGTGGCCGCGTCGAGTCGCTCAGCCGGAGCGTGCGGGAACATCGTCGGCATCCGATCCTCAGCGCCATCGCGCGGCTGGCAAACGCGACGGCCCTCCCGACCCTCGGGATGGGCATCGCGGTCGCCCTGATCTTCGCGACGCTCGCGACCCTGATGGTCCACTGGACCCGCATGCAGCCGCTGGTGACGGTCGGCCGCGTGATGGACGAGACCCGCCTGGTCCGGACCCCCGTCCGCACCATCGACCTTCAGCAGACCGAGCAGCAGCGCGAGGCAGCCCGCCAGGCCACGCCGCGCGTCTACGTCGCCGACACGGGCGCCCTCGACGCGATCGTGCAGTCGCTCGCGAACCTGCCCGTAGCGCTGGCCGGCGCCTCGGGGATCGAGGCCGTGGACGCCGGCATCCGCGAGCAGTTCGGGCTCTCGCGCGACGCCCTCGCGGCCCTTCAGGCCGAGTCGCGCGATGGCCGGCCGACGCCGACCTGGACGCAGCGCGTGGAGGCCCTCGACGCGATCCTGCGCCTCCGGCCCTTCCTCGACGGACCCACCTACCAGCGTGCCGTGACCGACGGACGCAGCGTCACCATGCAGCTCGTGCACGCCGGGAAGAGCCTGCCACCTGTCTTCCGCAGCGAGGCCCTCAGCGTCGAAGACGATGTCGCCCTCATCGAAGCGGCCCGCGACATCGCGCGCGACGCCGAGTTCGGCGGCGTGCTCCGCGAGGTCGTCGTGAGCCGCCTCACGCGCGGCGCCCGTCCGACGTACACCTTCGACGCGGCGGCGACGGCCGCGGCCCAGAACGAGGAAGCCGCCAGGATCGCCCCCGTCGTCATCGAGAGCCCGCGCGGCCAGGTCATCTTCGAACGCGGCGACGTCCTCACGCCCGCCCAGGCTGAGCTCTTCGCCGCCGAGCTCGCCGAGCACGCACGCTCCGGCGGCGGACGAGAGTGGTTCCTCCGCCTGCTGGGCGCGATGGGGGCCTGCGGCGGCGTCACGCTCGCGATGTTCGGCTACACCGCCCTCTTCTGCCGGCGCGCCGCACAGAACGGCACCCGCTCCCTCGGCCTCGGCGCCATCCTGATCGCGATGCTGGCCCTCGCCTGCGGCGCTTCCGTCTGGTCGCCGGGCCTCATGGCCGCCACCGCCACGGCCCCCACGCTGCTGGCGGCGGTCCTGGTCGTCATCGGCTACGACCGGCGCAGCGCGCTGGCCTATG
>CAZBXF010000336.1:0-2371 GCA_964495635.1 uncultured Phycisphaeraceae bacterium
TTGAGCAAAACTGCCGCGTAACTCGCCACACGAACCCACCCATGGACTCCTTCTCTTCGGCGGTCCGCTCACTGAGCGTGATCTGCATTCTCTGCGTTCAGAGCGTTGTCGCGACTGCGCAAGCGCGTTTCGAGCCCGCGAGCGCCCCGTTGGCCTCCCTCCCCGGCGACTGGATCTTCGAAATGTCCGGCGACGCCCAGCCCCAACGCGTCCGCCTCACCCTCGCCCAGGACTCCCTCCGCGGACGCGTCTACGGCCAGGCCTTCGCCGCCACCTTCGCCAACAACCGCCTGAGCTTCAACGTCGGCGACTACCGCTGGCGCGCCACGCTCCGCAACGACACGCTCACCGGCTGGCTCGGTATCGGCACCGATAGCTCCAAGTGGACCGGTGTCCGCGACGGCCGCTCCCGCACCCCGCGTCGCAACACGCTCGCGCCCACCACCTACGCCCACGGCGTGAGCGCCACCGACACGCCGGCGCTCCGCATCGTCGCCGGCGACACGGTGAGCACCAGCACCCTCGACGCCGGCGGATGGGGCCCCGGTGAGTTCGGCGCACGCGGCAACAAGCGCGATCGCGGCGGCAATCCGCTCGTCGGCCCCATCTATGTAGAGAACGCGCTGCCCGGCGATGTGCTCATCGTGAAGCTCCATCGCGTGCGGCTCAATCGCGGCTGGGCCTTCAGTGGCACCTCGCTCATGGAGACCGCCATCGAGCCCGGCTACGCCGCCGAGGCCAAGCCCACGCCGCAGGACGACAAGTGGCGGCTCGACACGCTCACCAACACCGCGCGCCTCGCCAAGCCCTCGGCTGCGCTCGCTGATTTCACGGTGCCGCTGCATCCGTTCCTCGGCGTCATCGCCACCGCGCCGAGTGTGGACTACACACCGAGCTCACGTGAGTCCGGCTCGTATGGCGGCAACATGGAGAACAAGTGGCTGCGCGAAGGCGCGACGGTGTATCTCCCTGTGAGCGTACGCGGGGCCTACCTCTACGTGGGCGATGGCCACGCCGCGCAGGGCGACGGCGAACTCACCGGCGATGCCATGGAGACCTCGCTCGATGTCACGTTCTCGGTGGAGATCGAGCGCTGGGGATTCCAGAACCTGGTCCGCGCCGAGGATGACGAGCAGATCATGTCGGTGGGTGTGGGTGGCTCGCTCGACGAAGCCATGCGCCGCGCCACGACCGACATGGCGCGCTGGCTGCAGGATGCGTACAAGCTGAGCTCCACCGAGGCCGCCGTGGTGATGGGCTTCGCGGCGCGCTACGACATCCCGGACGTGGTTGCACCCGGCTTCGGTGTCACGCTGCGCCTGCCCAAGTCGGCGCTCAAACAGTTGAAGCCACCCGCGCAGCCCTAGACTGCGCGGGGTCTATCGCCGCCGCGCACTCTTGTACTTGAGTCCCCACTCCCGCAGCGCCTCCACGCTCGGCATCGCCGTCTTGCCGAGCGCGGTGATGGAGTAGTCCACCCGCGGCGGCACCACCGCGTGCACCTCGCGCGTGAGCAACCCCGCCGCCTCCAACTCCCGCAGTTGCTGCGTCAGCATCTTGTGCGACACGCCCTTCAAGTCGCGATGCAGCTCGTTGTACCGCCACACCCGCTGATTCAGTCGCCACAGGATCGGCATCTTCCACTTCCCGCCGATCGCATGCAACGCCAGCTCCACCGGACTCTGGAACGTCTGCCCCTCGAACTCGAACGCCGGCATACACTCTCCATTAGGTGAGTATCATCCCGAAAAGTGCATACTGGTCGCACACGGTGTGAAGCCCTAGCCTCCGGGCAGACCTCATTCCGGAGCCGTTGTGACCGCCAATATCAATCGCGTCAGCCCCACTCGCCCCAAGCGGGTGCTCATGGTCGCCGCCAACCCCGGCGTCTCGCCCACCACGGGATGGCCCGTGGGATTCTGGTGGGCCGAACTCACGCACCCCTACTGGGAGTTCACCGAAGCCGGATACGACGTCGAGATCCGCAGCCCGCTCGGCGGCGCCCTCACCGCCGATGGCTACTCCGACCCCGAGGACGCCTCGGGCTACTCGGCGCATGACATCCTCTCGCTCGGCTTCAAGCACTCGGCCACACACACGGCGCTGCTCGCCAACACCAGGAGCATCAGCGATGTGAACATCGCCGACTACGATGCGCTCTTCGTGGTGGGCGGCCAGTCGCCGATGATCACCTTCCGCGGCAACACCGCCGTGCAGTCACTCGTCGCGCGGTTCTACGAGGCAGGGAAGGTGACCGCCCTTGTGTGCCACGGCACCTGCCTGCTGCTCGAGACCAAGCTCTCCACTGGCGCACTCCTGGTGGAAGGGAGAACATGGACGGGCTTCGCCGACAGCGAAGAACAGTTCGCCG
>CAZBXF010000337.1:0-2357 GCA_964495635.1 uncultured Phycisphaeraceae bacterium
TCGACGTTTCTGGTTGATCTCGACGCTCGCCTTCTCGACCCTGGTGATCGCGGGGTGCGTCGCACCCGATCCCGAACCGACGGCCACGCCCACCCCGGAAGCGGATTCCAGCGAGGCGGGCCCGCGCATGGAGATTCCCGAGGGCGATGCGAACTGGGAGTGCGGTCATGCGAGTGCGCTGATGGGCATCCAGTACCGCACCGAGTGGGAGCTCGCGAACGGCGCCATCGACCAGGCCGCTTTCGACGCTCGCGTCGCGTCGCTCATTGACTCCTGGACGTATTTGCCGACCGGGCAGTCCCCGGTGACCGACGCACTCCGCACGGCGAAGGCCGCAGCGGCCGCGGGTATCGGCCCGGAGAACACCGAGTTCGCCGCCGCGACCCAGGGGCTCGTGACGGCGTGCGACCAGGCAGGATCGATTACGATCGTCAGCGCGCTTCCCGAAATGGGTGGCTGAACGTCTTGCCAAGTCTCCCGTGATTTTCGGTGCAGCGCATCATGGTGCGGGAGCAGTCACTATCGTCGGTTCCACGCGGTAGTGATGGCGTGGACGACGTCCTCCAGCTGAGTGTCGTGGTGTCGCAGCTTTTCAACCAGGTCCTGAGCCACGAGCTCGAGGTCGAGGCGCATCGCTTGACCGTCGCGCACGATCGTTCCTTGCGAACGGTGGGTGCTGACCAGCCCTGCTTGCTCCAATGCGCGATACGCGCGCCCCACTGTGCCCGGTGCGACCCGCAGGTCGCCCGCGAGTTGCCGGACAGTTGGCAAGCGATGACCTGCGGCAAGCCGCCCAGACCGAATCTCGTCCGCGAGAGCAGCCCGGATTTGCTCGAAAGGCGGTGTCGGGTCGTGGGTATCGATGGAGATCACGTCAACCACGGGTGTTTCTGACGCGCGCTGCCGTTGCGCGGCCACTGAGGGCTGCGAGAGTGGTGATCGCGAGTACACCACCAGACAAGACTGCAACTGAGCCGCTCCCCACCAAGACCAGCCCCACCGATCGCGCGATCGAGTCATCGCGAGCACTCAATCCTGTTTCGAGAATCTCTGCATTGAGCAGCGGGATGCCGGCAGCACCGAGGAAGAACCCCAGTGTCAGCACCAGCGCAACGCTGGCAGTCTGCAAGACCAGCCGAACGGCTCCCTCTCGCTGAGTGCCGTCCTCATGCGCGAGCTCTGGCCACGCCGCGGCCGGCGAAGACACAACACGTCGTACGGCGAAGAACGTTGCCGCGAACAACGTGGCGGTAAGCGCGAGGGCCGGAACTGCGAACATCCAGCCGGGATAAAGGTACGAGCCTCCAGGAGTGCACGGAAGGTCGTAGAACGCAAAGCACAGCGATCGCCCGTCGCTTGCGTCTCCTGATGTCAGTCCAGCGGTGATCACCGCAGCGACCGTCACGCCGAAGAGTAGCGAGGTGATCATCCGTTGGCTCCCTGAGGAGAAGAGTCCGATGTGTCGGGGCGTCAGCTCCGCATGTCGGACTCGCACGGCGCCGTCGATGGTAGGAGGAGGGAGGGTCGCAAAGACCGTGAGTGCAGCGGTTGCCGCGACGAGTGGAGCGACGAGGAACGGCACACCCTGCCACTCAGGGTTCGCGATGTGCACCGCGACGGCGACCGCGAAGGCCAACAGTCCGGCCAGCGCGGACGCTACGTCACGGACGGCGCTCCGCGACCGCGCCTGCTTGGCGGCAGTCGGCCTCTCCCGCGCGACGAGAGCCCTGATGATTCCGCTGATCAGTGCAACGCCCGCCAGTCCTGCTGTTGCGATAAGGCTGATCTCTGCCAGTCCTGATTCCATCGCGACCTCCTTGTGCTGAATCAACGGTACAAATCTCGTCCGCGTTGTGTCAATCACTGAGTACAAGCGAGCGTGGTGGTGTCGCCCCCGCCCTACGATTGAAGTCGCCGACGAAAGGACTGCTCATGACGGTGTTCGCGCTCGTGCGGCACGGCGAGACCGACTGGAACCGTGAGCGGCGCATCCAGGGCTCGACCGACATCCCGCTCAACGACACGGGGCGCGCGCAGGCCCGCGCGACCGGCGAGCTGCTGTCGAGCCGGCGCTGGACCGCCATCGTCGCCTCACCCCTGTCGCGGGCCGCTGAGACGGCCAGGGTGATCGGCGAGGCGGTCGGACTGGGTGAACCCGAGCTCGAGCCCCGGCTCGCCGAGCGCGACTACGGCGAGGCCGAGGGTCTCACCGGCCCCGAGATCGATGCGCGCTTCCCCGATGGCGCCGACGTGCCCGGGCGTGAGCCGCGCGAGGCCGTCGCCGAGCGCGCTGTCGCCGCTCTGCACGACCTCGCGGCCCGCCACCCGGAGTTGTGCCCCAGAGTTGTCGAATTTTC
>CAZBXF010000338.1:0-2350 GCA_964495635.1 uncultured Phycisphaeraceae bacterium
GGCTTGCCGAGGGTGTGCGGCTCGTGCGGCCGATGCTGGTGGCGAGCCGCGAGGACTCGCTGCGGATCTGCGTGCTTGCGGGGTACGAGCCTGCCGTCGATGCCACGAACGCCGACACGACGCGGCTGCGAGCGGCGCTGCGGGCGGGCGTGCTGCCGCAGCTGCGGCAACTGAACCGGGGCGTGGCGGCGCACGCCGTCGAGATCGCGACGGCGGCGCGGGAGGCTCGGTCGGTGATCCGGCGGCGCGCGCGGGGGCTTGTTCATGTCGGGCGAGCGGACTCGAGCACCACCCGCGGGGCGGGGCCTGATGTGGCGTGGCTCGATGTGGCGGAAGTGCGCGAGGCGGGCGAGCTTGTGGCGGCGGAGGCGATCGTGCTGGCGGCGCGGCGTGTGTCGGGGCAGGTTGAGCTTGCGATGCCGCGCCGGAGCCTCACGGCGATCGTGCGGGCGGTGTGGAGCGGCCGGCCGCGCGTGCGGACGTTCAGGGTGCCGGCGGAGCATGGCGACTTGGTTGGAAGGCTGAGCGCGGAGCGGCTCGAGTGGCGCCTGGAGCCGAGGAACGCGGCGTCAGATGGCCCGCAGGATGGCTTCGCAGACCATCGCGATGAGGACGACCGGCAGGTGGATGATGGACGCGAAGAAGACGCGGCGGGCGGCGGCGCGGTCGCGTGAGGCCAGCAGGCGGGCGCCGAGCGCGATGAAGAGGATGCCGGAGATGGTGGCGATGGCGAGGTAGGGAAGGCCCAGGAGCTGGGGCGCGACCGCCGCGGGAAGGAGCGTGGCGGGGAGGAGGGCGACGCTCCAGAGGGCGATGGTCGCGGCGGTCCAGCTTCCGGTCTGGTCGATGGCGGGAAGGACCCTGTAGCCGCCTCGGATGTAGTCGTCCTTGTACATCCAGGCGATGGCGAGGAAGTGAGGAACCTGCCAGACGCACATGAGGACGACGAGGGAGATGCCCAGCGGCTCCAGGAGGGAGGACCAGGCGGCGGTGTCGGTGAGGCTGGCGGCGGCGGAGTAGCCGATCAGCGGCGGGAGGGCGCCGGGGATGGTGCCGACGAAGGTCGCGAGGGTGGTGATGGGCTTGAGGGGCGTGTAGATGAGGACGTAGGAGAGGATGCAGGCGAGGGAGACGGCGGCGGGAACGATGCCGCAGACTGACCAGAGCAGCGCGACGCCAAGGATGCTGAGGAGGATTCCGGTCGCGAGGACCTGGGGCCTCGTGGCGCGGCCACTGGGGATGGCGCGGCGCATGGTGCGGTGCATCAGGGCGTCGCGCCGGTGCTCCATGGCCTGGTTGATGGCGTTGGCGCCGGAGGCGGAGAGGGCGGTGCCGGCGAGGACGCCCGCGCTGGCGAGCAGGAGCTGGCTGAGCGTCCAGGGGCGGACGGCGACGGACATGGCCAGGCCAACCATCGCGGTGGTGGTGACGAGGCGGGTGATGCCGGGCTTGGTGGCCTCGAGAAGAGCGCCCGCGAGGCCGGAGGAGGCTGGCGAGTCAAGGCTGACTGAGTTGATCGCCGCGGTCTGATCCACAGAGAACTCCGGAACGCAAGGGCGAGGGCAGGCCCGCGGGAAGAGGCCCGCGAGCACCAGTGTGTTCGCGGAGCGGGGCGAAGTGGATGGTAGTCGGGTGGTGCGGGCGTTTGGTGGGGCTGGGTCAGCGGCCGCCGCGGGGTGGGACGGTGAGGTCGACCCAGACTGGGAAGTGGTCGCTGGGGAAGGTCCCGGGCCTTGGGGCGAGGGTGGGCGGCTGTCGCCAGACGCCGCTGCCGCGGACTTCGAGGTCTGCGGAGGGAATGACGTAGTCGACGCGGAGGCCGAACATGGCGGTGTCGTCGGGGTCGAGGCGTGGGACCTGCACGTCGCTGGTCGGGGTGAAGTCCATGTTGAGGCGGCGGATGGGCTTCAGGAGTGTGCCGATGGGGTCCTTGAACGAGGAGCCCTCATCGGGATCGGCGTTGAGGTCGCCGAGGATGATGAAGGAGGCGAAGTCGATGAGGCCGCCGGCGACGTTCGCGTCGTCGACGATCCAGGACTGCTGGCCGATGTAGTCGGCCCAGAAGCGGATCTCGTCGTAGTTGCGTTTCTTGTTGCGGAGCTCGGGGCCATCGAAGGCCGGCGGCGTGGGATGCGACGCGAGGAGGTGAACGACCGCGCCGTTGGGCAGGCGCACGGGCACGTCCCAGTGGCTCTTGGAGGAGAGTCGCATGAGGGCGCGCTCTTCGTCGGAGTACCAGGGGGCGCCGGGCGTGATGGCTCCGGGCTGGATTGCTGCCGGTGCGGGCGTGGTGGTTGCGGGCGGAGTTGGGGTGGCGGTTGTGCCTGGGCTTGTGCTGTCACTCGCAGGC
>CAZBXF010000339.1:0-2319 GCA_964495635.1 uncultured Phycisphaeraceae bacterium
CCTTGACACCTCGACACCTTTCCGCCTCCTCCGCTCCCTCCCCCCCGAAGACCCGCTTGTCTACGACATGATCTGCGCTGCCGACACCGTCGGCGTCTTCCAGATCGAGAGTCGCGCGCAGATGTCCATGCTGCCGCGCCTGAAGCCACGCTGCTTCTACGACCTTGTCATCGAGGTCGCCATCGTCCGCCCCGGCCCAATCCAGGGCGACATGGTGCATCCGTACCTGCGCCGGCGCGACGGCCTCGAGCCCGTCGACTTTCCCAGCGAGGCCGTGCGCTCCGTCCTGGGCAAGACCCTCGGCGTCCCCCTCTTCCAGGAGCAGGCCATGCGCCTCTCCATCGTCGCCGCCGGCTTCACGCCCGGCGAGGCGGACCAGCTCCGGCGCGCCATGGCCGCCTGGAAGAAGCGCGGCGATGTCATGCAGCGTTTCGGCGAGAAGATCAAGTCCGGCATGGTCGCCCGCGGCTACACCGAGGACTTCGCCACCAGGGTCTTCTCGCAGCTCAAGGGCTTCAGCGAGTACGGCTTTCCCGAGAGCCACGCCGCCAGCTTCGCCCTCATCGTCTACGCATCCGCCTGGCTCAAGCGCTACCACCCCGCCGCCTTCGCCGCGGCACTGATCAACAGCCAGCCCATGGGCTTCTACGCCCCAGCACAGATCGTCAGCGACGCACAGAACCACGGCGTCGAGATCAGACCGATCGATGTCAACAAGAGTGGATGGGAGTGTTCGATCGAAAGTTCCAGGAAGGGACAGAGGGACACAGGGACAGAGGGACACAGAGATACCAACGCAGAGGGACAAAGAGACACAGGGACACAGGGACAAAGGGAAGCAGAACTCTCGCGACCTATTCCCTCTGTCCCTGTGTCGCTGTGTCCCTCTCTCCCTTCTCTCCGTCTAGGCCTCCTCATGGTCCACGGCCTGGGCGAGCATGAGGGTCGGCGCATCGAGCGGGCCGTGCGTGAGTGTGGTCCATTCCGCGATGTGGCCTCCCTCTGGCGCGCCAGTAGCGCCAAGGTCGCCACCCTCCGCGCCCTCGCACGCGCCGACGCCTTCGCCTCCATGGGCCTCTCACGCCGCGAAGCCCTCTGGCAGGTCCAGGCCCTGCGCGACGAAGAACTGCCGCTGTTTGATATGGCAGAAAGCGAGGCAGCGACGCAGCGAGGCAGCGATGCAGGGAAGCAAGAAGACGCCGCGACGCGGCAGTCTTCTTCTCTCCCTCTGTCCCCATGTCCCTCCGTCCCTCTGTCCCTTCTTCCTACCCCCTCCCCCGACGAGGACGTCGCCCTCGACTACATCGCCACCGGCCTCTCGCTGCGGGCCCATCCGATCTCGTTCGTTCGTGCCGCGCTCGCCCGCCGCGGCTCGATTGCCTCCGGCACCCTGCGCGACCCTGCCCGCACGGCCCACGGCACCGATGTCCTCGTCGCCGGCATCGTTCTCTGCCGCCAGAGGCCCGGCACCGCCAACGGCGTCGTCTTCATCACGATCGAGGATGAAGAGGGAAGCATGAATCTGATCGTGCGTCCCAAGATCTACGAGCGCGACCGCAAGGCCGCACGACACGGCGCGTGCCTCGCCGTCTGGGGCCGCGTCGAGCGCAAGGGCATCGTCGTCCACGTCATGGCCCGCAAGATCGTCGAGCTCAGCCGCCTTGTCCAGGCCCGCCACGAACCAGCCCAGATGTCAAGAGATTTCAGGTAGAAAAGCGAGGCAGCGATGCAGCGATGCAGTGGCGAAGCCTCAGAACACCAGTGCCCAGTCCCCAATCCCCAGTCCCTTCTGCTTCAGGCCAACCTCCGCTCGTTCCCGCGTGGCCAGTACCGCAGCACCAGCACGAGCGCCAGGCTCAGGAGGCCCACGAGCACCATCCCCGCCACGATCGGCACCACCACCGCGAGCACCGACAGCACCACCGCGAAAGCAGCCTGCACCGTCGCCATCACTGGCGTCACGACCGGCGAGAGGGTGCCACCCGACAGCACCGTGGAGGCACCGCGCGTCGTCACCGTTGCGAGCTGTGTCACCCCCGCGGCGCCGCCACCCGCCAGCAGCCCCGTTGCCCATGTCATCATCGGGTGCATGTGATCAACCTGAGACGCGGTCGCGAGCGTGCCCGCGACTACTGCCGCGGGAGTTGCGACCGTGTCCAGCGCGTGATCGATCCACGGCACATAGAACGCACCGATCTCGAGTGCACCCGCAACCGAGAACCCAACCAGCGCCGGCCAGGATGCCATCCACTCAAACCCCTCGCCCAGCGAGATCAGCCCCGCGCGGGAGCCAATCGCCATCACCAGCAGCGGCACAAA
>CAZBXF010000340.1:0-2298 GCA_964495635.1 uncultured Phycisphaeraceae bacterium
AGTTCGTACTCCTGTTCAAGAGCACGCTCGCCCGGCTCCCTCGGCGCGGGGCCACCGTGACGCAACCAAAATTGCGTAACGACTGGAAGACTGGCGATTCGCGATCCGATCGGCAAAAAGGAAAAACCCCCGGGTGGTGGGCCCGGGGGCTTCTAGGTGCGAGGTCGAGAGCCTCTGTCGCCTGCTCTGGCTCCGAGCGCCGAATCAGGCCGAGGAGTGCCTGGGTGGGAGGCACGATCGACCCCGCGTTGGGTGGCTCTTGCGGGGGAACTGTGGACACGAATCAGTGGCGGGCCCGAGGCAGATGGCCCTCTCGATCGACCCCCTCCCCGTCCGTCTGGTAACTCTCACTCGAAGGTCCGAGAACAGCAGGGCCAGTTCGCACGCCGCGACGACCTCCGTGGCTGGGCCCGCCTCAGGGCGACGGGCAGGTCGTTCATCTCCTCCGATTCCTGAGTGCCGCCGTGGGGCGGGCTCAGAACCGGTTAGGCCGAATGGTCTCGCGGGGGTGAGGGGGTGGTCGGCGTCGTTCCTGACTTCCGACTCCGGGGCGGACTCCGCCGCCCCGCCCTTCTGTCCCTGGCCTGCTGGTCTCGAATGTTCTCTGGCATCGGGCGTCGTGACGTCTCGACACCCGAAAAGGGGTGGACTGGTTCTCAGATCTCCGGGATACCGCTCAGCTGCACCCCATGCTGTTGCCGCAGTTGAGGCACTTGTAGCAGGTGCCGCTGCGGACGGTGATGGAGCCGCAGACGTCGCAGGCTGGGGCATCGGCCTGGGCGTCGGCCGCGGCCCGGCTCAGCACATCCCCTTGGACCATCACCTCGCGGGTCTCTTCAACCGTGACGCGAGAAACGACGTTCGAAACCGTCTTGATGGTCGGACCCGAGCCGGTGCGGGGCTGGTCGGCGAGGGTGGATGGAGGCGCCATGGTCGGCGTGATCCGGGGGCGATCCGTGTCCTTCCAACGTGCCTCGTCCTGGGCGGCGATCTCCTGCTGGGCGCGCGGGCTGTGGGCGGCTCGGTAGCCATCGATGAACTGCATGCCCATCCAGCGGAAGATGTAGTCGACCAGGCTCTTGGCGAACGGGATGTCGGAGTTCTCCGTCATGCCCGCTGGCTCGAAACGCTGGTGGCTGAACTTGTTGACGAGACTGGAGACGGGAACACCGTACTGGAGCGCGACGCTGGTGGCGGTGCCGAGGCTGTCCATGAGGCCGCCGATGGTCGAGCCTTCCTTGCTCATCGTGATGAAGAGTTCACCGGGGAGGCCATCCTCATAGAGGCCGACGGTGAGGTACCCCTCGTGGCCGGCGATGTTGAACTTGTGGGTGAGGCTGCGGCGCGTGTCGGGAAGGCGGCGGCGGCGCGGCGGGGGAGCCAGATCGCGCTTGAGCTCGACGGGCATCAGTTCAGTCGGCGCAACCTCCGAGGCGACAGGCTGGGCTGTTGCTGGAGTTGCCTTCGCCTCGGACTTTCCCGCTGCGGTTTGCTTTCCGGCGTCGTCCTGACCCGCCTCCTTCTTGGCCTCGTCGGTCGTCGCGGAAAGGGGCTGGCTGAGCTTGCAACCGTCGCGATAGAGGGCGTTGGCCTTGAGGCCAAGCTCCCAGGACATCCGGTAGCACTCCTTGATGTCGGCGACGGAGGCGTCGTTGGGGAGGTTGATCGTCTTGGAAATGGCTCCGGTGATGAAGGGCTGGGCCGCGGCCATCATGCGGATGTGGCCGTGTGGGTGGATGAAGCGGGTGCCGAGCTTGCCGCACTTGTTGGCGCAGTCGAAGACGGAGACGTGCTCAGGCTTGAGATGTGGCGCGCCCTCGATGGTCGAGGTGCCGCAGATGACGGTGTTGAGTTCGTCCATCTGGCTGGACGTGAGGCCCAGAGCGAGGAGGAGGTTGAAGTTGGGATCACTCGAGGCCTTGGTCGCGTCGAGCCCGCACGCGCTGATCGCCTCGGCGGGGACGGCCCAGCCGGCGAAGGCAAAGGAGAGCTCAAAGACGCCCGGAAGGCCGGCGCTGATGGCGTTGATGTTCGCGTCGCTCAGGCCCTTGCGCTTGAGGAAGCCCGCGAGCGTGTCGCCGGGCTGCGCACCGGGAACGCCCTTGGGGAGCGCAACCTCGAGGGAGAGCTCGCCCAGCAGATAGGCCATCATGTCGCGAACCTGTGACGCGGAGTAGCCCAGCGCGGCGAGGGCGGGCCTCACAGACTCGTTGGCGATCTTGAAGTACCCGCCGCCGGCGAGCTTCTTGAACTTGACAAGCGCGAAGTCGGGCTCGACGCCGGTGGTGTCGCAGTCCA
>CAZBXF010000341.1:0-2297 GCA_964495635.1 uncultured Phycisphaeraceae bacterium
CACGTTCAGAGGCCTCCGCCCCACACGGGCGGAGGTCCTCCTTTGGCCCGCTCGACCTGACCGCTCGATTGCACCGCCCATGACCCCTCCCGGCCCTCTCTATCTCACCCTTCCCACCCAACGGACATCCGAGTCCACAACAGAGGCAAGCCAGTAATCTGTCAGGACATGGGTAAATCTACTCGTTGAGGCTGGCGAACCCCGAAATCTGTGGCATCATCTGCTCGTCTAGGTCCATTCCAAAGGAGTCATCCATGCGAGCCCGCACCGTCGCCCTCCGCGCTGCCGTCACCACACTTACCACGCTGACCGCTCTGGCGACCCTTGCCGGTACCGCACAAGCCGCAAACGTCTACGTCTTCAGCACCGGCAATCCGACGGTCGACGCCGCCTACGCCTCCACGCTCGCCGCTCAGGGTCACACCGTCACCATCGGCCGCCCCTGGTCCACCTTCGACGGCTCCGTTGACCTCTCCTCCTTCGATGCCGTCCTCATGAACCACGGCTCGAACTGGGGCAGCAGCAACCAGCAGGTCCCCATCGCCGGCCAGCAGCAGCTCGTCGCCTTCGTCAACTCCGGCGGCGGCGTCATCACCACCGAGTGGCTCGTCTACAACCACGGCACCACCGGCGGCGCGGTCTACTCAACGCTCATGACCATCGTCCCAGTCACCTACGGCCAGACTTGGAACAGCGCCTCAGCCACCACGCTCTCGCTCGTCACGCCCGATCCCGTCATGAACAACGGGCTCCCCGCGAGCTTCACGGTCCCCCTCTCCAACTTCTCGGGCTGCGAGAGCCGCCTGATCGCCCGTGACGGCGCGACCACCTTCTACCGCTCCTCGAACATGAGCACCCAGACCATCGAGGGCGCCGCAGTCGCCGGCTGGATCGTCGGCGAAGGCCGCGTCCTCAGCTTCTCCAGCATGCCAGGCGTCAGCTCGATGGCCGACGCCAACTACGCCACGCTCCTGGGCAACGCCATCGACTGGGTCGTCCTCGGCCCCGGCCCCTGCGGCTATGACTTCAACCGCGACGAATCCCTCGACCTCCTCGATGCGCAGCAGATGGCCCAGGTCTTCGTCGGCCTCCTGACGCCCGAGCCAACCTGGCTCTCAGGCGACTTCAACGGCGACGAGAACGCCGATCTCACTGACGCGCAGCAGCTGGCGTCGTACATCGTGACTGGAGTCTGCCCGCTCTGAGCCTGTTGATGCAGTATGCTCGCGACGACGCGGCATGCGTGCCGGACAACAGAACGATCAATGCCTCAGGAGGGCGGCGGTCATGAGCGATCCAATCGGATCTCTTGGCAGGAAGTGGCGTTGGCTGCGAGCGCTTTCAGCGGCACTGTTCGTCGCCAGCACCGCGGCGATCATTGGATCATTCTGGATGATCCGGGCCGGCATCCATACCTCAACTGCGGAGCCCGGCCCGGGGCGCCTTTTCACATCCGTTGAAGTAGGTCAAGGGCTCTTCGGCTTCACGAACAGACTCGCCTTCGGCCCGATGGTCGAGGGATCGAAGTTTCTGACTTCGTACCCGCTCCGCAAGCCGTACATGTCGCTTCTGTTCTGGCCGAAAGGCCCTTGGTTCACTTTCGAGCGTGCGCCTTTGGGCGACTCGGTCTGGATGGTCTCTCTCAGGTTCCCCCTCTGGATGCCCGCGTTGCTCTTCGCCGCCGCAGTCATCACCAGCCACCGCCTCGCCACGCGTCCACGCCGCCGCTTCCGTGCCGGCCTCTGCCCCAAGTGCGCGTATCCGCTCAACGATCAGGGGTGCACCGAATGCGGCTGGACTCTCGACGGAACTCGCTCGCGTGCGGCGGGCACCACCGCGAGCCCGAGCGCGTGACGCAACACACGCCGCACCTCGCAATCGCCGCGCACTGCTCACCGCGCGATCTCCGACCTCACCTCACCATCCACGATGGTGAAGATCGCGCGCCCCTTCAGCTTCCTCCCGAGGAACGGCGTGTTCACGCTGCGCCCCTTGAGTTCCGCCTCTGTGAGCGTCCACTTCGCTTCGGGATCGATGACCGTGATGTCCGCGGGCCCACCAGCCTTCAGCATCCCAAGCCCGCGCGCTTCAAGCCCGCAGAGCCGCGCCGGCTCCAGCGTCATCAGCGCAATCAGCCGCGCCCACGTGATCGCGCCCGTCTCCACCAGCGCCTCGGCATACAGCGCGAGCGCCGACTCAAGCCCGACCAGCCCAAACGGCGCTTCCTCAAACGGCAGGCTCTTCTCATCCACGCTGTGCGGCGCGTGGTCGGTTGCGAGGACCGTGATCGTCCCATC
>CAZBXF010000342.1:0-2288 GCA_964495635.1 uncultured Phycisphaeraceae bacterium
GTCGAAGCTCTTGGCGTGGCAGAACTGCCCGCCGCCGAAGTCACGCTGCCAGTCCCGGGCGCTGACGTCATTGGCGCAGGTGTAGCCCAGAACGAAATCGAGGGCGTTCTCGCGGGTCGCGTTGCGGCAGGTGCGGCCGATCACGATCGCGAGCTCGGCCTCGTAGTCGGCCTTCTCGGTGGGCTGGGTCGCGGGCAGCTTGATCGGGTCGCCGGGATTCTGCACGGCACCCGGGAGCTTCATGAACCACATGGGGCGCTCCGGCGGTGGCTTGCCGCCCTCGGCCGCGTGCTTCGCGTAGTTGAGGCCGATGCCGATGATCGTGGTCGGCGCGACCGGCGCGAGGCGCTTGCCGGGAACCACCGTGCGATCGGAGACGGAAAATTGGCCAAACAGGTCGCCGACGATCTCGCGGGCGGAACCATCGGGCTGCAGGGCGGCCCAGGCTGGGCCGGAAGGAGAGAGGTGGCGGAGAATCTTCATGGGGTAAGCTGCCCCCGAAAAAGGGCCGCCGGCCCGGCTTTGTCGAGGCACTTGTCCGTGCGGGCGATCAAGGCGCCAATTCTCCGTGTCGCCACCCACCCATCAGCGCCGCGCGGCGAACGCGTCGACCACCTCAGGCCGACGGAGGGCGGTCAGGGTAAGCAGGGCGGACATCGTGCCGTGGGGAAAATTGGCGAGACTCACGAACGAAGCGGCGGCGACGAAGCGGGGTCGGCTCGCCTTCAGGCAGCAGTAGCCGGCGGCGAGCTGCAGGGAACCGGCGAGCCATCCAATCGTGAGCTGCAGCGACACATACGTGGCGATGGCGCGGTCGAGCAGGTTGGCCGTCGAGGAAAACGCGAGGGCGGGGTCAAGCAGCGGGGTGTGAATAAACAGGGCTTGGAAAATGAACATCAGCGACATCGTCAGGCTGAGGGTGCCCGCGGCGATCTGCAGGTAGCCGAGCGCGGAGAGATAGCCGTCGTCGGCGCGCGAAGCGGACTGCGGGTGAACGTGGTCCATTGGGAGTTGGGGTAAAGCCAGGCCGCGGAGGGGTAGAGACCTGACTGCCGGTAGTCTGGCAGAATTCCTCCTACCGGCCAGCGCGAAACATCGGCTTGGCCACTCGCAAAGGTGGCGCCCTAGGCGAGACAGCTAGGCGTAGTCACGATTCGTCCCGAACGCTCGTTTGCGCCTGCGCGGCTTTAGGTGGACTCCCGGTCGGGTCCCGTCGGAATTCGATCTCACGCGAGGAAACAGCGCTCGCGAATAACGCGTTTCACGAGCGCTGGTCTCACTAGGGAGGGAATACACACAACGGCCCGATCCCAGCAGCCCAAGTCGGGCTTCCCGGATTCTCGTGGGTGCCGTTGATTTTGTGGTTACCCCCGCGGGGAGGTCTGATGGGCGACTCAGGCCTCAGGCCGTTGCGGCCTCGGCGTAGGCGTCCATGCCGATGCAGGAGCACACGAGGTTGCGGTCGCCGTAGACATTGTCCACGCGGCCCACGCTCGGCCAGAACTTGCTGGCGCGGACGGAGGCGCTGGGGAAGGCCGCGGTCTCGCGCGAGTACGGGCGGTCCCAGGTGTCGCCGCAGACAACCTTGGCGGTGTGCGGGGCGTGCTTGAGCGGATTCGAGGCCTTGTCGGACTCGCCGTTCACCACCGCCTGCATCTCGCCATGGATCGAAATCATCGCGTCGCAGAAGCGGTCGAGTTCGGCCTGCGTCTCGCTCTCCGTCGGCTCGATCATGAAGGTGCCGGGGACGGGGAAGGACATGGTGGGCGCGTGGTAGCCATAGTCCATCAGGCGCTTGGCGGCGTCCTCGACCTCGATTCCATGCTTCTTCCAGCCGCGCAGGTCGATGATGCACTCGTGGGCGACGAGCCCGTCATTGCCCCGGTAGAGCACCGGGAAGAAGGTCTCGAGGCGCTTGGCGACGTAATTGCCGTTGAGGATCGCGACCTTGGTTGCATCGGTCAGGCCGTCGGGCCCCATCATGCGGATGTACATCCATGAAATGACGAGGATCGACGCGCTGCCCCACGCCGCCGCGGAGACGGCGCCGATTTGAGATTTCGAATTCTCCGCTTCCGGCCGCATCCGCACAACCGGGTGTCCGGGCAGGTACGGTGCAAGGTGCGCGGCCACGCCGATCGGGCCCATGCCGGGTCCGCCGCCGCCGTGGGGGATGCAGAAGGTCTTGTGGAGGTTGAGGTGGCAGACGTCCGCGCCGATGAAGCCCGGCGACGTGAGGCCGACCTGCGCGTTCATGTTCGCGCCGTCCATGTACACCTGGCCGCCGT
>CAZBXF010000343.1:0-2287 GCA_964495635.1 uncultured Phycisphaeraceae bacterium
TACGGAAGGGTCGCTTCGTCCAATACGTTACTGTACTCATCAGGACCTCGCAGCATTCAATACGTAATCCACGGCGTCTGGATCACTGCAAAACAACCTAGCCAACCATGGTCATCGCCTCGCGAATCGCAACGAGCGTGATGATGATCCACAGCACAATCGAGATCGCAGAAAATGAAGCTCCAAATACAATAGCATTTTTTCTAGGCAAAGATTTCCTCCACGCAATCCCATGCGATAAAGCGAACGGGCCGATCAAAGCGGCGATTCCAGAGAGCAGAACCAAGACTCGAAACTCAATGCCCGTATCGCTCCAATCCACAGCAAAGACCAGTACATGCGCACAAACCGTAGCTACTGAGAACACAGAGAAATGAATAACCATCGCTCGTAACAATTTGTGCCTCCCCAAGTTGCGGGGCGAACACCCAAGCACCAGTCGGAATCCGTCCCAAGGTGAGGGTACCGAAGCGCGCCGGTCGTTGCTGGGCCAGTGTTTGGGTAACCGCGGTGCAGCTCAGATCGCAGCGGCGTGACCAGGGGCGTTGTGTTCGAGTTCCTCAGCCCCTTCGGGGCTTCAAGAGGGACCATGCGATGGCCATCCCCCTCTCACCTTCCCTCCTCGCCGCCTCCGATCCCCTCCATCCCCCTACGCTCGCTCCGAATGCGGGCGTGCCGCGGCCTTTGTTGAGTCCATATGTCGAACTCCGTCACCTCCGCTCGCTCCTCCCCACCCCCTTCCGCGCCGCCGGCCTCGACCCTCCCCTCGCGCACCCGCGCCCGCCTCGCCTGCGTCGTCGCCGCGCACCTGGTGGTTGACCTCCTCTCCGCCGTCATCATCCCGATCCTCTCGGTCCTCGAGGGGCGGCTCTCGATGTCCCCCTCGCAGGGCGCGCTGCTGATTGCCTCCGGCTCCATCGCCAGCGGCCTGATCCAGCCCGTCGTCGCGCTCGTCAGCGATCGCTTCGACACGCGCTGGCTCGGCACCGTCGGCTTCCTCGCCGCGGCCATCTGCGTCGGCCTCGTCGGCTACGCCCAGTCCTTCGAGCAGCTCCTCCTCCTCCAGATCATCGCCGCCGCCGGCATCGGCGCCTTCCACCCCGTCGGCGCCGCGGGAGCCGGCAGCCTCGGCGGCCTCCGCCGCGCCCGAGCCATCTCCACCTTCTACGCCGCGGGCCTCGCCGGCGGCGTTGCGGGCTCCATCCTCGTACCCCAGTACGTCAAGCACATGGGCACCGAAGCGCTCCTCTGGATGCTCCCCATGAGCCTCCCCTTCATCCTCGCGCTCATGTGGGGCGTGCACGGAGTCGCCCACCGCGCCAGCAACGCCCGCGCCGAGCACGCCGCCCTCTCCGAGCGCGAACGCACCTCCCGCTGGCGCGACATCTGGCTCCTCTACGCCGCCAACGCCCTCCGCTTCATCGTCAACATGATGCTCGCCACCCTCCTCATCCGCTGGGCCGAGCTCGTCGCCCTCGACCGCGCCGGCGCCACCATCCTCGACGCCTCCATCCGAACCGAGGCCAGCAAGATCAACGGCCTCCTGCAGGCCATCATGGCCGGCGGCATGGGAATCTCGGGCCTCCTCATGGGAATGCTCGTCCCCCAGCGCCTCGAACGAACCATCCTCCTCACCGTCCCGCTCCTGGGCAGCCTCGCCATCCTCCTCTTTCCGGTCCTCGCCCCCTCCGACGGAGGCAACGGCCCCGCCAGCATCGGCCTGGGCGTCGTCGGCGCCGCCATCGTCGCCTTCCTCGCCGGAATCGGCTACGCCGGCGTCATGCCCCTCACCATCACCATGGCCCAGCGCCTCCTGCCCCATCGCACCAGCCTCGCCTCGGGCCTCATGATGGGCGGCGCCTGGTCCCTCGCCGCCTGCGGCCCGCCCCTCGTTCAGTGGATGCTCTCTGCCCTCTCCGCACGAACCGGCAGCATGACCAGCGCCATGGCATGGTGCTTCGCCGCCGTCGCCACGCTCCTCGCCGTCAGCGGCCTGCTCGCCCTCCCACTCCGGCCCCCGCAAGCGCGGCCCAACCACTGAACCCGCCCCCAGACCCTCCCCCGGCCCCGCTCCGGAGCCCCCTCAACGTCCTTCGTCGCGAGAGGTTCACAATCGGCCGGGACACGGGTATAGTTGTGGCCCTGCCGGGACGATCATCCCGATCAGGAATCCGGCCCCGACGGGCCGCCCAATTCGTCCGTGTTCGCGTCGGGCTAGTAGCTCAGTTGGTTAGAGCGCACCCCTGATAAGGGTGAGGTCGGCAGTTCGAATCTGCCCTGGCCCATT
>CAZBXF010000344.1:0-2269 GCA_964495635.1 uncultured Phycisphaeraceae bacterium
CGCGACTACCTCGCCACCCGCGACGCCCCCTGCCCCTCCTGCGGCTACAACCTGCGAGCCCTGACCACGGGCACCTGCCCCGAGTGCAATCAGGAAATCGCGCTCCGCGTCTCCCTCGTCGACCCGCGCGTGGGTCTCTTCCTCGCGGGCGTGGTGGGGTGGGCGCTCGGAGCAGGGTTCAGCGTGCTGCTCCTCCTGTACGGCGGCATCGTCATCCTGCAATACGGCAATCTCAGCCCCGGCGATCCCTTCTTTCAGATCCTCCTGACCGGCGCCTTCCTGCAGGGTGGCGTGCTCCTGTGCCTGCTGATCTACAACCGCTCGATCCGGCGTTGGCGCACGCTCCCCCGGGCGCTCCTGGCAGTCTCAGGTTTCGCGGCGAGCCTCGCCAACCTCCTGATCTTCGCCTTCAACGTCCGCTGACGGCCCTCGCCCACCCGCCCGCACCCCTTCTCCCGCTCCCGCGTATGGAAGGGTGTCCGGAATGCCGATAACGAGCATGGCGAAGCCTCGCACCGGCCGGCCCTCCAGCCCTGCCGCCGGACCTCCGCACCGGGAGCCGATCATGCCGATCACGCCGCACACCGATCTCTCGCCCGAGCTCCTCAGCCACATGCAGCGCATCAAGGCCAAGGCCATCGAGTATGGCCTCGACTTCTTCGAGGTCGTCTTCGAGGTGCTGCCCTTTGACATCATGAACCAGATCGCCGCCTACGGCGGCTTCCCCACGCGCTACCCGCACTGGCGCTGGGGCATGGAGTACGAAAAGCTCAGCAAGCGCGACGCCTATGGCCTGGGCCGCATCTACGAGATGGTGATCAACAACGACCCCTGCTACGCCTACCTGCAGGAGTCCAACGCCGTCACCGATCAGAAGCTCGTGATGGCCCACGTCTACGGGCACGCCGACTTCTTCAAGCACAACTTCTGGTTCAGCAAGACCAACCGCAAGATGATGGACGAGATGGCCAACCACGCCACCCGCGTCCGCCGCCACGCCGAGCGCCACGGCGCCGAGAACGTCGAACGCTTCATCGACGCGTGCCTCGCGATCGACAACCTCATCGACCCGCACAGCGCGTATCGCGCCGCCCCCGCCGGCCGCTCGCGCTCCAGCGAGGAGGCCCCGCGCCCCGATCCCTTCGAGGCCGACAAGTTCGCCGCGAAGGACTACATGGACCCCTTCATCAACCCCAAGGCAGAGCTGGAGCGCCAGCGCGAGGCCTTCAGGAAGAAGGCCGAGGCCCAGCGCTCACGCTTCCCCGAAGAACCCACACGCGACGTCATGCTCTTCCTGCTCCGCAACGCGAGCCTCGAGCCCTGGCAGCAGGACATCCTCTCGATCATCCGCGACGAGGCCTACTACTTCGCCCCTCAGGGCATGACCAAGATCATGAACGAAGGCTGGGCCACCTACTGGCACAGCCGCCTGATGACGCAGCACTTCCTGGAAGCCCGCGAGATCATCCACTACGCCGACCAGCACAGCGGCGTCGTCCACATGCCCCCCGGCGGCTTCAACCCCTACAAGATCGGCGTCGAACTCTTCAAGGACATCGAGCGCCGCTGGGACACCGGCCAGCACGGCCCGGACTGGGAACGCCTCGACGGCCTCGGCGACAAGTCCGTCTACAACGACGGCAGCCTCAAGGGACGCCAGAAGATCTTCGAGGTCCGCAGCATCTACAACGACGTCTCGTTCATCGACGAGTTCCTCACCGAAGAGTTCGTCGAGAAGCACAAGATGTACCAGCACAAGCGCGACCCGCAGACCGGCGAGATCAAGGTCGTCAGCCGCGACTTCAACCGCGTGAAGCAGACGCTCCTCCACCACCTCACCAACGCGGGCCAGCCCTTCATCTACGTCGTCGACGCCAACTACCTCAACCGAGGCGAGCTCGTCCTCGCCCACAAGTTCACCGGCGTCGAGGTCGAGGCGGCCAAGGCCGGCGAGGTCCTCCGCGCACTGGCCATGCTCTGGAGCAGGCCCGTCCACCTCCTGACCCGAATCAACGAGGACCAGCACCGCCTCACGGCAACACCCGGCGAGGAAAAGATCAAGCGCGAACGCGTCTCAGACGAAACGCCCCCGCCCGCGCACGCGCTGTGAACGAAGTGGTCAAGTGGTCAAGTGGTCAAGTGGCTTTGGATTTCTTGCGATCTGGCTTCACTCGACCACTTTGCCACTCGACCACTCGACCACTTCCCCCTCACCCCGCCTACGCCTTCCCCGCCCGCACCCGCTCCTCAAGCACCCGCAGCACATTCT
>CAZBXF010000345.1:0-2248 GCA_964495635.1 uncultured Phycisphaeraceae bacterium
CTGGAGAGGGATCGCGTTCTGGCGCGATGGGGGATCCGCGGATGGCACTGCCGCCTGAGCTGCGGGAGGCGCTCGATCGCGAGATGGACCCGGGCGAGAGCCTGCGGTGGTGCGGACAGCCGGATCCGCGGCGGATTTGGATCAGCGTGCTGCCGATCTTTGTCGCGTTCGGCACGTTCGTCACGTTCTTCAGTCTGCTCTTGGGTTATGCTGGCATTTCCACGTTGCTCGAAGTTCGGGCAGCAGCACCCGCAGTTGTCGTGGATGCGAGAGAGACCTCTCTCGTTCTCATCACTGTCGCGGCTCTCCTGCTCTTGGGTGCCGCGTGGGTTTGTCGGCAACCTTGGCTGGAGAAGGCCAAGGCACTGCGGACGGTCTTCGCCGTGACCAACACGCGAGTGTTTAGTCTTGTCCTCTTGAAGGACGGACGAGTCAATCTCACAGCCTTTGAGCCGTCACATCCCTTGGCGATCAGCCGCGTCGAGCACACGGACGGAACAGGGACGATCTCGCTGAATCCTCGGCCGCAGACGCCGGGCGGGCCGCGACCGGAGGCTTCGTTCGTGCTCGTCGGTGTGCGCGAACCGCGCGTCGTTGAGCGATTGATCCGGCAGACGTTTGATCCGCCGGGGGTGCGGTAGAGCGGGTGAGCTAGCGCCTGGGTTGGGTTCGGGTGCGGGGGAAAAGACCGGTCGGGACGACCGGGCTAGCCAAGCGCGGCGAACAGGCAGGCCACTTTGGCGGCGATTTTTGGTGTTGCCGAACCTTTGGGGGCTGGTTGCCGATAATACTGGCCCTTGGCACCTTCATCTGAACAGCGTTCTCCTTCGCAGGCTTCACCGGGTGGGCAGTCACGTGGGCCCGCGCGCCCGCTGCACATCGTTCTGCTCAATCAGGCCTTCCATCCCGACGTCGTCGCGACGGCGCAGATGTCCAAGGACCTGGCCGACTCGCTGGCCCGGCGGGGGCATCGCGTCACGGCCGTGGCGTCGCGCTCGATCTATGGCAAGTCCGGCGCTTCGCTCCCCAAGCGGGAGACGATTCCCGTGCCCGGCGCGGCGTTCCCGATCGAGGTGCACCGCGTGGGCGCGAGCATCTTCGGCAAGGGCGGGATCGCGGCCCGGCTCGCGGACTTTGGGCTCTTCTACGTGCTCGCGCTCTTCAAGGTGCTGACGATCCGCCGCGCCGATGTGGTGGTCTCCTTCACGACGCCGCCCTTCATCGCGCTGGTGGGGCTCATGAGCAAGTGGCTGCGCGGGTCGCGCGCGGTCTACTGGGTCATGGACCTTTATCCAGATGTGCCCGTGGCCTGCGGCGTCATGAAGGCCAGCAGCCTGCCGACGCGCTTCTTTGAGTGGCTCAGCCGCTTCATCCTGCGCCGCAGCGATGCGAACGTGGTGCTGGGGCGGTGCATGAAGGACCTCGTACTCGCGAAGGGAACGCCCGAGGCGAAGGTCTCCCTGATCCCGGTGTGGGCGGATCTGGCGGGCATCGAGCCGGTCGCGCACGAGGGGAATCCGTACCGGGCCCAGTGGGCACCGCAGAACGAAACGATCGTGATGTACTCGGGCAACTTCGGCATCGCGCACGATGCCGCGACACTCTGCGGCGCGATGGACCTGCTGCGCGATGAGCCGAACCTGAAGTTCGTCTTCGTCGGCGCGGGCAAGCGCCGGGCCGAGGTGGAGGCGTTCATCAAGGCCAAGGGGCTCACGAACGCGTCATGGCATGACTACCAGCCGCGCGAGAAGCTGGGACAGTCCCTCTCCGCGGCGGACATCCACATCATCTCGATCCGCGAGGGCCTCGAGGGCATCATCGTCCCGAGCAAGCTCTTCGGCATCATGGCGGTCGGACGCCCGAGCGTCTTCATCGGGCGCGAGACATCGGAGATCGCACGCGTCCTCACCGAGACGCAGAGCGGCATCGTGGTGCGCGAGGGCGACCCAGCGCCGCTCGCAGAAGCGATCCGCACGCTCGTTCGCGATCCATCACGCCGCGCCGCGATGGGCAACAACGCACGCCGCGGCATCATCGGCGCCTACGACCGCGACACCGCCTGCAACATGTGGATCAAGCTGCTTGAGGAAGGCACTTGAGGGGAAGGCACTAGGGCGGAAGAAGTGGCGGAGTGGCGAAGTGGCAGAGTGGCAAAGTGAAAAGACTTAGGAAACGCGCGTGCTCGCGGCGTAGCACTTCGCCACTTCGCCACTTCGCCACTTCGCCACTTCGCCACTTCGCCACTTCG
>CAZBXF010000346.1:0-2219 GCA_964495635.1 uncultured Phycisphaeraceae bacterium
ACGCCGACGCTCTGGATGGGGATGCCGGCGAGGCTCTGGCCGCACTTGGGGCAGCAGCCGCGGCGGAGTGAGAGGCGGAGCGCGAAGTAGATGCCGAGGTCGCGTGAGACCCAGTAGAGCGTTGCGGGCACGAGCAGCGTTGTGATGATGAGCTGGATGCCGATCCACTCGGGGGACTTGGCCGCGGGGATCCACTTTGGGATCGCGCCCAGGTGCGCGAGGATGGCCCATGTTGTGGGCCAGGCGAGGAGCGCGAAGATGCCGAGAAGGACGGGGACGCGGCCGAGCCAGGGGTAGTTGATGATCGCATCGGCGACGTGGCGGTCGCACTCGGCGTCGGAGAGATGATCGAAGTCTGCGAATGCGCGCCAGGGCTTGTAGAGCGGGATTCGCATGGGAGGAAGGCACTTGGCACTTGGGACGAGGCACTTGGGAGGTGCTCGAAACTTCGCATGACCCGCGCGAGCAATCCTCGGAATCAGGTGTGTCGCTGCCTTGCTGCTTCGCTCAATCGCGGCCTTGCTTCCTGCTCACTTGGTTCCATCGACTGAGGGCGGGAAGAGGAAGGCGAGTGCCTGCGGGAGGCGCTTGGCCCAGGCTGCTTCGGTGTGTTCGGCGGTGGGGTCGATGACGAGGACGCGGCGGTCGGGGCCGAGGCCTGCGGCCTTCAGCTTTTCGTCGAGGGCCTTGACGGCGTCGACGTAGGCCTGGTTTCGGGCGGTGTTGCTCGAGCCGGTTTCGTTGCCGCCCATGCCGAGGAAGATGCGATTGGGCCAGGTCTTGATGCCGGCGATGAACTCGTCCCATGCGGCGCTGGAGCCGGTGCGGAGTGGGAGGCTCTCGGCGAGGACGATGCCGAAGGTGTCGGGGTGGCGTGCCGCGGCGTACATGGAGATGACGGCGCCGAGGGAGCTGCCGCCGATGCCGGTGTTTTCGGGGCCCTTGGCGACGCGGAAGGCGCGCTCGACGCGGGGCATGACGGTGCTCATGAGCCACTGCACGTGGAGCTGGCCCTCTGGCTCGACGCCGTCGATGGCGGCGATGGGCATGTACTCGGCGATGCGGCCGTCGCCGCTGTGCGGGATGCCGACGATGATGGTCGGGCGCATGAGGCCCTTGGTGATGAGGTCGGTGGCGGTCTCGTCGACGCCCCACTCGCCGGGCGCGGTGGCGGGCTTGCTGAAGAGGTTCTGACCGTCGTGGAGGTAGAGGACGGGGTAGGTCTTGGTTGAGTTCTTGCGGTCGTCGTAGCCGGGGGGGAGCCAGACGAGGAGGTCGCGCGAGCGGCCGGTGGAGGTGCCGGCGCCGCCCATGACTTCGAGGCGGCGGAGGGTTCCGGTTGCTTCGATGGCGCGGTAGGGGTCGTTGGCCCTGGCGGCGGCGGCGTTGGGGCGCATGTCGCCCCACTTGGAGACGGAGAGCTCGATGCGGGGCTGCTCGCCGGGGGCGAGCTTGGAGATGTCGACCATGGGCAGCTCGCGGTTGCCGGGGGCGCTCATGTCGTCCTTGAGTTCTTCGAGCTCCCAGGAGCCGCGGGTGAACTTGAAGTTGAAGCGTGCGCCGGCGAACTTGGGCTTGACGATCGAGATGCGCCACTTCTGGTCGGACTGGGCCTGGAGCTGCATGGCGGGATCGCCGGGGTTCCAGCCGTTGTGGTTGCCGGCGAGGAAGATGGGCGAGGCGGGGGAGGCGAGGCGGGCCTTGTCTTCGACGATGAGGATGAAGCCCTGCTCGAGCGTCTCGGGCATGACCATGTTGGTCGCGGCTGCCGCGGCGGGCTGGGCTGGGTCGGGCTGGGCGGCGGCGGGGACCAGTGAAGGATCGGGCTTGGCGGGCTGATTGGCACCGTGATTGGCGGCGTTGCCGGCGAGCATCTCGCCGACGGCGTTGACGCCGCCGGTGTCGCCCGCGCCGGCGCCGACGCCGGGCGTGCGTTCCATGCGGTCGGCGCGCTCGCCCATGGAGATGGCGATGGCCCAGCAGAGGAGGGCGACCACCGCGAGCGGCAGAATGATCCACACGAGCAACGCGACCTGCTGACGCTTCATGCCTGACTCCAAGGCTGGAACGCTGGAAGCTGACGGAACGACACGACCACCATTGAGGTCCCCACCACCCACGCTCTTTCTCGCCGCGACCGGAGTTGCCATCACGCGAATGCCCCTTTTGACCCTCCGGAAAAGTCTACGGGGGGAGGGGAGGGGGAGGAGAAAGCGAAA
>CAZBXF010000347.1:0-2215 GCA_964495635.1 uncultured Phycisphaeraceae bacterium
CCTGCACGGTGGTCTTGAGATTGGTCAGATCAGCCATGTCAAGACAGGGTACCACGGCGCGGCGAACGCTGCGAAATCCAGAATTGGGGAAGCGGGAAAGCGAAAATGAAGACCGGGACAGAGAACCTCGAAATCGGGCCAGGGCTCCCGACTTCGATGGCACGGTTCTTCACTTGACTACTTCGCCACTCCGCCACTTAGCCACTACTTCCTCCTCAGCACATCGTCATGCCGCCGTCGATGCAGAGGGTTTGGCCCGTCAGGAAGCCGGCCTCATCGCTGGTGAAGTACTCGACCGCCGCGGCGACATCCTCGGGCGTGCCGAGGCGCTTCACGGCGATCATGCTGGTGACCTGCTCCTTCACCTGCGGCGGGAGGTTCTCCGTCATGTCGGTGGTGATGAAGCCCGGGGCGATGGCGTTGCAGGTGATGCCCTTGCCGCCGAGCTCGCGCGCGATGGACTTGCCCAGGCCCAGCAGGCCGGACTTGGCCGCGGCGTAGTTGGCCTGGCCAGCGTTGCCGACGACGCCCGAGGTCGAGGAGATGTTGACGATGCGGCCGAACTTGGCACGCATCATGTGGCGGGCCGCGGCGCGGATCGCGACGAACGCGCTCTTGAGGTTGGTGTCGATCACCGCGTCCCAATCCTCGTCGGACATGCGGAGCGCCAGGCCGTCCTTGGTGATGCCGGCGTTGTTGACGAGGATGTCGAGCCGGCCGCACTTCTCAGCGGCGGCGTCGATCGCCGCGGCCATCGCCTTGGGATCCGCAACGTCCACCGCGATGACCGTCGCCTTGCCCCCGATGGCCTCGATGGCGTGCTTCACGTCGTTCAGCGGGCCCTCAGAGCGCGACATCAGGACGACGTGACGATTCGCGCGAGCGGGGGCGGCGAGACGGAGCGCGATGGCCTTGCCGATGCCGCGGGAAGCGCCGGTGACGATTGCGACACGCACGGGGGAAGTCGAAGCCGGGTCGGACATTGGAGTTCCTTGTGCGGCGAAGAGGAGTTCACCACGGAGAACACGGAGGGGAACGGAGGAAGGCGATGGGAGAAGGCACTAGACGCTGAGCACTTGGCACTAGGGGAGGAGGAGACGTTCACCACGGATGGCACGGAGTCTGCGGAGGGATCAAGACGCGGGCTGCAGACGTCTGATTTGGCCATTTGACCATTTGGCACTTTGGCCATTTGGTGACTTGACCATTTCGACTTCGAAGCGTCCCAGACCCTGCGCCTTCCCGTGCTCATCCACCAACCGGTGCCGCGCCGCCGCCCGGGCTGCTTCCGCCCGGTGCGGGCTGCTTGAGCTGATCGACCGGGATGCCCAGCACCTCGGCGATGGCGGCGAGGGCCTGGTCGCGCGTGATGGGGGGCGTTCCGAGCATCTTTGAGGCGGCCTCATCGGCGGTCACGAGGATGTCGGCGATCTTCCCTGCCTGCTGCGGCGAGACGGGATCGCTCGAGGCCTTGCCGGCGTCGTACTTGGCCTTGGCGGTCGGGACGGCAGCACCGAGGACGGTCAGGGACTGCTCGTCGCTCGCGCCGGGCAGGCCCTTCTGCTGGGAGAGCTTGGCGCTGGCCGCAATGAGCACGTAGAACTCGCGATCGGTGAACATGCTGCCGATCAGCGCCATCACGCCCGCGGCGGAGGGGGCTTCTGCGGGGCCCGTGCCCGCGTCACGCGCGGTCGCGTCGGCGAGGGCAGCGCCCATGCCGTCGAAGTCGCTGGCGCGGCGACGGGTGATGCCGGTGGAGGGCGTGGCGGAGAAGCGCCACGTGCCGTCGGCGTTGGCACCGGTCCAGCCGAGGACATACGCGCTGCCGGGGTCCTGCACCGCGAGGAAGACGGTGCCCGCGCTGGCCTTGCCCGGCTCGCCGCCTTCAACGGGGACGAGCGAGACGACGCGGACGGCCTCGATGTCCTTGACCGCGAGGTCCCAGGCACCGTCGCCGGTGAGGAGATCGAGGGTGGCCTTGCTGTCGGGCAGGAGCATGGAGCCGAGGCGGGCGGAATCGCCGCGGGCGATGGCGTCGGCGAGGTTGATCACCGCCGTCGCGAGCGAGGGATCCACCGGTGCCTGGTCCTGCGGGAACTGCACCCGCTTGTCGGGCTTGATGCTCTGAAGCAGCGGATCGATCTGGATCGGCTCCGGCGGCGGCGGGGGTGGCGGCGGCGGTGGCGGGGGCGGCGGGGGCGGTGGTGGCTCGCTG
>CAZBXF010000348.1:0-2211 GCA_964495635.1 uncultured Phycisphaeraceae bacterium
GACGTCGGCGACATTGCCTAGAATGTGGCGGCTGATCGACTCACCGAGGCCGCCACCCTCGTCATCCAGGCCGCCGCCATCGACGCCCACGCCCCCCAGAGCCCCACGGTCCTCGTCCTCGACATGGGTGAGCCCGTCTCGATCCTCGACCTCGCCACCCGGTTCGTCCGCCTCTGCGGCTTCGAACCCCGCCTTCCTTCCCCCTCCCCCTCCTCCAGCACCGCCGGCCCTGCCATCGACATCACCTTCACCGGCGCCCGCCCGGGCGAGAAGCTCCATGAGGAACTCGCCTATTCCGCCGAAGCCCTCCGCCCGACCCCCTTCCCCGGCATCATGACCCTCGCCGCCGCGACCGTGGCCCCGATGACCGTCGCCTCCATGATCGCCGAGATGGGCTCACTCCGCGGCAGCACCGACCGCGACGCCGTCCTCTCCGCCCTCCGCCGCCACGTCCCAGAGATGGCCGGCGAACCCGCCCAGAATACAAACAAAATCACCGACCCGAATATTGCGGCCGCGTGAAGATGCTCGGTACGATGTCCTCACGTCGGGGTCTGCCTCGTGGCCGGAGCGACTTGCGTTCCGTCTCCATTCAGCGACCCACGGACGGGACCGCCCCCGACGCACATCTGTGGGATCCTATGAGCGACCGAAACAGACTCCTGAGGGACGCCCTCTCGTCCCGTGAAGAGGCCCAGGGCCTCATCCGCCAGCTCACCGACGCCAAGGCCACGGCCGAGACCGGACGCCCCGACCTCTACCGCCGCGTCACCGGCTCCTCCAGCCTCGACGCCGCCCTCTCCACCGCCAAGCGGACCCTGGACCAGTACAACCGGGTCCTCTCCAAGCTCGAGCAGATGGAGCCGGACCCACCGGAGGTCGTCGTCCGGGCCGTCACCCCCAGCGGCATCCCCTCCGCCCTCGATCTCCCGATCTCGGCACGGTAACCGCCAGCCTCGCCGACCCCGCCGCCGCTGCCCATCCCCCCGGACCCACCGGGGTACGGTTGTCCATGCTCCCATCCAGCCTCACCCCCACACTCCCCATCCGCCGCCTGCACCCTGAGGCACGCATCCCTTCGTATCAGTCCGAGGGTGCCGCGGGCCTGGACCTTTCCGCCTGCCTCCCCGGCGGCCCCATCACGCTCCAGCCCGGCGAGATCCGCGCCATTCCGACCGGCCTCGCGATGGCCATCCCGCAGGGCTATGAGGGCCAGGTCCGCCCGCGCTCGGGCCTCTCCACCAAGCACGGCATGACCTGCCCCAACTCACCCGGCACCATCGACAGCGACTACCGCGGCGAGCTCCTCGTCCCCATGATCAACCTCGGCCGCGAAGCCTTCACCGTCACCCACGGCCTCCGCATCGCCCAGCTCGTCATCGCCCCAGTCGCCCACGCGCGGCTGATCGAAGTCCAGTCGCTGGACGACACCGCCCGAGGCGAGGGGGGATTTGGATCGACGGGGCTTGCGTAGATCGCGAGGCACGTGCCATCCAACCCTGCCCCGAGACTCCAACCCTCCCGCCACGTCGGCGGCAGCGAACGCCCATCGAAGTCACAGCGCCAACTACGCAGCGCGGCGTAGTAGTCTCGATGCCGCCCGCCGTCAGCGCCAAGGGCCATCCTTTGTGACTCGCACAAACAAGTCGCCGTCATGCCGAAAGAGGCCGTGCGTTCCGCTCAGCCAGAGGCGTCCGCTCTTGTCTTCCAGGATGTTGAACGCGAGCGATGTGATGCCGTCCTGCTCCCTGAGCTTCGTGAATGCGTTGCCGTCGTATCGATACATGGGAGCGTTCTTACCAGAGAGCCAGATGGTCCCGGATTGCCCTTCGTGAATGCACCAGATCTCCTTGCCTTCGACGATGCCTTGCTGTGTGAAGTTGGTGAACTCCTTTCCATCGAACCGACTGATGCCCCCGTGCACCGTCCCGAACCAGATGTTCCCCGACGTGTCTTCGAGAATGCTGCTGACGGCGTTGTTGGGCAGGCCGTCGCGCTCAGAGATGTTTGTCAGTGTCTTTCCGTCGTAGATGTACGCTCCTCCGTTGGTGCCGAACCACACCCGCCCTTTGCGGTCGACCGTGATGCAGTGCACAAACTTGCCGCTGGTCACGCCCCGCGTTGGATCGGGCTGGGCTTCCGGGAGTGCGAAGGGGGAGAACGTCTTTCCGTCGAATCGGCAGACGCCCTCGATGGTGCCGATCCAGATGA
>CAZBXF010000349.1:0-681 GCA_964495635.1 uncultured Phycisphaeraceae bacterium
GCTCAACGCCAAGCCTTGTCGGGGAGATTTGAATCATGAAGATTGCTGTTTTGTCCGTGGTTGCTGTCGCTGCGCTTGCTGGTCAGGCGATGGCGGGCAACGTCCTCATCAACCCCACCGCGGCCCAGTTCCTGCCTGGTCAGACGCCGAGCGGCAGCACGACCGCGGCTTCGGCGAAGATGAAGTTCAGCAACACCAACTGGGATATGTCCCTCTCGCCGCGTACTCAGACCGAGGCGACGGGGCAGTTCCTTCAGCGCAACCTCACGAACAACGTCACGACCCTGACTTCGGCGTGGAACTTCACCCTCAGCTTTGTGGCTGGACAGGGGTACACCTACTCCGTCACCTCGACCGTTGGCACCCCCCCGATCTCGGGCAGCCTCACATGGCGTAACGACGCTACTCAGAACATCAACGGTGGCACTGCCAACAACCTCAAGGTCCTCAATTCTGACGCCGCTGGCGTTGCCGCGACCCGCGATTTCAACTTCATCCGGCTGCATGCCCGCGTCGGCAGCAGCCCCCAGTCCGTCGGCTTCTCGAACCTGACGTTCACCAGCTCCCTCAACTCGACCGGTGCCTTCGACACTGGAGCCGCCACATCCACTTCGATTCGCAGCTCCATCGACGGCAGCGGTGGCAACTTCTTCTACTATCAGGACATCGTTTCTGACACCA
>CAZBXF010000349.1:691-2205 GCA_964495635.1 uncultured Phycisphaeraceae bacterium
ACCAACCTGGCCTCTGTCGACTGGACCCTGACCGGAACGATCCTCTCGAACACGGCTACCAACTCCGAGTCTGTCCGCTTCGAAGTCGATATGTTCGACAGCAACTTCCAGCTCAACGTCATCCCCCTGCCCACCGGCGCGGCCATGGGCCTTGCTGGGCTCACGGTGCTGGGCTTCCGTCGCCGCCGCTCGGCGTGATTTCTGCTCCGCGTTGACGCGGGGCCTTTGACAGCAGTTGCACAAGACCCAAGGGCGGGTCGGCATGGAGCCGGCCCGCCCTTGCTCCTTTTGGGGGTCGGGCCTTGGCGAGGAGGCGGTCGGCTGATGGGGACGTCCCTGGTTCTCGGTAGTTCCGCGACGCTTGCCGGCCACTCTGCGAACGAAATCTTGGCAACGTGAGGGTTTTCTGGGATCCAATCCGCTTTTTTGCATGAATGTACCCGGAAGTTGCGTTAAGGTCATGGCGTCGCGCGGCGGTCCGGAGGCCGCCGTTCGACTCCGTGACAGGACGGGAGGGGTAGGGGGCGTGGGAACGAGGGGCTTGGTCCTTTGGAGCGTTGTCTTGAAGCTGGTTGACACGAAGAACGGAGCGTTGATCCTCGCCGCGGCGGGCCTGCTGGGTGCCTGTGCGTCGTCGGCGAGTGCGGGGAGCGTCCGGGTCAATCCTGGATCCGGGACGCTCCGGCAGACTAGCACGCCGGTTCTGGCTGCCAGTGCCTCTGTCGCACTCCATTCGGCTCGCGTGGACGCGAGCTTCGGGCAGGTCGAGTCGGGGGCGATGGTTCAGGACTTCGCCACTTCACTGGCCGCGGACACGCCCGGCTCGCGGTACCAGTTCTCGCTCAGCTACATCGCGGGTCAGGGCTACGCCTTGGACTTCACGCAGGTTCTTTCCGGCTTCACGCGGGTCGGCGAGGCGTCCAATGCCCCGTCGGTCTCGGTCTCCCGGTTTGATGGGTTTGCGGATGACACCGAGCTGCCCGCCTCGCCCCGCGCTCGGGCCGCGGCGAAGGGATCATTCAACTTCATCCGCCTGCGTGCATCTTCGCTCGACGCGATGGGGTCTCTTGAGTTCGGCGGCCTCGCGTTCGAGTCTGGGCTTTCTGCGGACGGCTCGCTGGTCAGCGGCAGCATCCTGGGAGGCGCGGTGGGTCGGGCCTCGATCGATGGTTCTGCCGCGCGTGGCAGCTACTTCCAGGACATCGTGAGTGACACGGATCTCTCCCAGCACGATTGGGTGCTGACGGGGACGCTCACCTCGAACGCGGACCTTTCGGGTGCCGGGTTCGATATTGACCTCTTCGACAGCCGCTTCCAGACGCTGCAGGTGGTGCCGCTGCCGAGCGGGGCTGGGCTTGCGATGGCGGGCGTGCTGGTTGCGGGTCTTCGCCGCCGCCGCTGAGCGTGGACGCGAGAGAAGTTGAACAACTGAAATCTCGGCACGCTCGGGCGTGCCGCTTTGCATTGATGAAGTGGCCGCTTTGTTCAGGCGGATCGGCTCTTGCCGACCTCGA
>CAZBXF010000350.1:0-2175 GCA_964495635.1 uncultured Phycisphaeraceae bacterium
CTCTTCCCCATGCCCGACCTTCCCCACCCCAAAGCCCGTCCGCATCCCAGCGCTGCGCTCGCGAGCGATCGCCTGAAGCTCCCCGGCTCGGGCTCGCGCCTTGCCGCGCTGCCCAGGCAGTCCGACACCGCTGGACCTGACATATCTGACACACCCGGCCCTCCAGCCGCGCCCCGCGATCCGGCCGCGCCCGCCTATGCCGAGCTCTGCGCCATGAGCAACTTCAGCTTCCTGCGCGGTGCCAGCCATCCCGACGAACTTGTCACCCGCGCCAAAGAACTCGGCTATGCGGCCATCGCCATCACCGACCTCAACACACTCGCTGGCGTCGTCCGCGCGCACGTCGCCGCCAAGGCCGCTGGCCTCCCCCTCGCCATCGGAGCGAGGATCGACCTTGATGCAGAGTCAGAGGGACAAAGAGACACAGGGACACAGGGCATTGATGTTCAGCCCTCTGTCCCTCTGTCCCCATGTGCCTCTGCCCCTTCCTTCCTCCTGTATCCCCTCTCCCGCGAGGGATACGCCAATCTCTGCTCGCTTCTGACTCGTGGCAAGCGCCGTGCCTCCAAGGGCCACTGCCATCTCACGCTCCACGACGTCCTCGAGCTCCACGCCGATCTTGCCTGCGTCGTGCTTCCGCCGAAGGAGCCCCTGGCCCTTATGGACGAGCGCTTCGTCGAACTGCTCGAGGGACTTCGCCGCGTCTTCAGTGAGGATGACCGCCTCTCGCTTGCTGCGATGCGTCGCTTCGGTCCGGACGACGCGGCCCACCTCGCACTCCTCTCCCGCATCGCGGCCCACACCGCCGTTCCGCTCGCCGCTGTTGGTGACGTCTATTACCACACGCCCGACCGGCGCGACCTTCAGGACGTCCTCACCTGCATCCGCACCGGCGTCCGCCTCGCCGAGGCCGGAAGCCTCCTCCTGCCAAGCGATCAGCACCACCTGAAGGCACCCGAGGAGATGGGCCGCCTCTTCGCCGCCTGCCCCGGCGCCATCCAGCGCAGCATCGACATCGCCCTGCGCAGCGCGAGCGGCTTCTCCCTCGACATGCTCAGGTACGAGTATCCCGAAGAAGCCTGCCCGCAAGGCACCACGCCCATGCAAAGGCTCACGGACCTCGTCTGGAAGGGGGTGATGGAGGAGAAGGAAAGTCCCCTGAACACGCCCGCGAATGAGCAAAGGGACACAGAGACAAAGGGACAAAGGGACAAAGGGCATGATTCCGAAATCACTCCCTTCCCTCCCTTCTCCCCTCTGTCCCTTCGTCCCTCTGTCCCTCCGTCCCTTCTTGACCGCATCTCCTCCGAACTCCGCATCATCGAGGAGCTCGGTTATGCCAAGTACTTCCTGACCTGCCACGAGATCGTCGCCTTCGCACGTTCCCGCGGCATCCTCTGCCAGGGGCGCGGCGCCGCCGCCAACTCCGCCGTGTGTTTCTACCTCGGCATCACCAGCGTCGATCCCACCCGCATCGACACCCTCTTCGAACGCTTCATCAGCAAGGAACGCAGCGAGCCGCCCGACATCGATATCGACTTCGAGCACGAACGCCGCGAGGAGGTCATCCAGCACATCTACGAGCGCTACGGGCGCGACCGCGCCGCCCTGGTCTGCGAGGTCATCTCCTACCGCGGCCGCTCCGCCGTGCGCGACGTCGGCAAGGCGCTGGGCCTCTCCCTCGACTGCGTCGATCGCCTCGCCAAGCAGCTCGACTGGTGGCACGCGGGCCCGCCCACGCGCGAGCAGGTCGCGGCCCAGGGCCTCGATCCCGACGACCCCACCATCGCCAATGTCCTCAGGCTCACCAACCAGCTGCTGGGCTTCCCAAGGCACCTCTCCCAGCACGTCGGCGGCTTCGTCCTCACCCAGCGCCCCCTCAGCCAGACCGTCCCCATCGAGAACGCCAGGATGAAGGACCGCACCATCATCGAATGGGACAAGGACGACATCGACGCCCTGGGCATGCTCAAGATCGACATCCTCGGCCTGGGCATGCTGACGGCGGTCCGTAGAGCGCTCGAGATGGTCGCCCGCTGGGAGCATGCGGAAGGTGTCAAGGTGTCAAGGTGTCAAGGTGTCGAGACAGAAGAAGACAGCCGTATCACACCTTCTTCTTCCCTTGACACCTCGACACCTTTCCGCCTCCTCCGCTCCCTCCCCCCCGAAGACCCG
>CAZBXF010000351.1:0-2175 GCA_964495635.1 uncultured Phycisphaeraceae bacterium
CCTGATCAATGACCCTTCAAAGGGCCGCCGCTGGCGGCCCTTTTTCATTGGCGAGGCTCGAAAATCTCGGCGCGGCGCGAAACCTCCACCGATGCGCGGCACCATATAGACAGACCTGTCTGTATGCTTGGGTGTTCCGAGCCACGACGGGGACTGAACCGAGGAGCTTCCCATGTCCCTTCTGAATCGTCGGGTGTTCGCGGCGGCGTTGATCGCGGTTGCTGGGGCGGGTGTCGGGCTGGTGAGTGCGGAGCCTGCTCGCGATGCCGCGGCGTCGGCCCAGGTCGCGCCCGCGGCCTCGATGGTGCCGGTCGCAACGTCTGACACGAAGGTCTATCACCGCTCGGTCGTGATCGACGGCGTCAAGGTCTTCTACCGCGAGGCGGGCCCGAAGGACGCGCCGGCCATCCTGCTGCTCCATGGGTTCCCGAGCTCGTCGTCGATGTTCCGCAACCTGATCCCCGCGCTCGCGGGCGAGTACCGCGTGATCGCGCCGGACTATCCGGGCTACGGGCAGAGCGACATGCCCAGCCCGGAGACCTTCGACTACTCCTTCGACAACCTCGCGCGGGTCGTGGATCGCTTCACGCAGGAGGTTGGGCTCACGAAGTTCGCGATGTACCTGCAGGACTATGGAGCGCCGATCGGCTTCCGGATCGCCGCGGCACACCCGGAGCGCATCTCGGGCCTCATCATCCAGAACGGCAACGCGTACGACGAGGGCCTGGACAACGACTTCTGGAAGCCGATCAAGGCGTACTGGGCCGAGCCCACGGAGGCCAACGCCGCGCCACTCCGGAGCTTCCTCGAGCTCGAGGGGACGCGCTGGCAGTACACGCACGGCGCGCGCGACGCCACTGTCGTCAGCCCTGATGCGTGGACGATCGACCAGGCCGGCCTTGATCGCCCGGGCAACAAGGAGATCCAGTTGAAGCTCTTCCTGAGCTACGGCACAAACCCGCCCAAGTACCCGGAGTGGCAGCGGTACTTCCGCGAGCACCAGCCGCCGACGCTGATCATCTGGGGCAAGAACGACCAGATCTTCCCCGCCGCCGGCGCCGAGCCGTACAAGCGTGACATCAAGGACCTCGACTTCAACCTGCTGGATGCGGGGCACTTCGCCCTCGAAGAGGAGGGAGCCCTGATGGCCGGGAAGATCCGGGCGTTCATGGCGTCGCGCGTCGTCACCAAGTGACCCTGCGGGAATCAGAGGAAGGGGCTGGCGTCCGGGAAACCGGCGCAGCCCGATTGGCCAAGGATCATCCGTTCATGGGCAACAAGCATCAGGACAATCCTCGGGCGACCGTGAAAGCGCGTGCCGTTGCGCCCGCGAGTGTGGCGACGACCGCTGCGACAGACGGACGCCGCGCGCGGCGGACGGGCGCTCGCGACCGAATCCTCACCGCGGCGGTCGACCTCTTCTATCGCGAGGGGCTTCGCACCACCGGCATCGATCGCATCATCGCGGAGGCGGGTGTTGCGAAGGCATCCTTCTACGAGCACTTCGAGAGCAAGGACGCGCTGATGGAGGCCTATGTCCGCGTGCGCGCTGCGGCCTTCGACGAGTGGTTCGATGCCTGGATGGCAGCGCGGTTCGAAGGCTTGCCGGCTGGTGCGGCGATGCCGGGCGAACGCGAGCGGCTCCTGGCCAGCGTGGATGCCGTCGCTGACTTCACGAGAAGGCCCGACTTTCTCGGCTGCGCGTTCATCGGTGCGGTTGAGCAGATCGACGACGCCGCGCACCCTGCCCGCAAGGCCGCGGAGGGCCACCGTCTGAAGCTGCGCGCCTCGCTCGCGGCGCTTGCGGCCGGCGCCGGCTCGCCCGATCCGGAGCAACTCGGACTCTCGCTCCTGATGCTGGCGGATGGACTCATGGTCGCTGCGCGTGCGGCGAAATCAAGGGTCGAACGGGAGCGGGCGGCGGCGGCCACGCGTGCCGCCTGGAGGGCCGTCGTCGAGGCGGGGCTGGCTCCGAGAACGACCGAACCAACCAACCACTAGATAGGTATACTAAGGTATGGAGTTCAGCACACGCCAGGCCCTGCTCGATGCCGCGGAGAACCTTGCCCGGACGCGCGGGTTCAACGCCTTCTCGTTCCGCGACCTCGCCGAGCGCATCGGCGTGACGACGGCGAGCATCCACTACCACTTTCCGACCAAGGCCGCGCTCGGGCG
>CAZBXF010000352.1:0-2166 GCA_964495635.1 uncultured Phycisphaeraceae bacterium
GCTTGAACTGGTGGTGGTAGCTGCACCACAGTGCTCCGTTGTCGAGGTCGGTCGGCCCGCCATCGGTGACCGCCACGAGATGATCGGCGTCGCACCACGCGGCGGGGATCGTGCACCCCGGGAACCTGCACCCGCCATCTCGGACCATGAGTGCTTCGTATTGGTCGTCGTTGAAGAACCGCACCTTGGTGCCGAGATCGATGATCGCGTTCCCGGCATCGACGATGCGGCGCAGGATCGCGTTCTCGGCGAGATGCCGGAGCACATCGGCCGGGATCCGGTCGCCATGGGCGGTCCAGCCCGGCTCGTCGGACAACCCGGCGATCGTCTCCGCGGTGCAGCCGATCAGCAGTGTCGGCTTCTCACGACCACCGGTCACGGTGCCCGACGCGTATGCGGCTGCGAGATTGATCAGCCCGTCCGCCATCCGCTGGGCGGGTGTGCGGTCATCATCTGCGTGATAGCGGCCGGCGGCATGGTTCAACGCGTTCATCACCTGCCGATGCTGCAACTCGGGCAGCACGACGGTGGTCTCGACCATCCCGTCATCGGCAGGCTTCGACGTCACCGATCGCTTGTCGTAGCGGCGCCGCGAGCGTTCCTCGGGCGTTTCCTTCGAGTGGATCTCGCGCCACCGGTCGGCGGCCTGCTTCGCATCACCGGGCCGCGAACCCTTCGCAGCGTCGATCAGCTCCTCGAGATCCTCCGCATCGGTGCCCTCCGGCGGGCTCGTGACCGCCTCGTGCAACTGCTCCGCGGACGCGGCCGACAACTCACCGTTGTCGACCGCCTCCTCGAGCTTCTTCGACGACTCCAACGCCTGGCCCAGCTTCTTGCGTGACTTCGCCGTGCCTCGGGACGTTCCCGTGCGCTGGGACAGCCAGTCCTCCATGTCCCGCGCGCCCGAACCCTCCCACGACCGACGTTCGTCCGCAGCGTGCACAACCTTCGCGTGGAACGCGGTCAACCGGTCGATCCCCCGCCCGAGCCCGATCGCGAACGAACCCAACTGATCGGCATCCAGCACATCGAGCTGCACACAGCCGAGATCGGCCAGCAACCGATCGAGTGTGCCGAGCGCTGTCTCCACGAACCCGTACCTATCGTACGCGAGTACGCACAACCAACCCGAAAGGAGAAATTTCTTCAACCCGAATCAGATCCGAACCGACCTCCCCACAGGCGAGCCGACGTACGAGCCTGGCACCCAGGACATCCGGCCCGAGCCGAGTGCCCGGACCGCGCAGCGAGCGCAAGGTGCGCATCCGAACTGCACGGCAGATCGGGCGCTTGACAGGAGCCTTACGCCTGTACCTCGCCGCAGTCGTAGTCCTCGACATCCACGCTGCTCACGATCTCGTGGCGACGCAGCGCATCGGGAATGTCGTCGATCCACTGATTCGGGTCCTCAGCCGGATGCAGTTTCACGCTGACGGCCGCATCTCGCTTGTATCCGGCCCTGACGGCGTGTCCCGCGGCAGGTGGGTACTGCTCAACGAGTTCAGCAAACGCCCGGAAGCGGTCCGGGCCGTGGTCCCCGGCGATCTTGAAGCAAACGTAGGTGGCGGTGCTCCCCGCGGGCGTGGTGCTCGTTTGGTCGGGGCTCGTCGCGCTGTCGCTGCAGCTGATGAGCAGACTGGCGGCAAGCGCGGCGCCGATCAGGCTGACCAAGCGTTCTCGCACACGAGCAGATTGTCCGGTGAGGACGCTTCTTGCAAGTGATCGGCCCGTGCCGATCGGCAGATCTGGCGCGAGCGAGTTCGAAGAAGTCACTGCGTGATGACGTTGCCGAGGATGACGGCACCGACTCCGATGAAGATCGCGAGGACGGCTCGCGTCGCGGGGCGCCAGGAGTGGATGCGATCCAAGAGTGAACTCATTCGCAGTGCCCCTCGCACGACGCCGCCTGACCCCAGGGCGATCGCGCTCATCCACGCGGCGAAGATCACGACGCCAATGAGCGGGCCCCGCGCGATGTAGCCGAGTCTGGCCAACAGGACTCCGGCGATGACGCCCAACCACAGTGCTGCCAGACGTAGCCACAAACCACGCCCCCGACGGAACCGGAATGACTCTCCTGGCACCGAGGAAGAGTGCACGCTCGCCTCCAGTCTCGGCAACGCCGGGAAGGTGAACAGTCGGTGTCGCCGCCGACGGCGCGCACCG
>CAZBXF010000353.1:0-2165 GCA_964495635.1 uncultured Phycisphaeraceae bacterium
GCCTTTATTTCCCGCTTTCCCGCTTTCCCGCTTTTCGCTTTCCCGCTTTCTCCCCTCTTGCGGGCAGGCGTGGCGTCTTGCGCTGGCGGGGGGTCAGGATTTGGGGAGCTTTGTGGCCGCGCTGGCTCGGATGTTTTGTTGTGCGAGCTTGACGGCCTCGGTGATTCGGGCGGCGCGGGTGTTGGGGCGTTTGGCGGTGATGATCCAGGTGATGAGAAGTTTCTTTGCGCCGCGTGGGAAGGCGTCGTAGTTTGCCTGGGCGGCGGGGTTGGCGTTCATGGCCGCGGCGAGGTCTGGGGGCATCTGGAGGTTTTCGGCGTCGTCGAGGATGTTCCAGGATCGGTCGTTGATGGCCGCGGCGATGACTTTGTGGCCGGCGGGGTGGATGAGGCCTGCGGCTTCGAGGCTGGCGATGCGTTGTTTGTTGAGGGCTGACCAGACGCTGCGGGGCTTGCGTGGGGAGATGTAGAGCATCGCGTGGCGATCGTCGAGTCTGCGCGGGAGGGAGTCGATCCAGCCGAAGCAGAGAGCCTCTTCGACGATGGCGCTGTAGGTCAGGTCGGTGGTGGTGGCGCCGGTGGACTGTTTGGGATAGATGAGCCAGATCGGGCCCGAGGCGGCGTGGTTGGCGAGGAGCCAGGCTCGCCACTCATGGCGCGATGATGCTGTGACGCGGGGCGCGCGGTCGCCGGTGGGGGCGACGGGGGCTTTGGGGCGGCGTGGCATCTGGCGGGGAGAAGGGGAGGGGGGAAGGGGGGTGCGGGTGGGGTTGGTCAGCGGGTGGGGCTGGGCGGGATTGCGGCTCTTAGGGGCGCGTCGGAGATCTGGATGAGGCCGACGCGGGGGAAGTCGAGGTCGATGGTGGTCCAGAGCGAGACGGAGATGAGCAGGCACAGGGCGCCGGCGGCGAGGTGGTGGCGGTTCTTGCTCAGGCCGAGGCCGTAACCGACGGTGGCCATCGCCGCGAGGGCGGAGGAGAAGAGGAGGAAGAGGACGAGGGCGGGGAGGTGGCGGTGGGTGGCGGCGTTGCGAACGGAGAGGAGGTCGAAGATCTCGTTGAGCGGCGGGAGGATGATGACGGTGAGGGTGGGGTTGTCGCTCACGGCGCGGAGGGCGGCGGACCAGAGGGAGGACTGGATGGTTGCGAGGCGCTGGTTGATCTCCGTGGAGCGGGCGTCGCCGATGCTCTCGAAGAGTTCGAGGCGTGCGGCGGTGTAGTCGCGGAGATGGGCGCGGAGGGACTCTGCGTGCGGGGGCGGGAGGAGCTCGGTGCGGAGGTAGGCGGTGCTGATGGCGTTGGCCTCGCGCACGAGGACATCCTGGCGATCAACGAAGCGGGAGGTGGCGCCGGAGAAGGAGAGGCCGAGGAGGAGGGCGAGCATGCCGAGGATGGCGGCCTGCATGGTGCCGAGCTGGGCGACTTCTGTGCCGCCGAGCTTGGCGCGGATGCCGACCCTTCGACCGACTTCGAGGGCGATCCACATCGAGACGATGAGGACGATGGCGAGGGAGAACTCGAAGATGGCGAGGGACTTGACGGACATCATGGTGGGGCTGCGGGGGGAGGGGGGAGGGGGGTGGGGGGGAGATCAGCCGTAGTGGGAGATTGAGCGGAGGATCTTGCCGTCTGGGGTGAGGGTGAAGAGTTCGGCGGCGAGATCGCCGCTCATGCGACGGTAGACGAGGATGACGCTCTCGAGGCCGGTGGTGACGAACATGGGGTCAAAGCGCAGGGTGGGGTTGCGCTCGAGGGCGCGGGCGAAGTAGTCGCGCACTGCGGGGATGCCTCGGAGGGAGCGGTCGTCGGTGTTGTTGTAGCGCTTGATGAAGGGGGAGGAGTGCTCGATGGCGGGGTCGTAGCAGGCCATGATGGCGTCGATGTTGCGGCTGTTCCAGGCTGCGTACCAGCGGTCGGCGAAGGCCTGAGCATCGGCGGGGGAGAGGGGGAAGGTGAGCATCGAGGGAGGGTAGCGGGGCGTGTGGGTGGGGCGGGGGTGGAGGCAGGTGAGGTGAATCGCGCGACAGGGCGGAATGAAAAACCCCGCGCTGCGGCGCGGGGTTGGTGCGGAGAAGGGGATGGAGGTGGGGCGTTTACTGGACGGCGTTCCACGCGTTGACGACGCCGCCGGTGACGCAGCGGCCGGTGAGGTTGGGGTTGGCGCGTG
>CAZBXF010000354.1:0-2162 GCA_964495635.1 uncultured Phycisphaeraceae bacterium
CTACTCGGGCGCCAGTGTTTTTTCTCCCCGCTGCGGCGGCGCCCCCCCGGGGCGGGGGGGGGGGGGGGCCCCCCTGGCGTCACTGTGACACGCGGTCCCTGTGACACGCGGCCTTGTGACGCAGGTGGGCGGCAACAACCAGGGGACGTGGCTGACGCTCAACAACAGCCTGTCGCGGGCGTGGAACATCATTTCCAGCAGCACGAGCAACTCGGAGGGGGCCGGGAAGCTGCTGATCCGCGACTCGACGGCAAGTGCGATCCGGATGACGATCGATCCGGTGGGCTTTGTCGGCATTGGGACGGTGAGCCCCGGGGCCCTGCTGGAACTGTCGGGGTCTGACACGGCGGCGCGAATCAGGAACGTGAACGACCCGGGCGGCGGCGTGCTGGTCAACTCGTTCGGCGCGTTGCAGCTGGGGATGTACAACCCGGGGGCATCGGCGTGGGGCGTGGTGCCAGCCGGCGGGCGGCGGATGATGCTGGGTATGGACAGCACGGGGCGAACGGGCACTCTCACGAACACGGGCAACTCGCCGACGTGGAGGAACGTCATCGACGACGGGAGCGGCAACGCGACGTTCGCGGGCAGGCTGAACGCTTCCAACATGCCGGCGATCAAGTTCTCGCAGGACTTCCGCACGTCGCGGAACGGGGAGAACTGCGGCCCTTCGATCTGCCTCAACAACGGGGACAACATCGAGCTTCGGTCGGTGTCGACGACGGCGCCGGCGGATGGGTTCTATCTGATCATGGCCAGCTGCGCGGTGAGCATCGACGCGTGCCTGCCCGGCGCGGGGGCAAAGTTCGAGCTCAAGCTGGAAGAGGTGGGCGGTCCCGAACTGACGAACGGGTACTTCAAGGGCAGGGACTTCGACGGCTCGACGCTCGCGCTGAACTGGGTGGTTCCGGTGACGGCGGGCACGACGAAGACGTTCAAGGCCTCGGGGCTCACCTACGACGGGCCGGGATGCGCCAAGACGTACATTTTCTCCACATCGCTGCAGGTGGTGTTTGTCCCGCGGACGTTCTGAGAATGAAGGCTTCGAGGCCGCTGGATGCATCGCGGACCTTCGGTCCCGTCTGATCGGTGGTTGAGGATGTCCTCACCGCAGCAGAATGAACAACACCCCCGCGAGATGCGGGGGTGTTGATGTCGTTTGGATGAGATGTGGGCCTGCTCAGCGGCGGCGGCGGGTGGCGACGAGGCCACCGAGGCCGAGGAGGGCGAGGGCGCCTGGGGAGGGGATGGACTCGAAGGCGACCTCGGCGAGGCCGGTGTAGTTGGGGGAGCCGTTGTTGGCGAGGACGCGGAAGTCGATGCGGGAGACGTTGGCGACGGGGGCGAAGGTGAAGGACTGGGCGCTGAAGACGTTGGGGACGGCGCTCTGGTTGAGGAGGGCGAAGAGCTCGTTGTTGCTGGAGTCGAAGAGGCGCATGTCGAAGCGGGTGACGGCGTAGCCGGGGTCGGCGGCGACGCCGTTGGAGAGGTGGTTCCACATGTGGAAGGTGCCGATGGTGACGGGCGCGGTGAAGAAGAAGGAGGCCGCGGCGTTGTTGTTGCCGAGGGCGCCGGGGCGGGTCGTCCAGTGGTTGTTGACGGCGTAGGTGGCGTGGACGCTGGCGGGGGTGAAGTTCACGGGGAGGCCGCTGCCGTCGATGGTGTTCAGGATGTCGTAGGAGGCGCTGAACTCGCTGGTGGCGGTGGCGGAGTTGGGCTGGAAGAGCTGGGCGGAGGCGACCGAGGTGAGGGCGCCGGCGACGAGCAGGACGGACGCGATGCGGATCATGGTTCTTCTCCTCTCACAGACTTGGTACTGACCTTCTTGACCTGACACTGACTGGTCGGTGGCCCCCACCGACGTCCGAGGCGCAAGCGGTGTGGCTTGCGAAGGTTGCGAGTGTAGAGGTGGCGCGTGGGCGCCGCAAGGGGTTTTCGCTGGTGTGACGAGGGGTGGGCGCTGACTGGCTCGGGAGAGCGAGCCAGGGGCGGGATTATCGGGCATGATTGGGCATGACCGGGCATGATCCGAGATGACCGGGAGGGTCGGCTGGAGGCGGGCTGAGGGGCGCGGCGGGGTTGCGGTGGTGGTGCGAGGTGCTTCGTGTGGTGGAGTTTTGCGCGGGTTTATTGGCACTGGGGCGATGCTGGGGTAGGTTGGG
>CAZBXF010000355.1:0-2161 GCA_964495635.1 uncultured Phycisphaeraceae bacterium
CAAGTCGCGCTCGCGGGCCTCATCGCGGCGGGGCTGATGCTCTGGAGGCTGCTCAAGCCCGCGACGTAGGCACTCGACAAGTACCGGTCGATCGTCACGACAGCGACGGCGGCGGCGCAGTTGCTTGGCGCAGCAACGAAGCGACGAACTCGCTGTACTCGTCCTTCATCGGGAGTTCGAGCACTGTGCGGAGGCGCCGGCGGCGGGCGGTCACGGATTGCCCCGACCTCGGGTTCGTCGCAGCCTTGTCGTACTCCTCCCAGAGCACACCGACACCGCGGCGTTGCCACGCTGGGAGGTCGTTGAAGTTCACGCCGCGTTGGAAGAGCAACTCGTTCTTCGCCGCTACCGACGTGCCCTCAAGGCGCTGTGTCGCGGCCGCAACGTCGGCTCCCTCATCTCGAAGCTTCCAGTAGCACCACGCGTTCAGCGCGTTGCGATGTGCATCCTCGGAACGCCACCGAAAGTAGTCGACAACCTCGCTCTCGGTTGGCAACTCGATCACCCGACAGTCGAACGCGGCCACTCGGCCGATGCGTATGGCGAACGCGGCGCTCGCCTCGCCCGCCAGGATCGAAGTCCACTTGCGGATGTTCCGCCCGAAACTCCCCTCTTCACGCCCGAACAGGAGCGAGATCTCGTCGCTCTGGGTGTATCCGAAAGCCGCCTGAAATCCACACGACATCAGGTGCTCAACGGTCGCGATCATCGCATCACGGAATCGCTCATCAAATGGCCGCTCGTAGGCCATGGTCTCCTTGGTGAGGCGGGTGAAGCTGCGCCCATCGATCCGTGCGACGAGGAACACGCCGGGCAGTGCGCTCGGATCGCGTGCCGCCTCGAACGCCCGCATCCGCGCGTCCAGATCGTCAAACTTCATCTCGCCACTCCTCAACTTCAAATCCGTCACCGGCCATCCGCACATAGAACAGGCTGTCGAAGCCCTCACGCATGGCCGGGAGTTCCAGCCGCGCCGACGTACCCTTGATTCCCACTTCCGGTATCTGCTCCTGCGTCGGCCGCTGCGAGTTGCGTACAACAGCATCGCTCACCCTCGACTCAAAGTAGTAGCCGATCACCCTGAACCCGGCCCCCCTCGCCATCGTGATGTATCGCTCACGTTCTGCCCGTGTCGGATTCGTGTTGTCGATGACGAAGGGCTGCTTCGCGTCGATGCATGCTTGGAGCAGGACGTCCTCGCGATGACGGGTCCGCAGCATGTCAAGACTCAGCCGCAGATGCGACCGGAACAGTCGCTCTTTGCAGAACGTGCTCTTCCCGGTCGCCTGGATTCCACAGAGGACGATTGCTTCCATCCAGCGATCCTAGAGGACCACAAGGCTAGAAGACTACAAGGCGACGCCGCCGCCGGACTCTCCACACGCACGTCGCCGTCCACCCTCCCCGCTCTCCCGGGGGTTGGAGGTGCCGGAGGAAGGGGCTTCCCCTTCCTCTGGCAATTGCACAGTCGGGCCGCCTCACATCGCGACGGCGCGGTCGGCGGTCTGCCGTTCCCGACTCATCGATCGGCACTCGGGTGCCATGTCAGCGATTCAATTCCGTGGGGTATCCAGATCAACCGCCGCAGCATCCCGACGCCGAGTGAGATCATCACGTTGCGGCTGGCACGGCCAAGTTGCACGAAAGCTCCGTCTACGATCTACCGTCATGGATGCCGAACCCTCATCGCGTCCGCGGCGTCTTTCTGTACCAAAGGAGTACTCGCCGGATGCCCTCACGTGGTACATCTACCGCCACTTTGAACACTTGCTGACCGAAGAAGAGCTGGCGGCCGAGCGCGTCCGAGTCGGACGAGTAAAGCAGCTCGCTTACTCCGATACCAGTGGGACGAGGTTGCTCGAGCTCTTTCGGATCCCCGAGGCGCAAGCCAAGTACCCGGCGCTGATGCGACGCATCAACGAGCACGGGCCCGCAAGCGTGATGCGTGCCGCGGCCGAGCGCGTGCTCCGCGACAATCCTGACAAGAAGATTCTCCACACGTGCGCAAAGTGCGGCGAGCTCTGCCTCACACCGCGAGCGCAGCAGTGCTTTGCCTGCGGGTTCGACTGGCACCCGAAGCAAGCTGACTGAGCGACGTGTCTCAGCAAATCACAAACGGCCCCGGACCCCACGATGGTGCCCGGGGCCGCTGTATTCAAAG
>CAZBXF010000356.1:0-2143 GCA_964495635.1 uncultured Phycisphaeraceae bacterium
TCCTCGGCCATCGTTGTTGGCGGCGGTCTGGCTGGGATTGCGTGCGCGATTCGGCTTGCTGAGTCGGGTGTGCGGGTGACGCTGCTCGAATCGCGGCGGCGGCTGGGTGGGCGGGCGACTTCGTTTACTGACGCTGCGAGTGGCGAGACGCTGGACAACTGCCAGCATGTGGCGCTGGGATGCTGCACGGAGTTTCTTGCCTTCTGCGGGCGGCTGGATGTGCTGGACCTGATGGAGTGGTCGGACACGCAGTGGTGGGTGGAGGCAGGCGGCCGCACGAGCACGCTGCGTCCGGGGCGCCTTCCGGCACCGGCGCACTATGCGGGCTCATTCGCGGCGGCGTCGTTCCTGTCGGTCGCGGAGAAGATCGCCGTTGCCTCGGCGCTGCTGCGCATCGTCTCGCGCGATCCGCAGGAGGACGCCGGCCGGACGTTCGGCGAGGTGCTGCGCGAGATGGAGCAACCCGCGGGAGCGATCGCGAAGTTCTGGTCGCCGGTGATCGTGAGCGCGTGCAACCTCGATGTGGATCGCGTCGCGGCGACGCTGGCGGAGAAGGTCTTTCGCGATGGCTTCTCGGGCAGCCGCGATGCCGGGCAGATTGCCCTGCCGAGCGTGCCGCTGGTGCGGCTGTATGACCCTGCGATCCGCGTGATTGAGTCGCTGGGCGGGCGCGTGCTCTTCGGGGCGCGGGCCCAGGCTGTGGATGGTGGCGGCGTGACGCTCTCGGACGGGACGCGGCTCTCCGGCGATGCGGTCGTCTCCGCACTCCCGCTTGATCGTGCCGCGGAGGTGGTGCAGGGTGCGGGCGAGCGTGCTGACTTTGCGGCGATGGTGCGTGAGGGTGTCAGCCCGATCCTGGGCGTACATCTCGAACTGGATCGACCGGTGCTGGAGCAGCCCCACGCGGTTCTGGTTGATCGACCCACGCAGTGGCTCTTCAGGAAGTCTCCCGATGGATCGCGCGTGCACGCGGTGATTTCCGCGGCGGACGAGTGGATGGAGCTGGATGAGGCCGAGATCGTCGCGCGGATCATGGACGACATCGCCGCCTGCATTCCCGGCGGAAGTGCGGCGAGGGTTGTCAGAGCACGCCCGGTGAAGGAGCGGCGTGCAACGTTCGCCGCGACGCCGCGGTTTGAGGCCGCGCGGCCGGCGCCGGGGAGCGACGTCGGCGGCGTTGTTCTTGCGGGCGACTACACCGCGACCGGCTGGCCCGCGACGATGGAAGGTGCGGTGCGCAGCGGGAACGAGGCGGCGGAGGCTGTCCTCAGGCGTCTGGGGCGGCGCTCGCGGGTGGCGGCGGCGTCTGGCCCTTCCTCAGCTCGGTGGTGAGCATCCCAGCGAAGCCCCAGTTGTCGGTGTCGACCTCGTCGATGACGATGTGCGTGTGTTCGGGGCGTTTGCCCAGGACCCGGACCAGCGTGTCGGTGATCTCGCGGATGATCGCGGCCTTCTGTTCCCTGGTCACGCCGTCGCGTGTGATCTTGACATTCACGTATGGCATCGGGATTTGGCTCCGTGTGGCTCTGAGTGGCACCTTGCCCGCTTCCCCCTGCCCACGGTGGCCATCGTACGGTTGCGGCTGTGCCCCACGATGACCTTTCACGCTACCGGCGTCAGATGGTCCTTGCCAATGTTGGCGAGGCGGGGCAGCGTCGTCTGCTCGCGTCGCACGCTGTGGTGGTGGGGGTGGGGGCGCTGGGCTGCGTGAGCGCGGACCTGCTTGCGCGTGCGGGCGTCGGCCGCCTGACGCTGATTGACCGTGATCTGGTCGACCGGACGAACCTCCAGCGGCAGACGCTCTTCACCGAGGATGATGCCCGCGATGGCGTGCCGAAGGCCGAGGCCGCGGCGGCGCGGCTGCGCCACGTCAATTCCGAGATCCGCATCGAGCCGGTCGTGGCGGACGTCACGCCCGCGAATGTCGAGTCGCTGCTTGGCGGCGTGGATCGAGCGACGCCCGCCGAACGCACGATCGTGCTTGACGGGACGGACAACTTCGAGTCGCGGTACCTCATCAACGACGCGTGCGTCGAGCTTGGGCTGCCGCTGGCGTACGCGGGCGTCGTGGGCACGCGGTTCATGCAGGCGACGTTTGTTCCCGGGTCTGGGTGCCTGCGATGTCTCTTCGAGGATCCGCCGG
>CAZBXF010000357.1:0-2140 GCA_964495635.1 uncultured Phycisphaeraceae bacterium
TCGACCATCGCGATCATGCGGTCGAGGAACGACGAGCCGGGGTCCGCCGCGATCCGCACGATGAGCCAATCGCTGAGCACCTGCGTGCCGCCCACGACGCTGGAGCGATCGCCGCCCGCTTCACGGATCACGGGTGCGGACTCGCCGGTCACGGCAGACTCGTTGACCGACGCCACGCCCTCGATCACCTCGCCGTCGCCGGGGATGGTGTCACCGGCCTGTACGAGCACGATGTCACCCTTGCGGAGCGTTGCGCCGGACACTGACGCCGTCTTGCACCCACTCGGTCCGCGGCCTTCAACTCGCGGTCCCTCCACCTTCTTCGCCTGCACGTCCCGCTTGCTCTTCCGCAAGCTCGCGGCCTGCGCCTTGCCCCGGCCCTCGGCCATCGCCTCGGCGAAGTTCGCAAACAGCACCGTGAACCACAGCCACAAGGCGATCACGAGCACGAGCGTCGGCGAATATCCGCCCGCTTCACCTTTGCCCACGAACCCTGCGATCGCAAGCATCGTCGTGAGCACGCTGACCGCCCACACCACGAACATGACGGGGTTGCGCAGCTGCACCCGCGGATCAAGCTTGGCTAGCGCGGAGCCGATGGCGGGCCTCACGATGGCGGAGCTGAAGATCGATGAGTTGGCGTGAGTGGTCGAACTCGGCATGGTTGGTTCCAATCAACGATGAGTTCACTTGCCGACGAGTTGGAGATGCTCCACCACCGGTCCCAGGGCAAGCGCGGGCACGAAGGTGAGTGCGCCGACGATGACCACGACCGCAACGAGCATGAGCACGAAGACCGGCGTGTGCGTGGGAAGCGTGCCGCTGGTCGTCGGACTGACGCGCTTGGCGGCGAGCGAGCCCGCGACGGCGAGCACGGGCACGATGATCCAGAACCGGCTGAACCACATCGCCAGCGCCAGCGCAATGTTGTAGAAGGGCGTGTTGGCCGTGAGGCCCGCAAACGCCGAACCGTTGTTGTTGCCTGCGCTGCTGAAGGCGTAGAGGATCTGGCTGAAGCCGTGCGGGCCGGGGTTGCTGGTGGTGTTCCCCTCGGGGACAAGTACGGCCACGGCGGTGCCGACGAGCACGATCCCGCACGGCACCAGCACGCACACCATCGCCATCTTCATCTCGAACGGCTCGATCTTCTTGCCCAGGTACTCCGGCGCCCGGCCGACCATGAGCCCCCCGACGAAGACGGCGACGATGACGAACATGAGCATGCCGTAGAGGCCCGAACCTACGCCGCCGAAGACCACCTCGCCGAGCTGCATCAGCCACATCGGGATGAGCCCGCCCAGCGGCGTGTACGAGTCGTGCATGGAGTTCACGCTGCCGTTGCTCGCGGCGGTCGTCGCGGCGGCCCAGAGCGCAGAGTTGGCGACGCCGAAGCGGGCTTCCTTACCCTCCATGTTGCCCCCCACGCCCCCGAACTCGGCAGGATTCGCCGTGGTATCGACACCGAGAGCCGCGATGGCCGGGTTGCCCCGGGCCTCGAAGGCGTACGTGGCCAAGAGAAGCGGCACAAAGATCGCCAGCATCGCCGCGAGCACGGCCCAGCCCTGCCGCCGATCGCGAACCATGTCGCCGAAGGTCCAGCAGAGCGCCGCCGGGATCAGCAGGATCGCCAGCATCTGCAGGAAGTTCGAGAGCGCCGTCGGATTCTCCAACGGGTGGGCGGAGTTCACGTTGAAGAAGCCGCCGCCGTTGGTGCCGAGTTGCTTGATGGCGATCTGAGAAGCGGCGGGGCCGAGGGGGATGGTCTGTGTCGTGATCGCCACGCCGTCGGACGTCGTCAGCGGCACGGTGAGCGCGACCTCTTTCGGCCCGCGGAGTGTCTGCACGACACCTTGGCTCACCAGAGCCACCGCCAGCACGGCGCTCAGCGGCAGCAGGATGTAGAGCGTGATACGTGTCAGGTCCGCCCAGCAGTTGCCAATCGTGGCCGACGACCTGCGAGCAAGCCCGCGAATCAGCGCCGCGAGCACGGCGATGCCCGTCGCGGCGCTCAGAAAGTTCTGCACGCCGAGCCCGAGCATCTGCGTGAGGTACGACATCGTCGTCTCGCCGGCATAGCCCTGCCAATTGGTGTTGGTGGCGAAGGAGATCGCGGTGTTGAACGCAGACTTCGCCTCGACCG
>CAZBXF010000358.1:0-2109 GCA_964495635.1 uncultured Phycisphaeraceae bacterium
GGAATGGGGGTTGGATCGGTGGCTTTCACGAATGCCGAATGCCGAACCACGAATGCCTAGCTCCGAATTCCTGCCTGCGAGTGCGTCACCACAAGTGCCGAATGCCTTCTTCCTCTACAACTCACCAACGTCGAATCCGCTCTCCGAATCACGTCGCGTCCAGTCCGGGTGTCCATCTCTTCCCCTCGTGCAAGGTGCCTCGTGCCAAGTGCCTTCTCTCTTCTCTGGTCCCTCCTCCGCATCTTCCTTGCGGGATTTCTCGTCTGGGTGATGACGGTGGATGGCGCTGCGCGGCTTGGGCGGATGACGCTGATGCAGCTTCCGGACTTTGAGTATGCGGCGGAGGTTGCGGCGCTGCGTGCGCAGGGGCGCTTCGGCGAGGCGATCATGGTCGCGGAGGCGGGCCTGACGCACATCGAGGGGCCGCAGCGCGAGGCGATCCTGAAGGAGAAGGCGCTTGTTGAGGAGGCGCAGGGGAGCTGGCTGCGGCGCGTGAAGGATGTCGGCCTGGGCGCGGTGACGGGCGGCGGCGACACGCTCGAGGCCATCGGCGGCGCGGTCGCGGCGGACTTCTTCGTCGTGGGGGACATCCGCGACCTTGTGATCCAGGGCTCCAATGCGACGATGGGCGAGGAGACGGATCCCGTGATCATCGCGCTGTCGACGCTTGGACTGGTGACGACGCTGGCGCCGCAGGTGGACTGGGTCCCCTCGTTTCTCAAGACCGCGCGGCGGGCGAGCATGCTGACGGATCGACTGGCGGACGCGTTTGTGGGCCTCGCGAAGGGGCGCCAGTGGGACAGGATGCAGGGCGCGCTCGCGGACGTCGCGAAGATCTCTGAGAAGGCGTCGCCGGGGGGCGCGATGCGTCTCATGAAGCATGCGGACGATCCGGACGACATCGCGCGCATCGCACGGTTTACCGAGCGGCATCCGACGGGGGCCTTTGCGCTGCACATGACGGGCGAACGCGGGATGGAGGCGCTGCGCGCGAGCAAGACTGCCGGCAAGGTCGGCGTGAACGCCTCGGGCGCGATCGGCGAGATCACGAGCGCTGAACGGACGATCATCGCGGCGGCGAAGAAGGGACCGGCGGGGGCGAGGCTTCTGTCGACACCGATGGGCAAGGCGATGCTCCGGCCGCACCCGCTGGTGGGGATCCTGAAGACGTTCTACCGGGGCAACGCCGAGGGGCTCGTCACGGGGCTTCTGGATCGGCTTGGCCCCAGCGCGTGGTGGCTGCTGCCGGCGGCGTGGGCGTGGCTGGTGGTGGAGGTCGTGCTCCTGAGCAACCGCGCGATGAGATGGAAGCGGGGCGGCAAGGGAGAGCGATTGTCGAGCACTCCACGCCGCGCGGCGTGACGGGCTCGTGTGACCTTCCGGGTGGCCCGGCGGTTCCCGCCGGTCTTTCTCTTCGGCCTGGATCATCCCTGAGGCTGGCCTGCCGGTGTGGACTGCATCATGGCCTCCAAGGCGCCGATGAAGCGGAGTTCTCGTAGCCGCGGAACCTGCCCTGGGCATCCAGCTTGTCCTTGAGTTCCCAGGTCTCAACCGGGATCGCCATGAGTGCCGCCGAGCGCAGCGTCATGAACGCGGCCATCATCGACTGCATCTTCGGCTCTGGGAGCGACGGCCAGCCTGGCGAGATCGACTCGGACCACTCGAATCGAACCCGCTCTCCTTTCACGACGCAGGTGATCCGGGTTGTTTGAACGTCGGGCCCGGCGAGCTGTTTCACCTCCGACTTCATGACCGTGTCGCTGGCGATGGTCGCGAGCAGCGTGGCAACTCGTGCCTCGCTCGTGCGGAAGACGACGAGCGGCGCGTCAATATCCGAGATCGTTCGCCGAGCCAGCCCAGTGCCATCGCTCCAGATCGCAAACTCAAGCTTGAGGCCAGTCTTTGCTGGCTTCCAGATCGCGAGCGATGGTTCACCAGCCCTCTCCGGCTCGAGTGCAACTCGCGACGGTGCGGGCAAGAGCATCGCAGCCGCCAGAGCGGCCGCGAGCACGAGTGCGAGAGTGCGGGACAGGCTGGAGAGCATGGAGTCCTCCTCATAGAGGGACCTGTGACCAACGCGCCGTGGACTGTCGGACGTTCGGCTCTCGA
>CAZBXF010000359.1:0-2049 GCA_964495635.1 uncultured Phycisphaeraceae bacterium
GACCATGGACGAACGTGAGGCACTCCTCGCCGCACTCACCCGTGAGCAGGCCGCCCGCGCGCAGGCCGAGCGCATCCTCGAGTCCAAGGCCAGCGAGCTCCACAAGGTCAACACCGACCTGCACGCCGCCCGCGCCGCCCTCGAGCGCCGCGTCGAGGCCGCCGATGCCGAGCTCGCCTCTTCCCTGCGAAGACTCGAGCTCGCCCTCGAAGCCTCCGACGCCGGCACCTTCGAGTGGGAGCCGCGCCGCGGCCTCGTCCACGCCGATGCACGCCTGCGCGCCATGCTGGGCCTCGCCTCCAACGCTTCCCCCCTCACGCTCGACGCCTGCCTCTCCCTCCTCCACGCCGCCGACGCCCCAACCTTCCGCGACGCGCTCGCACAGGCCGCCGCCGGCGAGACGATCGACTCCACCTTCCGAACCCTCCAGACACGCCGCGTCCTCGCCGCCCACGGCCGCGCCATCAACGACCCCTCGCGCGGCCCGATCGTCCTCGCACTGATCCGCGACATCACACGCCGGCACGAGCTCGAGATCGATCACCGCCGCCTCGCCACCCACTCGGCCCGACAGGAACGCCTCGTCCTCCTCGGCGAGTTCGCCTCAACCATCGCCCACGAAGTCAACCAGCCCCTCGCCGCCATCGTCAACTACGCCTCCGCCTGCGTGCGCCTCATGGAGACGCTCCCCGCCTCGCGCGACACCATGGCCCGCGGCCTCAGCGCCATCGTCACCGAAGCCGAAGCCGTCAGCCGCTCCATCCGCGGCCTGCGCGGCATGATCACCTCACCCGGCGAGGGCTTCGAGCCAGTCACCGTCGACGCCCTCCTCACCACCGCCGCCGCCGCCATCCGCACCGAGGCCGCGGATCACGGCGTCGAGATCATCCTCCACCCAGCACCCTGGCGCCTCCACTGCAACCGCGTGCTCATGGAGCACGCCCTCCTGAACCTCGTCCGCAACGCCGTCGAATCCCTCGAGCTCGTCACCGGACCACGCCGCATCACCCTCTCCGCCCAGCGCGACGCCGGCTTCACCCGCCTCTGGATCGATGACACCGGCCCGGGCCTCTGCGGCATGAACCCCGAGGAGATCTTCGAGCCCCTCGTCTCCGGACGGCGAGGCGGCTCCGGCATGGGCCTGGCCCTCTGCCGCACCGTCGCCGAGCAGCACTCCGGCCGCGCCCGCTGCATCCGCAACCCGGAGCACCCAACCGGCCTTCGCTTCGAGATCTGCATTCCCACGGAGGAAGTGTGTTCCCAACCATCTACGTAGTCGACGACGAACCCGCCATGCGCGACTCGCTCGAGATGCTCCTCGCATCCACCGGCTACCGCGCGCAGACCTTCGCCGACGCCGAGACCTTCAGCGCCGCCTTCGATCCCGAGGCCGCCGGCTGCGTCATCCTCGACGTGCGCATGCCCCGCACCGGCGGCCTCGAAGTCCTGCGCTGGCTCAGAGAGTCCGGCTCCGCCGTCCCTGTCATCATGATCAGCGGCCACGCCGACGTCCCCACCGCCACCCGCGCCCTCCTCGGCGGAGCCTCCGACTTCATCGAGAAGCCCTTCAGCGACCAGCGCCTCGTCGACCGCATCAACGAGTCCGTCCGCTGGCAGGAGCAGAACCGCGAGCAGGAACGCCTCACGCGCGACCTCCGCCATCGCTACGAGTCCCTCTCGCCCCGCGAGCAGCAGGTCCTCGAAGGCCTCGTCAAGGGCGACACCAGCGCCGCCATCTCCGACACCCTCGGCCTCAGCCGCCGCACCGTCGAAATGCACCGCGCCACCCTCATGAAGAAGATGCAAGCCGAATCCGTCCCCGAACTCACCATCTACGCCGTCAAACTCGGCATCGCCGGCAACCAACCCACCAAAACAAACTAACCCCCGCACCAACACCAACACCCAAGCCCCACTTCCATCTTCTCTCACCAATACCAAGTGCCTAGTGCCAAGTGCCTTCCTGTCTTCCTTTTCGCTTTCCCGCTCTTCGCTTTTCGCTTTCTCCCCAGTCCCCAATCCCCAGTCCCTCTCCCTCCGTCTTCCTCC
>CAZBXF010000360.1:0-2049 GCA_964495635.1 uncultured Phycisphaeraceae bacterium
CGCCCCCCACATGATCAGGAACTTCCTCCACGTCGGCACACGCACCGGCGCCCGGCGCAATGAGCCCAGCGGATCCTCCTCGATCTTCGAGAGCAGCTCGCCGTAGATCTCCGTCATCGCCCGCAGCACTCCGCGGCAGTCCGCCGCGATCATCTCATCCAGCGTCATCGACGCCCCAAGGTCCGACCTCGCCACGTCGATGAGTTCTCGCATCAGCGCCTCGCACCTGGCAGGATCCTCAGCAACGCGAAGCTGCTCGATCGAGACTCCGTGCCGCCGCAGCACCTCCCGCGGCACATACACCCGTGGCTTTGGCCCGCCCGCATCGACCGCGATGTCCCGCAGGATGTTGATCATCTGAAACGCGCGGCCCCGGGCCTCCGCCGCCCGCGCTGCAGCGGCGCGATCCACGCCCGGCCGCAGACCCCAGATCGCCACGCTGCAGAGACCCACCGTCCCGCCGACGCGGTATCGATAGCGATCAAGCGCCGCACTCTCCTCATACCCCTGATGGGACAGATCCTCGCACACCCCATCGAGCATGTCGACAAGCCATCGCGGCTCGATCGGGTACGCGTTGGCCACCGCGCCAAAGGCTGGCCAGAATCCATCACTCGGAATGGGCTCCTGATTCACGACGCGAAGTGTGATCTCCCGCATCTCCGCGAGCCCCGCCGCGGCCCGCGCCGGATCCGGCTCATCATCCGCCAGATCATCGGCCCGGCGCATCCACGCATAGAGCGCGTATAGCGCGCCACGCCGCGGCTCGGGCGTCAGCCGAAGTCCCCAGTAGAAGTTGCGAGCCTCACGCCGCGTGATCGCGGCACAGTGCCGCACCGACCGTGAAATCTCCGCGGCCGAGATCCCCGGATATGACCACGCACCCGCCGCGCTACCGCGCCCACCCCCAGCACCCGCGCCATCGATCACAGCCTCACTCATGACGCGGCCCTCATCCACAGCGTCCGTGCCCACGCACGCCCCACCATCCACGCCTTCCGTCCCTTGCCCATCGATGGACGCTCACGCAGCACGCCCACGCCCGCTCGCTCCACCAGCCGGAGCGTCCCCTCGCCCCCCTCGATGAACAGCCTGATCACCGGCGCCCACGCCGGCGGCACCATCGAGGGCAGCGCCCGGCCCTCATCAAACATCCGCCGCGTCCGGTCCAGCAGAGGCCTCATTCCCCGCTCGTATCGCGCCGCAAAGTCCGGGCTGATTTCACCCGCGCCCCGCACGACAGCATCGATCTCAGCTACATCAAGCCCCATCTCCTTCAGCGGCAGGTACACGCGATCGCGCTCCAGCAGGTCCCGCCTCACATCCTGCCAGAAGTTTGTCAGCTGCAGCGCGGTGCAGATCGCGTCGCTCATCTCCAGCATTGTGGTCGTGATCAAGGTCTTCGCGATCGAGCCCGGGCGGCCACCCGCCCCCCGCTCTGCCATCGCCAGATGCAGCACCATCCGCCCCACAGGATTCGCCGAGCCGCGGCTGTAGTCGATGAGCTCATCGAGCGCCGAGTACCGAAGCACACGCTGATCCTGCTCAAACGCGCCGATCAGGTCCGTGGCGAGCGTCTCTGCCATGCCAGTCCGTGCCGCCGTGTCCGCCAGCGCCACCACGACCGGGTGGCGTGCCTGCCCCGCCCAACCCCTCGCCACTTCCTCCCGAAGCGCACGCAGCAGCGACAGCGATCGCGCCCGGGCCGCTTCATCCGACCCCGTCTCATCCGCAAGATCATCCGCGAGGCGGCAGAACGCATAGACCGCCGAGAGGTCATCGCGAGCCGCCTCCGGCACCAGCGCCGAAAGCACCGGAAAGTTCTCCGAACTCGCCGCCGCCACCCGCCTCACGGCTGCAAACGCCTCGCCCAGCGAGGGAGCCACGGCAGGAATGTCAAACGAAGGCTTCACGGCCGAATCCTACCACACACGGGTAAGTCTCAGATCCCCTGCTTGCCTGCTTGCCTGCTTGCCTTCCTGCCTGCCTCCCCCCCCCCACCCAACCCACCCCCAAAGCGAGAAAAAAACCCCAAAACCCCCGGTTTGT
>CAZBXF010000361.1:0-2038 GCA_964495635.1 uncultured Phycisphaeraceae bacterium
CCGCACCTAGGTCGATTCGACGATCTCCAGATGGGGTCGCCCAGCGGGCGGCCCCATCTGTCGGTTCTCGGTCACATCCGCCACACTGGACACAGTAATCCGGCACGGTGACGCGAATGTCGACACTGCAACACCGCACCACAACACTTGATCGGGGGGATCACATGACGCAGCCACGCGCACTCCAGCGCCGCTCCGTCGTCCCCTCGAGCGCATCTGATGAGCGCGACGCCGGAATCGGCCTGATCGAGATCGTCATCTCGATGTTCCTGATCTCACTGTTGGCGATCGCCTTCATCCCGGTTCTCGTAACGGCGCTCCGCGCGTCGGAGGCCAACTCGACGGCCGCAACGGCCACACGGCTCGTCGCTCAAGCGATCGACGCTGCTCGCGCCGCAGGCGTCACCGATTGTGCGAGGGCGCAGTCAACCCTCCCCGACTCGTTCAGCACGGTTGACGCTCAGGGCGTGACCCTTGTGGTCGTCACGACCGTTCCCACAGGCAACGCCTGCGTCGACGGCTCGACTCTCGCTGTGACCGTTGTGGCGTACGACCTCGCTGACGAGTCTCAGACGCCGATCGCTGACGCACGCACCCTCATCTTTTTGGGCGGCACGCCATGACCGCCCGAACTCGTAACGAGCGAGGATTCTCCCTCATCGAGCTCCTCATCGCGATGGGGCTCTTCGGCATCATCATCACCATCGTTGGCAGCATGATCATTAGCGCCCTCACGGCCGACCGCACGGTGCGGGAGGTGACGAGTTCGACGACGAACGGCCAACTGGCGGTGAATGTCATCGAGCAGACGGTGCGCAACTCCACTGCTATTCGAGTGACCACTGCGAACGATGGCGAGTCGATTATGGTCGCACTGCGCACCACGGCGGGCGGTGCCGCCCGCTGCCACGCCTTCCTCTACGACGCGACCGACTCCACGATCGCACAACGGTCTGCTACCAGCGCGATCTCGACTCCCACCCCCGGAGAGCTCGGCTCCGAATGGACATCTGTGAGTGGAGGAGTCATGCCCGTGGTGAACCCCAATGGCACAACCGCGCCTGTTTTTGCGGCGCAAGGCACTCGGGGCCTAGCGATCACCTTCACCGCCGACAGTGACTCGGGCCCCGCATCCCTCTTCGTGACGGCCGCTACCGGCCGCGGTCCCCAATCGAATGCGAGCCCGCAATGCTTCTGACCCGTCTTCTGCGTCGCAGCCTTCACCGCATCGACCGTCTCGGTCGACAGGATGGCGAGCGCGGCAACGCCATGATCGCCGTCATCGGGCTGCTCGGGGTGACGTCGATCATCACGATGACCGTGACCGGCGCGACCGTGCAGGCGCTGGGGTTCACGTCTCTCACGCGAGCCAGTGTTCAGTCAAACGCGGCCGCCGAGGCCGGCGTGGATGCGATGCTGGCCGCGCTCTTCGCTGATGAGTGTCCCGACGACGGTGAGCTGTCGGCAACGCAGGGCTCGGTAGACCCGACGCTGGGTGGCACGGCCGCGAGCGCGCTCTTCTTCGAGGCGACCATCGCTTACCGCATCAGTGCAACTGCTGCATGGACTGCGGGGTGCCCCATCGACGCGGCAACTCAAATTCGTATTCAGTCGACCGGTTTCGCTGCCGATGAAGGTGTTACTGACTCGGCGTCGGGAGGCGACGTGTCGGCCGTGCAGGCCATCTACGGCTGGGTGCCGGGAGCGAACACCGCTGCTGTCACCGGCGCTGCCGTCTTTAGCTATGGCGTACCCGGACTCTCGAACAGCCTCGAACTGCTCTCCTTCAACGGCAACCAAGCCAATGTCATCGTCGCGGAGGGCAACATCCTCTGCAGCAACAGCGTGTACGTGCAGGGCGACATCGTCGCCGCGAACGGCAACATCCAGCTCGACAACACCTGCAGCGCGGGCGGCAAGGTGTGGGCATCCGGAACCGTCACCCTGCAGGGGAACAAGACCATCGGCGGCGACGTGATCGCCGCCGGCACCGGCCTCACCCGCATCGACCCGAGCACCCGGATCGGCGGCGGCGTCT
>CAZBXF010000362.1:0-1993 GCA_964495635.1 uncultured Phycisphaeraceae bacterium
GTGGCCTCACCGCCCTTGCCGAGTCCGCCGTCGAACTTGAAGTCGTAGGTGAGGGTGTAGGAGCCTGGCGCGAGTGGTTCACTCGCCGCGATGGTGTACATCTCCACGTTGGCGAGGTTGTAGGAGAAAACGGGCTTGCCCTTCAGGAGGTAGAAGGCCCAGCCGGAGAAGCGTCCACCCTGCGTCAGGATGATGCCCTCGGCACCGCCCTGAGGAATCGTGACGTCGGCGACGATCTGCCAGGACTTGTTCTTCGTGTCTGGCGAGGCGCCCTCGGGGATGCGAACCAAACCGGGGAAGTAGGTGAACTCGGTCCTGCCGCGGGTCAGGCTGGGGCGGTTGCTGACGTCGAGGCGCTCGACCTTGCTGTTGTCGATGGGCAGGACGTTGAATCGCTCGGCTTCCTTCCAGAAGATCTCCTGCATCTCCTTGAGCTTGGCAGGCTCGCTCGCGGCAAGGTCCTTGCTCTGGGTGGGGTCGGCCGTGACGTTGTAGAGCTCCCACTTGTAGTCGAGGACGGCGGTCTTTCCGCCGCTGCTGGACCAAGGTGGCGTGGGAGGCGTCGTCGTTGCGACCCAGCCGTCGTGGTAGATGGCTCGGTTGCCGAGCATCTCGAAGTACTGGGTGGTGCGCTTCGAGGGTGACTTGGCGTCGGCGAAGGAGTAGGCCATGCTCACGCCCTCGATAGGCTTCTGCGGGGTGCCGTTGAGGACGTCGGGCGCGGTGACGCCCGCGGCCTCGAGGATGGTGGGCATGATGTCGATGACGTGGTGGAACTGGGGACGGACGCCACCCTTGTCGGTGATGCGGCTTGGCCAGGAGATGACCAGGCCGTTGCGGGTGCCGCCGAAGTGGGAGGCGACCTGCTTGGCCCACTGGAAGGGCGTGTTCATGGCGTGGGCCCAGCCGACGGGGTAGTGGTTGAAGGTGTTGGGGCCGCCGAGCTCGTCCTTGCGGCGGACGACTTCCTTGAAGTCCTCGGGGATGCCGTTGAAGAAGGTCATCTCGTTGAGGAGGCCCTGCATGCCGCCTTCGGCGCTGGCACCGTTGTCACCCTGGATGTAGATGATGAGGGTGTTGTCGAGCTCGCCCTGAGCCTCGATGGTGTCGATGATGCGGCCCATCTGGTGGTCGCAGTGTGCGAGGGCGGCGCAGTAGACCTCCATCATGCGGGCGAAGACCTGCTTCTGCTCGGCGTTGAGAGTGTCCCAGGCGGGGATGCCGGCGGAGCGCTCGGTGAGCGTCGCGTCGGGCGCGATGAGGCCGAGCTGCTTCTGGCGAGCGAAGGTCTCTTCGCGGACCTTGTCCCAGCCCTGGTCGAACTTGCCCTTGAACTTCGCGATCCACTCCGGCGGGGCGTGGTGTGGGGCGTGGGCGGTGCCGGGCGCGTAGTAGGCGAGGAAGGGCTTGTTGGGGGCGACCGCGTGCTGCATGCGGATCCAGTTGATGCACTGGTCGGCGAGGTCGACGTCGAAGAAGTAGTCCTTGTCGTCGTGGGGTGGCTCGATAGGCTTGGTGCCCTCGTAGATGGCCGGATTCCACTGGCTCGTATCGCCGCCGACGAAGCCGTAGAAGTGCTCAAAGCCCAGGCCGGTGGGCCAGAGGGTGAAGGGACCGGCCTGGCTGGACTGCCAGTCGGGGACGTTGTGGTTCTTGCCCCACCAGGAGGTGTTCCAGCCGTTGAGGCGCAGGATCTCGGCGAAGGTGCCGGCACTGCGCGGCATCACCGAGTTGTAGCCGGGGAAGCCGGTGCCGGCCTCCATGATGACGCCCGTTGCGACGGAATGGTGGTTGCGACCAGAGAGGAGCGCGGCGCGCGTGGGGGAACAGAGGGCGGTGGTGTGGAATGTGTTGTAGCGGAGGCCGGCCTTCGCGAGGCGGTCCATGGTGGCGGTCGGGATGGGGCCGCCGAAGGTGGAGGAGGCGCCGAAGCCGACATCATCGGTGAGGATGACGAGGATGTTGGGTGCGCCTGCTGGAGCGGCGACCTCCT
>CAZBXF010000363.1:0-1992 GCA_964495635.1 uncultured Phycisphaeraceae bacterium
TTCGCGCCGGGACAACACAGGATGCGGAACTTGTTCCGATCCTGCACGGAATCGTTACGGGGAAACGGACAATCGCGACCGCGCTCCGGAAATGGCCGCCCCGACGGCATTTGGACCCGTCCCGCCAGGGAGCTCACGCCGCCGCAGGCCCGTTTCGAGCCGCAGTGCCTCCGCCACGTCGCCCTGGATCGCGCCGCAGACCCCCTGCATCACACCCAGCGGCAGGTCCTCCAGCCGGGCCTTCCGCTCGATCGCCACGCGCACAATCTGCCCCACAAGGTCATGGGCCTCGCGGAAGGGGATCCCCTTGCCAACGAGGTAGTCGGCCAGCTCGGTCGCGTTGGAATAGCCGCCCAGCGCCGCCTCGCGGCAGACCTCCCGCCGCACCTTCATCCCATCCAGGATCCGCGGCACCACCGCAAGGCACAGCGAAAGCTGCTCCATCGCGTCAAAGAGCGGCTCCTTGTCCTCCTGCAGATCCTTGTTGTACGCGAGCGGCAGCCCTTTCATGGTGGTCAGGATCGACATGAGCGAGCCGATCAGACGCCCGGACTTGCCGCGGAGGAGTTCGCAGGCGTCCGGGTTCTTCTTCTGCGGCATGAGCGATGAGCCGCTCGTCACGCTGTCGTCCATCTCGACAAAGCCATACTCCTGCGTCATGAAGAGGATGAGGTCCTCGCCCAGCCGCGAGAGATGCACGCCCGTCTGCGCGACGCAAAACAGCGTCTCGGCGATGAAGTCGCGGTCGGCGGTCGCGTCAAGGCTGTTGCGGCTGGCCTGATCAAAGCCCAGGTCCCGCGCGAGCGCATCGCGGTCAATCGCGTACGTCGTTCCGGCGAGCGCGCCTGAGCCCAGGGGGCAGATGTTGACGCGACGGCGCGCATCGGCAAGTCGTGCCGCGTCACGCTCCAGCATCTCCTGATGCGCGAGTGCCCAGTGCGCGAAGAGGATCGGCTGCGCACGCTGCAGATGCGTGTAGCCGGGAAGGATCGTGTCGCGCTCGCGATCAGCAAGGTTGATGAGGCTCGCGCGGGCCGCGGCGAGCTCACCGAGCCGCGCATCGATCGCCGCCCGCGTCCACAGCCGCACATCGGTCGCAACCTGATCGTTGCGGCTGCGACCCGTGTGCAGCTTCTTCCCCAGCGGTCCGACCATCTCGATCAGCCGCCGCTCGACGTACGAGTGCACGTCCTCATCGCGCCCGATGGACGCGAGGATGAGATCGGGCGCGCCCGCGGCCTCACGCGCCAGCGTGTCGAGCGCACTGCTCAGCTGCGAGAGTTCCGCGGCGGAAAGCACACCCGCGCGGGAGATCGCCCGCGCCCACGCCAGCGAGCCCTCGATGTCCTGCGCCAGCAACCGATAGTCAAACGGCAGCGAGTCATTGAGCCGCCGAAAGAGCGGATCAGCCTCGCCCGTGAATCGTCCACCCCAGAGGGCCATGCGGAACTCCTGCGGATGCAAACGCCGCGGTCGCGGCGCACTAAAGGCGGGAACACCAAACGCAACACCACGTTAGTGTGGCATCACGCTCCGTGTCGGACGCGACAGCGATCACCCGAGCCGCCGGCACGGTGTCCCCTCCCCTCGCCTCACCCCAACTGCCCCACCAGCAGCGTGTACCCGTCCGGATCCTCCACCCGCATCTCACCCTCGGGCATGTAGAACGGCCGCCGGATCGTCGAGACGAGTCCCGCCGCGCTCGCCGTCCCCCACAGTGCCGAGCGGCGTCCGGGCGACTCCGGGTCATACTCACCCGCATCGGTGACGCCGGAGGCGAGCAGGTGCTGCCTGAGGCCCGCCACGTCCTTCGTGTGCACGTAGAAGAGCACCGCCTGCGCCGCCGGATCCACACGCCCGCTCGCGAGCGCGAACATCATCCGCGCCACGCCGCAGCGTGCGCTGGCCCAGACTGTCCGGGGCGCCGAGCCGCCCGCCGCCGCGGGAGCCGGGTGGCGCGAGTCGACGGAGAATCCAAGCAGCCGGTAGAAG
>CAZBXF010000364.1:0-1969 GCA_964495635.1 uncultured Phycisphaeraceae bacterium
CCGGCGCGTTGTACGACCCGATCGCGACGGGCAACGCGGCCAGCCCGTGGACAATCGGCAAGTACACGTTCATCTTCCGCAAGCCGGGCTCCCGACTTCGCGATCCGTAATGCGGGCGATTGGCTGGACTTTCCCGCGGTTTTTGGTTGAGGGTCGGCGATGTGGCGCGGTACGCTGTGTCGGTCGCGCCGATTCCGGCGTCGTCGCACCTTTGCGGAGTGCCCATCCATGCGTCGAGCCTTCACGCTCATTGAGCTTTTGGTTGTTATTGCCATCATCGCGCTGCTGATCGGGATCCTGCTGCCCGCGCTCGGCGGCGCCCGGGCGACGGCACGCCGCACCAAGTGCCTCGCGAATCTGAAGGGGATCGGCGTCGGGATCTCGCTCTACATGCAGGACGAGAGCAAGGGCCTCCTGCCGCAGGTCCGCCCGCTCAACGACGGCGACAACCAGAATGATCCGAGCCTGCTCGATGTCCTTTCCAAGTACACCGACGCGGCGGTTCCCTTCGAGCAGGCCGAGGGAGACTGGGTTGTCTCTGACCCGTGGCGCTGCCCGAGCGATATCGGCGGCAGCGACGCCGCGACCAACTTCCGGCCCCGCTGGAGCACGGCCGGCACCTCGTACGAGTACACCCCCGGCATCCTGATGGTCGTCGCGGAAGTCGCGACCGTGCGCAAGCCCCAGATCGGCGTCAGCAAGGCCTATGAGATTGCAAGGCCGCCACTGACTGTGCTGATCGATGCCGACGACTGGCACAACCCGCGCTTCGATGCCAACACGCGGAGCGAAACGCCGCAGGACGCACGCTGGGACCGCAACGGCGTCTTCTACGGCGACTGGCGTGCTGACAAGGCCCCCTTCCTCACTCAGGAACGGGCCGAAGAGATCTTCGCAGACATCGTTCAGTATGGCGGCGGCCTCGGAGGCTGAGCCGACCAGGACACAGAGGATTCATCACAGAGACCTCGATGCCACAGTGCGAGGCGCTGGCAGGAGACAAACCCGCGGAGTCCGAAGCTACGGACTTGCTTGAATACCCCCCACCACTCGACCGGTTTTGCTTCTCCGGTCCGTTCGCCCGCCGTTTCCCTCGTGACACTCGTGACACGTGCCTTCTGCCAAGTGCCTCGCTGCTCAAGAACCCACCATGTCCACTCCCATCTATCGCGGATCCACCGGCCCCCTGAACAAGCTCGCGGCGCCGCTCCGCGCCATTGCGACCTTCGACGTGCGTTCCATCCCCGGTGCCTTCGCTTCGCTCGGCACGTGGTGGCGGACGATGGAGCCGCGAGGGCGGAGGCGGACGGGCGGGATCGCCGGGGGCGTGCTGCTGCTGCTCATCGGTGTGGGGGTGTACTTCGCCATGCCGCGCTTCCAGCCCGACTATGAGGACGGTGACCTCGACGACATCTTCGACTACACCCTTCTTTCCGACGAGTTCAACAACCTCCCCGTCGAGGAGCGTCTCAAGCTCATCGGGCAGCTCGTCAGCCGCCTCAAGAACATGGGCTCCGGCGACAGCCTGCTGCTGGCTTCCTTTGCGTCGGGGATCGCGGGCTCAGCGCGCGAGCAGATCGAGCGCAACGCCTCGCGCCTGGCGATCGATCTGTGGGACAAGCACGCGAAGGACTACGCCAGCGTCCCGCTCGAGGAGCGCGAGAAGTTCCTGGAGCAGGCCTTCGTTGACTTCTCGCGGACCATGGAGGCTGTCGGCGGCGAGGTCCGCGACATCTCCGATGCTGACCGGATCAACGAAGTCCGGCGTCAGGCGCAGCGTGACCGGGAGGCGATGGGCGACGCCAACAACGCGCCGCCGCCGCAGGCCCTGGGACGGATGTTCGAGTTCATGAACAACAACGTCGGCGGCCACGCCAGCCCCGAACAGCGAACCCGGGGCCTTCAGATGATGCGCGACATGACACGCACGTTCCGGGGCCAGGACATTTCGACGGGGAAGCCGAAGTAG
>CAZBXF010000365.1:0-1969 GCA_964495635.1 uncultured Phycisphaeraceae bacterium
GCATGGCTGATTCTCGCTGGTTCAGAGGTGGTCTTGCGGGGCACGCGTGTCACACGTGTCACACGTGTCACACTTGCCACGCGCTATCGCTCGCCGCAGTGGTGCTGGTGTGCGCAGCTTCGCAGTCGATGGCGATGCGGGCGCTGGTGAGCCAGCCGGATGAGCCGGTGCCTGGCGCGCCGGCTCCTGCGCCGGGCGGGCCGCCCGCCGCGGGTTCGGAACCGGCCCAGAAGCCCGCGGCGAAGTCGGATCCGGCGGAGCCGCAGCCTTCGGAGGCGCTGGCGTCGCGCGGGCGGGTTTACCGGGTTGTGAAGGGTCAGACACGGGCGCTCACGGTCACGAGCAAGGGCGCGCTGGAGACGCTGACGGCGGGCGCGAGCGATGTCCGCGGGTTTGCGGTCGAGGGTCCTTCCGAGGCGCGGGCGCGCCTGGCGGGGGCGCACCTGCGCGTCGACCCGAAGAAGGTCGTGCCCGCTGATGCGGATCTGGCCGCTGAGTTTGCTTCGGGCGCGTGGCTGGACGCGGAGCGGTCGCCGTGGATCGATCTGGTCGTCAAGGAGATCAGGGACCTTCGTTCGATCGAGGTGCGTGGTGCGGGAGCGGGTGCCAAGGGGAGCGAGGCGACGGTGGTCGCGGAACTCACGATGCGGGGCGTGACGCGCGAGGTTGAGATTCCGCGGGCGACGCTCGTCTTCATCGCGGCGGGCGAGGCGACGCGGAGCGTGGCGGATGGTGACCTGCTGCGGATCCGGGGTGAGTTCGCGGTGCGGCTCGAGGACTTTGGCATCAGCAACGACGCGATCCGCGTGCGAAAGCGCGTGGCGGAGGTTGTCACGGTGGCGCTCGACCTGGTGCTGGCGGCGGGGAAGTAGGGAGAAACGCAAGCACGAATTCTCGCGGCAGGGTCAGATCATGCTCAACTTATGGACTAGAGGCTGGATCAAGAGGGCATGACGATGGGCCGGTCGTTCGAGCACTTCGTTCGAGATGGACTCCTCGCGGGCCACATCGTCGAGTCGCTGCGGCTCGTCTTCCTTCCGATCTTCTGTGCCCGCGACGACTGGTGGTTTGATCAGCCGGCGGCGCGTCGTTTCAACGCGCCTGACGCGCGCGTCCGGGCGTTCCTTGGGATCATGCGTCGAGTAGAAGGCGAGGGTTGGTGGATGCGAGAGCTGGGCTTTGACGGCTACGAGAGTTCCGCTCCGACTGCGTCCCCGGAGGACCTCGAAGCCGAGCATCGGCGAACACCAGTTGGATCGTGGGTCTGGATGCAGGCTGCTCGGCAAACTCTGTGCTATTGCAACCCAGCGTCGGATGCGCACGTTTTGTGTCTCGGCCCCGAGTACGTCCAGGAAGCAGGATTGGAGTCCGCTTTTGTCGAATCGCTGCGGTCAACGATCGCCGGAGTCAACGCGATCCCAGATTCGCGAGAGCGTCGGTGGCATGCGACCTTCGTGCGGCATCACCTGTCGATGGGTGTTCGAATTCAGAGCGTTGATGCAGGACGTTGCCTGGACGAACTCCAGGCTTGAACATCCACGGGCTGAGATCGCGCTGGCCCGCATCCACCTTGCCGATGAACGTGGCAATTCTGCCGGGACGTCGGAGCCACGAAGGTCAACGCCGTGAACCGAGGGGTCGCTCTCTGGACGGCTTGTGGCTGAGGCCAGCACCCGAGAAAACTGTTGAAACGGGTTGATGCGGAGGATGGCTGGGACAGATCCATCTTCTGCGGCTGGACCACCGCTGAAGCGGTGGCCTGCGAGCGAGCAAGGGCGTTAAGAGGCGCTGAAAGGCCAATCGCTCTGGCGGCTGGTTGGTGGGTTCACCGCGTTGCCCGAGGGGGGCGTCTGGGTGGGGCTGCGGGGGCGGGGCAGCTAGTGGAATTCGCCAGAGGGAAAGACCTTGAAACCAGGCGGGGGCGCTCCCGAACGAGATGGGGATGTCAACGTTCACACTCAACTCGGGC
>CAZBXF010000366.1:0-1939 GCA_964495635.1 uncultured Phycisphaeraceae bacterium
TCGTGGGCCTGATCACGCCCGAGGCCAACTGGCTCGATGGCGACCTCAACGGCGATGAGAACGCGGACCTGACGGACGCGCAGATCCTCGCGGCGTTCGTCGTCAGCGGCAACTGCAACCTCTAATCACTTCGCCACACGCCACGATCATCTGCCCTGAGAGGATCGTGATCTGAGAAAGTGAATGAAACACGCACAAGAGCCGCCCGCGAAAGCGGGCGGCTTTTGCTTGGTATCAAATGTTCTCTCTTTGCGTGAAGCCTTCCGTCCTACTCAGAGCGCTCACGAATGCAGAATACCGCGATATAGCCCGGAAAACGCGGCTTTGCGCGCCTGCGAACCGCGCACGCGGCCTCGGACCGAACGTGACATGCTCGAACGTTAGAACCAACTCTCTGGGTATTGTCTTGCGTTCACACGAGTTCTCGGTCTACTGGGAGTTGTGTGGGTCAGATGCCCGCGTGGGGCGATGGTCTCCACGCACGCCGTGCCCGAGCGACGCGTGTGTTCGGATGGTCATGCTTTGACAAGGAGATAGCGATGAAGAATCTTGCGTTCCTGACGGCAACGACGCTCGCCGCTGCGGTCGCCGGTGTGGGCGGCTCGGCCTACGGGCAGTGCGCCAATCTGGTCATCAGCCCGACGACGAACTTTGCCGAATCGGGCACGACGGACATCGGCAACAACTGCGACGACTGCACCACGGCGGTCGCGCTGCCCTTCACGGTTTCGCTCTACGGCAACGCCTACACGAGCGTGAACGTCTCGAGCAACGGCACGCTGCAGTTCGGCTCGAACTCAGCCTCGTTCTCCAACAACTGCCTGCTCCCCTCGGCCAACTTCTCCGGCGGCCCCACGATCCTCGCCCACTGGGACGACCTCCGCACCGATCAGGTCGGCGGCACCGGCCGCGGCATCTTCACGTCCGTGAGCGGCGCACCCGGCAGCCGCCGCTTCAACATCGAGTGGCGCGCCGGCCTCTTCCGCTCGACCGCCGAGAACGTCAACTTCGTCGTCTCGTTCTACGAGAACCGGAACTACTACGACGTCTTCTACATCAACATCGCGCAGGATGGCGCCAGCGCGACCGCGGGCGTGCAGGCCGATGGCGCGTCAGGCTCCAGTTCCACGTCCTACTCCTGCAACGGTGCGAACCTCAACAGCAATACCTCGATCCGCTACACCTGCCCGTGCCCCAGCCTCGCCATCACCGCGACGCCCAACGCTCCCGAGCTGGGCGCGGTGGACATCGGCAACAACTGCGACGACTGCACGACGGCGGTCGCACTCCCCTTCGCCGTCTCGCTCTACGGCAACGCCTACACCAGCCTGAACGCCTCGAGCAACGGCACGATCCAGTTCGGCTCAAACTCCGCCTCGTTCTTCAACGAGTGCCCGCTCCCCTCGGCCAGCTTCGTCGGGGGCCCGACGATCATGCCCCACTGGGACGACCTCCGCACCGACCAGTTCGGCGGCAGCGGCCGCGGCATCTTCACGTCCGTGAGCGGCGCACCCGGCAGCCGCCGCTTCAACATCGAGTGGCGCGCCGGCCTCTTCCGCTCGACCGCTGAGAACGTCAACTTCGTCGTCTCGTTCTACGAGAACCGGAACCACTACGACGTCTTCTACATCAACATCGCCCAGGACGGCGTGAGCGCCTCAGCGGGCGTGCAGGCCGACGGCGTTGCTGGCTCGGCCCAGACGACCTTCTCCTGCGAGGCCACGGGCCTCACCAGCGGCACCTCGATCCGCTACACCTGCCCGTCCGCGCAATGGGACGAGTCCATCGATGGCGGCGGCGATGCCGGCGACCTGCCCGCCACCGCGCAGATCCCCACGGGTGCCGACCCCTTCACTTCGCTCGGCGGCATCGTCCTCGGTGGCAACGACGTCGACATGTACCTCATCAACATCTGCGATGAGGCCAACTTCAGCGCCAC
>CAZBXF010000367.1:0-1938 GCA_964495635.1 uncultured Phycisphaeraceae bacterium
ACGCGCGGCTTGGGGGAGGCAACGTAGGAGGTGTTCCAGTACGTGAAGGTCCAGTCGGCGGTCATGAGCTCCGCGACGCCTGGGGTCTGCGTTGGGACCAGTGCGCCGCCGTTGGCGAGGTCGATCTGGGCGATGGTGCGGAGCGTGGGACCGAGCTCGATGACGTGCAGCGTCTCGCAGCAGTGGGCCCCGCCGGAGAAGCCGACGATGGCGAGATCAGGAGTGCCGTCGCCGGTGATGTCCTCGCCCATGCCCAGGCGCGTTGGGGCGTTGGCCATCGCGCTACCCAGCGTGAGCTTGTAGTCCTCGATCGCGATGGGCGTCTGCCCATCGCGGGCGATGACGATGCGCTCGCCGAAATCCTCGGGATCGGTCTTGGTGTAGTGGCGGACGGTGTGCCCGGCGATGGTGGTCGTGGCGACGAGCTTCCACGTGGGCATCAGGGCGTAGTAGATCCGCCAGCGGGCGTTCCAGTAGAGGCCGGCGGTGACGGCGAGGATGGCCAGTGTGAGGAGTGCGGCGGCACGGAACGGGTGGCGGCGGCGTGCGAAGAGCGAGGCTTCGGAAGGGGCGGCGTGGCCACACTCGGGGCAGGTTCGACCCTGCGTGCCGGAGAGGTCGTAGGTGCACGCTGGGCAGCGGCGGCGGGAGGCGTCACCGCTGCCTCGGATGGCGAGCAAGGCTCCGACTAGCGCGGGGAGAGCTACCCCCGCGACCCCGAGGAGCACCGGCCAGGCTGGGATTGAGGCTGAGATCACGGCCGAGCGTAGTGCGAGTGCCTCGGGTTGATCCGCGTGCGCCAGCCGCACCCAGCCCCTCCACACCACGCCGCACACGGACCGTGACGGTTCGCCCGCACCAGCATCCAAGAGGTAGGGAAGAGTTCGCAATCGGGCGAACAACCCGCGACCGCCAGCAATACGATTCACGGAATCTCCCTGCGGCCCCCGCGCAGCGATCCCGAAGTGGCTTTCATGCCCCGAGTTTGGTCACCCCGGCCGGTCCGCACGGCCCGACAGAACGAGGACCCATGCAGCGATTCGCACACCCTGGTTGGTCGAGCCTCCCCACCTGGTTCCTCACCGTCATCACGCTCGCGGCAGCGTTCCTCGCTCCCGCCGCGCTGACGCCCGCCGCCGCGGCCCAGGACGAGGTGCTGGTCCGTCTCGTCGCCGACCGGACCGCCGTCCGACCCGGTGACCAACTCGCCGTCGCGATCGTGATGGAGATCGCCGAAGGCTGGCACACCCACACCAACGACCCTAAGCCCCCCGCCGCCTGGAAGGGCTTCCGAGCGATCCCCACCGTCCTCACCGTCGGTGAGCCCGTCGGCGCACGCGTCGGACCCGAGCAGTGGCCCGCCGGTAAGGTCTACGAAGTCGACCTTGGCGGCACCGGCAAGCCCGAGCCCTACGCCATGTTCTCCGGCGTGGTGGTCGGCTACCTCCCGGTCATCGTTGATGCGAACGCCAGCGGAACGGTCAGGATCCCGATCTCCCTTGGCTTCCAGGCTTGCGACGACAAGATCTGCCTCTTCCCCGCGACCTTTGAAGGGACGGTCGAGCTGCCCGTGGAGTCCGGAGTCGGCGCGGACGGCAAGCCGCAGCCCATCACACGCGTCGATCCCCCACTCTTCGCCGACTTCCGCAGCGCCGTCTTCGCGGAGATGCTGGAGGGGAAGATCCCCGCCAAGCGCCTTGCCTTCAACGTTTTTGGATTCGAGTTCTCGATCGATCCGAGCGGCCCCGTCGGGCTCGTCCTGCTCCTCTCGCTCGCCGCCTTCGGCGGTTTCCTCCTCAACTTGACGCCCTGCGTCCTGCCGGTCATCCCGCTCAAGATCATGAGCCTCGCCCACTCCGCCGGGCAGAGCCGAGCGAAGACCCTCTGGCTCGGCATCGTCATGTCCGCGGGCGTGGTGGCCTTCTGGCTCGTGCTCGC
>CAZBXF010000368.1:0-1928 GCA_964495635.1 uncultured Phycisphaeraceae bacterium
GCCTGCTTTTCCCGTGCTGATCTGCACGTCGTGCCCCTGCGCGCGACGCGTTTGTGCGCACAACGGAGGGCGCGACCAGTGAGTGTAGAGGGACGCTGCTTTTCGCTGCCGGAGGCCAGTTGCCGACGCCGCGAGAACTGGCAGCCACCTCTTGGTCCCGGTCTCTCTCACAGGAGCGTGCCCATGGCAGTCCCGATCGGCAATGCCTTTGCAGACGCCCGCCTCGATGAGGCAACACTCATGCTCGCGCTGCGCGAGCACACGCTTGGCGCGGTTCCCCGCTTCGAGCGACTCTGGGCGTACTACCGCAATCCGCAGACGCCGATCGGGACTGTCCGGGCCGGGGACTCTGTCCGCGCGAGTGGTGGTGCGGACAGTGCCGGTGGACATGCCGGCATGCACGCGACGTCGCGTCGCTACCACCAGGCGCAGGAGTGTGGACTGCCGGCGCGCATCACGGGCGACTATGGCGCGTTCCCGGGGCTGGCGCTGGGTCTGGTGGACGATCGGGCCCACGCACGGCGCGAGAGGGTGATCGAGAATGACATTGCGTGGCGCATCTCGTCGATGGTCGACTTTCTGCTTGGCAAGCCTGTCACGATCCACTCGCTGGCTCGCGAGGCGGCGCTCCGGGATGCGCTGACGCGGTTCCTTGATCGACTCTTCGAGCACTCCGGCGGCATTGCGCTCCTGCAGGACATGGCTCTTCTGGGGCATGTCTATGGCCATGTGGATCTGATCCTGCGTGCTGATGGTCCGGCGCTTCGTGCGCTGGCGCGGAGCATGAGGCCTCAGCGCGGGGGGAACGTCGAGGATCCGGATGTGTCGGCTGATGAGCGCACGCTGGAGGAAGCGCTCGACGCCGCGGCGCGGCTGATGCGCATCGAGGTGGTCGAGCCGCGGCGGGGCGTTGCGATCCTGGATCCGCGCGACTATCGCGAGATCAGCGCGTATGCGATCCAGACCATCACTCGGGCGGCGGGAAGTCCGGCGGCGGTGTGCGATGAGTCCGCGGTCTCGCGCCTCCGGAGCAGGCTCGGCTTGACGCCGGCGCGGCCGGATCGCGAGGCGAGCGATCAGGCGGGCGCGGGGCGCAGCACGATTACGGAAGTCATCTCGGCCGATGCGTGGCACATCTACGAGGATGGGGAGCGCGTGCATGAGTCGGTGCCGCCGACGCAGGGGCAGATTCCTGTTGTCCACATTCAGAACATCGCGCAGCCCTTCGCCTATGAGGGCCTGGGAGAGGTTGAGCCGCTGATTCCGCTGCAGGATGAGCTCAACACGCGGCTTTCGGATCGCGCGGCGCGGGTCACGATGCAGAGTTTCCGCATGTACCTGGCCAAGGGGGTTGATGGCTTTGCCAGCTCGACCATCGGGCCGGGTCAGGTCTGGATCACCGACAATCCGGATGCGAGCGTCAGCGAGTTTGGCGGTGACAGGGCGTGCCCGGGCGAAGAGTCGCACATCCGCGAGATCCGCGAGGCGATGGACAAGGCCTCGGGCGTGCCGCCGATTGCCGCGGGGGTCGTGCAGGCGCGCATCGGGAATCTCTCATCGGCGAACGCGCTGCGCATCACGCTGATGGGCGTGCTGGCGAAGACGGCGCGCAAGCGTGTGACGTATGGGCGGGGCATCAGCCAGCTCTGCCGCCTGGCGCTCACGGTGCTCGACGCTACCGGCATCGTTGGCGTCGGTGACGGCGATCGGTCGGTGCGGCTCACGTGGCCGGATCCGCTGCCGGAAGACCTGCGCGATCAGGCGTTTGCCGCGAGCGTCAAGCAGGACCTGGGTGTGCCTGAGGAGCGGCTGCTTGCGGAGCTTGGTTACCAGGCGACGGACCCGGGCGTGGTGTGAGGCGGCGGAGTGGCGGAGTGGCGAAGTGGCGAAGTGGCGAAGTGGCGAAGTGGCGAAGTGGCGAAGTGGCG
>CAZBXF010000369.1:0-1904 GCA_964495635.1 uncultured Phycisphaeraceae bacterium
CCTGCTGATGCAGCTGGAGGTTCCAACGCCCGCGCTGCAGGCGGCGACGCTCGCCGCCCACGGAGCCGGACGCAGCATCATTCTGAATGCCGCGCCCGCCAGAGCGCTCCCTCCGGAGATGCTGCGCCGGGTGGATGTTCTCGTCGCCAACCGGTCCGAGGCCTCACGACTGCTCCAGCTCGAAGCCAGCGTCGATCCAGCCCGCCTGGCGATGAGCCTGCTCGCGATGGGACCGCAGACCGTGATCGTGACACTCGGCGCGCAGGGGGCGATCCTCAACTCGCGAGGCCGGATGCGTCGTGTCCCCACGCCCCATGTGGCCGCAGTTGACACCACCGGCGCTGGCGATGCCTTCTGCGGTGCCCTCGCCGCGATGTGGCCCACCGTGGCCCGTGCCGCCAAGGGCAACGACGAACTCCGTGCGGTCGAGCACGCGGTGGCGTTCGCGTCGGCGGCGGGGGCCCTCGCAACGACCAAGCCCGGCGCGATCCAGTCCATGCCGCGGCTTGCCGAAGTTCAGGCGCTCGCCGCAACGCTCGTCGTGCAGCCCTGATCCGTCAGACTCACTCAGGCCACGCCATGCTGAACGCTCTGGCCGGCATTCGGCCTTGCGTTCGCCGTTGAGACGAGCACAGCCACCACGTCAGGTAGGAAGCGATCTCGATGGATCGATGTCGTCCAGAGTGAGTGGTGTCCGGCCCCCTCGACATGAATGAGCCTCGCGCCGGGACACGAAGCAGAGATCGCCCGTGCGTCTTCGAATGGGCAAACTTCATCCTGATCGCCATGGATCAGCAGCAGCGGCACGCGCAGCCCCGCGGCGTGGGCTGCTCGGTCGAATCCTCGCCAGCGCGGCCCGACGCCAAAGTCCAGCCCTAGCAGCCAGAACGCCAGCTGCAGCACCGGCCCCACGGGAAGTCCGAGCCCCCGGAGGACGTTTCGCGCGGGCGTGATCGCCCTGCGATACGGAGCCTCGGCGATCAGCGAGGCCACCGGAGCGCTTCCGTCCGTGCTGGCCGCTGGATCCACACTTGCCGCCGCCACGATCGAGACGCCCGCTCCGAGCGACCAGCCCAGCAGCACCACGGCCGGCGCCGATCCCGCGCTCTCGCCCCGAACCTGCGCGATGAGCCGGCGCAGGTCGTCGACCTCACGAGTTCCCAGCCGGCAGGTTCCTGGCGCGTCGCCGTGTCCTCGCAGGTCCCACATCACCGTGCGGGACACGTGCGGCAGCAGCGGCTCGGCACGCGTGAGCGCACCGATGCGAGAGTCCCCCCAGCCGTGCGTCAGGATGAGCACAGGACCGCGGGGATCATCGCCGGGCATGTCCCAGACCGGAAGGTCCAGTCCGTCGCTCGTGCGGAGCGTCCAGCTTGTGAAGGTGCGGCGCTGCCCGTCGGGCCGGGCTGGAAGCTCGGAAGGATCGCCGGGACGACCCCGCGCGAGGGCACTCGCATACGTCCGTCGGGGCGGATGCGTCAGCCGCCAGATCGTCCACGCCACCGACCACAGGAAGGCGATGAAGAGACCGACGAGGAGCAACTGTGCCAGACCGAGGATCGGATTCATGGTGAGGATCTGGCGGGACTGGGCTTGGGCATCCAGGAGAACGACGATGGGCGGGCCGAGCACGCGAGTGAACGCTAGAACCCCAGCAGATTCCGCAGGTCGTTGAACGTCACGATCAGGAAGACCGAGCCGATCAGCAGCAGGCCCGCCATCGTCGCGACGTTTTGCACCGCCACCGGCACCGGCCGTCCGGTGAGCTGCTCGAAGAGCAGGAAGAGGAATTGGCCGCCATCCACGATCGGCAGTGGCAGGAAATTGATCACCGCGAGGTTCACGCTGATCATCGCCAAGAAGAAGAGCAGCCACACGAATCCCTTGCCGGCCACAAGCGTGCC
>CAZBXF010000370.1:0-1898 GCA_964495635.1 uncultured Phycisphaeraceae bacterium
ATTCTCTATCGGCGTTGAGACCCACGAGAGCGCAAAAACAATCCCCCCGCCTGCATGACAGGCAGGGGGTGCAAAAAGAAGGCGTGCAGGCGACACTTCGCCAGTCCGAGCCTGCCCTAGAGGTCGCAGGTCCCGTTCACGACGAACTGGGCGAGGATGCGGGCATCGGTGAGGTCGACGTTCTCGTCGCGGTTGATGTCGCCCTCGAGCCATGTGGGCTCTGGCGTCAGGAGTCCGACGACGACCTGCGCGAGCTGCTGCGCGTCGAGGAGGTCCTGGTTCTCATCTCGGTTGAAGTCCAGGTCGCACCCGCACTCATCGGGGATGCCATCGGTGTTGGCATCGCCGCTCCTGCCGGAACTGATGTCGCACCAGTCGGGCGAGCCGTTGGTGTTGCAGTCGACGATCGGTTCGTCGAGCGAGAAAAGAAGGCTCGCGTCCGCCGCGGCCTTGGCGATCGCGCCGGCCGGTGTGTAGTGAACGCCATCGGAGAGGAACTCGCTGCTGCCCGCGGCGTTCCAGCCCTGTGCATCGAGCACGCGGCGCGAGTTGAGCGCGAGCACGAGCGGATCGGACTGCGCGATCTCGTAGCAGGCGTTGGGGTAGCGGTCGAGATTCTCGGCGAGCCCGGGTGGGATGTTTCCGCGGTACGGATCTGCGATCAGGATGATCGGCAGGTCCTGGCGAGTGCTCGCACGGACGAAGGCGATGAGCGACTCGATTCCTGCGCGGTACTGTGCGGGCGTCACGCTGTTGCCGGACTCGTTCGCTCCGTAGGTGAGGATCGCAACGTCGGGATCGAGCATCGCGAGGTACGGACCACACGCGGAGTGGTTGGCGGGCACTGACGTGGCTCTGTATCCGCCGGCGGAGAGGCTCGTAATGCTCCAGCCGCGGGTGTCTGCAAGATCGACAAATCGAGCCGCGACAACGTCCGTCAGCTTCGACGGATCGGTGCCAGAAATCTCAACCTGCAGGTACCCCGCTCCGTTCCACGACGTGAAGGGACCGATCCGCTGGACCCGCAGGATCGCCTCCCCCGGCTGTTCGAGACCCATCGAGGTGGTGAAGGTCGCGATCGTGGGAAGGAAGTAGTTTGGCACGGACGTCGGCGCTGGCGTCACGCGCACAAACACCTCACCCGAAGAGGCATTGGTCGCAGCCATGATGTCGAGCGCGATCTGGTTCGAGCGTGTGAAGTACTCGGCCTGTCCCGCCAGGCCGGCGCCCGCATCGACATCGGCGCAGTCGTGCCGCAATCCGACGAGGTTTCCGTATCGCTGGTTGTTGCTGATGTTGTTGCCAAACGTCGTGGAAGTGGTGATGCCGTTCGCATCCGGCGGAAGAAACGCAGGCGGCAATCTGGATGCCGAGACACCCGGGGCCGCGATGGACGTGCGCACGAGCCAGTCTGCCGGAGGTAGCCCGCCCCCCGTCGACCTGCCCATCGGAATCCACGCCGTGGTCGGCGCGTTCCCATAGCGGCTCCAGAACTCGGCCTGCAGCCGCGGGATGTACACAGTCCCTCGCCCGCCGGGGCTGGTCTCCTGCGAGTCGCCGAGAATGATGGCGTTCACCGTCGAGCAGCGTCCGTTCGCAAGCAATGCTCGAAACACATGCGGCGACTGTGTGAAGACGTCGGGCACCTCGTCAAATCGTGTCTGACCGACTGCCTCCGCGGTCAGAAGACACATCGCCGTGCACACCACGCGTCGATTCGCAAACGCCATTCTCGACCTCCTGCCCGCTAGGAAAGACCCTTAGGTCCCAGTAGCGAGGCGTGGAGGATACTTCCCCTATTTCTGTTGTCAATGCCAAAATGAGCAACACCCCCCGCCTGGATGCAGGCGGGGGGTGTGAAGGGAAGGCGTGCAGTAACTCTGCGCGAGTCCGAGACT
>CAZBXF010000371.1:0-1855 GCA_964495635.1 uncultured Phycisphaeraceae bacterium
GCCTTCGTCGTCAGCGGCAACTGCAACCTGTAACCCGATCGACTGTCAGCCGGCGGTGATCCCCAAACCAGGCCTTCTGGCGGCCCGGGACGAAGGTCCTGGGCCGTTTCATTAATAATTGTCGGGCAATGACTTACAACACCAAAGAAGCGGCCACCCCCGACACCAGTTCGGGCCAGCTGGCGCATTTTGCTTGCGTGCCGGCCAGATTTCGGTTGCAATGGCATCTGGTCGTGGGGTGGCGGCCCCTTGGGGCCTGCCGTGCTTTCGCCTCGCGTGCGTGCGTGGGGTGTGTGAACAGCGAGAGGTAGAAGGAGATTTTCATGAAGCGTTCCATGATTCTGTCGGCTGCGGCTCTGGCCGCAATGTCCGGCTTCGCCGGGTCCGCGTTCGGGCAGTGCTCCACGCTGGAGCTGGGCCCGAGCCCCAACGCCGCCGAACTCGGAGACACCAACGCGGGCATCACCGGCGATGACCTCACCGGGCTCGTCAACTTCCCCTTCGCTGTCTCCCTCTACGGCAACACCTTCACGAGCGCCCGCGTCTCGAGCAACGGCAACATCCAGTTCGCCTCGAACTCCGGCGCGTTCACGAACACCTGCCCGCTCCCCTCGGCCACGTTCCCCGGCGGTCCCACCATCATGCCCTTCTGGGATGACCTCCTGACCAACGGCGCCGGCTCGGGCGTCTTCACGTCCGTCACCGGAGCGCCGGGCTCGCAGCGCTTCAACATCGAGTGGCGCGCGACGCGCTTCACGGGCGGCGCGGCCGTCAACTTCATCGTCTCCTTCTACGAGGGCCAGAGCTTCTTCGACGTCTTCTACGTCAACATGGTCGACACCGGCACCAGCGCCACCATCGGCGTGCAGGCCAACAGCACCGCGGGCTCCTCCGTCACCGCCTTCTCCTGCAACGTCGGCGGCCTTGCCACCAGCGGCACCGCGGTCCGCTACGCCTGCCCGGCGACCAACGCCCCCTCGGTCACGCTCACGCTCGCGCCCGCCACAGGCTCGGTCGGCACCACCTTCGTCGCGACCGCGCCCGTCACCCAGGGCCAGCCCGCCGCACCCATCACCTCGGTCACGCTCGACGCTTCCTCGGTCGACGGCGGCTCAGTCACGATGCTCGATGACGGCGTGGCTCCCGACGCCGCCGCCAACGACGGCACCTACACCGCCAACGTCACGGTTGGCTCGTTCGCGGCGCTGGGCAACCGGACGCTGACCGTCACGGCGACCGACAACCTCGCCCGGACCGGGACAGCCAGCGCCATCTTCGCCGTCGTGGCTCCCCCGCCGCAGTGGGACGAGGCCATCAACGGCGGCGGCGATGCCGGCGACCTTCCCGCCACCGCCCAGGTCCCCACCGGCACCGATCCCTTCTCCGGCCTCTCCGGCAGCCTCGACACGACGGCCGACGCCGACCTCTACCGCATCAACATCTGCAACCCCGCCAGCTTCGTCGCCACGACCTCCAACTCCGGCACCACGATCGATACGCAGCTCTTCCTCTTCAACCTCGACGGCACTGGCGTGACCTTCAACGACGACGTCCCGGCGGGCTTCACCGGCGCCGGCAGCCTCCAGTCGCGCATCAGCGGCCAGTTCGTCGCCGCCGCGGGCGAGTTCTTCCTCGGCGTCTCGCGCTACGACAACGATCCGCTGGACAGCGGCAGCCAGGCCCTCTGGATCGACACGCCCTTCAACACCGAGCGCGCTCCCGACGGCCCCGGCGCAGCCAGCCCCGCAGCTTCATGGACCGGCGGCGCCCTCGGCGTCGGCGCCTACGTCGTCAACATGAGTGGCGCGTGCTTCGCTGGCGGCGGCCCCGACTGCAACTACGACTTCAACCAGGA
>CAZBXF010000372.1:0-1849 GCA_964495635.1 uncultured Phycisphaeraceae bacterium
GATCGCACGCAACCCCGGTTCGCGCTACTTCATCCCTACCCGTGATGAGCAGTTGAAGGCCGCGTACTACGACCCCAACCGCTATGGCGAGGGCCAAGAGGGTTTCTGGCTCTTTCCGAATCAATCAGACATTCCGCTCATTCCCGGCCCGCCGATCGCGGGTGGCCAGACGAACGTCGGACAGGCGTTCCGGGGTGGCCCGCTTGATGTTGGGTCATATCCGACCGTCCAGTCGCCGTGGGGCTTGCTGGATTGCTCGGGGGGGGGAGGCGGAATGGACGGAGACGGTGGGCGGCAACGCGTTTCGCGGGAGGTTCTATCACGGATCTTCGGCTTATGAGAGCTTCGCTGAAAGTCAGTTCTACGACAGAGTGGACTTCACCCTCCTCACCGCTCCAGATGGAGGCAACGGATTTCGGATTGCTTCTGTGATCCCTGGGCCCGGGATGCCGCTGATTCTACTTGTGTTATGTGGCAGGTGGCATCGAAGTAGTCGCGCAGTAGCCGTGCCATCGAAGTCGGCTTTGGGACTTTGATGGTCTTGGCACGCCGAGTGTGTCGAAGGCGAGCAGGGGATCATCGAAGTCGGCCCCGAGCGGCCGACTTCGATGGCATGGATCGTTGCCCCAGCGTTGACACTGGCCAGCCTGCCCCTCCCCGACTCCCCCCCTCCCCGCCTCCGGCCGGGTCCTGTCCGGTGCTTTCCCTGTCTTGCCTGTCGCCGGTTTGGCCTTCGCGTACCCGACAGCCGTGACTCTTCTGGACGAAGTGTCTACCCTTGCCTCCCTGCCTGCGGGGTGCGTTCCGGACCATTCCGGGCCCTTGCGCGGCGGCCGCGGCGTTCCAGTTTCGACCCTTTCCCCGAGAGAACCTCATGAAGATCCGCACCGACGAGATTGCCTCTGTGATCCGCCAGGAGATCGAGCAGTACGACGCCCAGCTTGAGGTCTCGGAAGTTGGCCGCGTGGTGGAGGTCGGCGACGGCATCGCCCGCATCTATGGCCTCTCCAAGGCCATGGCGGGCGAGCTGCTGGAGTTCCAGACCGAGGCCGGCAACGTCATGGGCCAGGTCTTCAACCTTGAGCTCGACACGGTCGGCGCGGTCATCTACGGCGATTACCTCTCCGTGAAGGAGGGCGATCTCGTCAAGGCGACCGGCCGCCTGCTGGAGGTGCCCGTCGGCGAGGCGCTGCTGGGCCGCGTGGTTGATCCCCTCGGCCGCCCGGTGGACAACCAGGGCCCGATCAACACGACCGAGTTCCGCAAGGTCGACATCATCGCTCCCGGCATCGCCGAGCGTCAGCCCGTGACCGAGCCCCTGCAGACGGGCGTCAAGGCCATCGACGCGATGATCCCGATCGGCCGCGGGCAGCGCGAGCTGATCATCGGTGACCGCAAGACGGGCAAGACCGCCGTCGCCCTCGACACCATCATCAACCAGAAGCAGTACTGGGGCACGCCGGAGGCGGTGGTGTGCATCTACGTCGCGGTTGGTCAGAAGGAGTCCACGGTTGCGGGCGTCGTCGAGGTCCTTCGCAAGAAGGGCGCGATGGACTACACGATCGTGGTGAACGCGTCGAGCTCCGCCGCGGCACCGATGCAGTACATCGCGCCGTACTCGGGCTGCACGATGGGCGAGTACTTCATGTGGCAGGGGATGAACAAGAACGCGACGCTGCCCGGCGGCGTTCCGATGCCCAAGCACGCCCTGTGCATCTATGACGATCTTTCGAAGCAGGCGGTTGCGTATCGCCAGCTCTCGCTGCTGCTGCGTCGTCCGCCCGGCCGCGAGGCGTACCCCGGCGACGTCTTCTATCTCCACAGCCGCCTGCTCGAGCGCGCCACCAAG
>CAZBXF010000373.1:0-1844 GCA_964495635.1 uncultured Phycisphaeraceae bacterium
CCAGCGGCGGCATGCGCCTCCTGGGCACAGGCAACGCGCCGCGCCTGACCATCGACACCGCAGGGACAGTCACCGTGCCGGGAACGCTCTCGGCAGGAAGTGTTGCGTATGCGGCGCCGGTCACGCGGTTCCGTGCGTATCCGGCGGGCGCGTTCACAGGCTCGGTCCGGCTCCCAGTCCGCGCTGGAACCTGGGAGCAGTTTGTGACTGGCGATAGCGACACGGTCAGCGGAGACGGCTTTTCGAGGCTGCACCTGGCGCTCGACCTCCCTCACGGGGCCGTCATCACCGGCGTGCGATTCACGATCCGCGACGTTGACATGAACCGCTGGATGGATCTGAACCTGGTTCGCACATCTTTGAATGACGGCTCGGCAACCTCGATCGCAAGTGCGCTCACACAGGCGTTCTTTGGCGATGGCATTCCGATCGAGCTCCCCATCGCGCCGCCGATCGTTGTTGATAATGCCAACAGCACGCTGGAGATCCTGGTGGAGCCCAAGACGAACGGTGCCTTTGGTCCGTTCGCAACGTGGTCCGGCAACATCGGGATCTACGGCGTCCGGGTTCAGTACAACGTGACCAGCCCCGCACCCTGATCAATCGAGCCGGTTCAACCAATCAGGGGGCCGGCTGGACCGTGCGACTTGGGAACCCCAGGGCCGGGGCCCGAACAGCGTCATCCTCATCCCGTTCGCGGTCCGCGCCGCACTCAACTCCGGAAGCACCCAATGCGTTCATCGATGATCATCACCACCATCGCCAGCCTCAGCGCCCTCGCGTGCGCCAGCGCGGCCCTCGCCCAGCCCCTCACCACGAGCTTCACCTACCAGGGCTCCCTCAGCGACGCCGGCGTCCCCGCCAACGGCACCTTCGACCTGCGCTTCCGCCTCTACGACCAGGCCGCCTCGCCCGGCGGCGTGCAGATCGGTCCCACGCTCTGCGTCGACGACATCACGATCGTGGATGGACGCTTCTCCACCCAGCTCGATTTCGGAACCGTCTTCGCCGGACAGCGCCGCTTCCTTGAGATCGCGGTGCGGCCCGGAAGCGGCGGCAGCTGCGCCGTGATCGTTGGCTATACGCCGCTCCTGCCTCGCCAGGAGCTGACCGCAGCACCGAACGCCGCCTTCTCGCTCGTTGCGGGCAGCGCTACCAACGCGACCAGCCTGAACGGTCAGCCGGCGACGTTCTACACCAACGCGAGCAACCTCACGGCCGGCACGATCTCCGACTCGCGCCTCTCGGGAAACGTCACGACCAACAGCCTGAATCAGACGTTCACAGGCATCAAGACGTTTGCGAGCCCGCCGAACTTCAGCGGCGGGAGCTCGCCCTTCACGGTCTCCGGCAACGGGCTGGTCACGAACCTCAACGCGGACCTCCTCGACGGCCTCAACTCCACCGCCTTCGCACCAACCGTCCACTCGCACGATGCCAGCGCGATCGTCTCCGGCACGCTCACGGACGCCCGGCTCTCCACCAACATCCCACGCCTCGCGAGCGTCAACGCCTTCAGCGCCGTGAACTCGTTCTCCGGCTTCGTCGGCCTGGGAACCACCACGCCGACCTCGCGCCTCAACATCCGCGACCCCCTCGGCCTTCCCCTCATACTCACCGAGGCATCGGTCGGGCCGTTCAAGATTTCCGACGGCTTCTCCGCCCTCCTCATGGACTCGAACCAGATCGAGTCCGTAGGCGGGACGCTCTTCCTGAACCTCCGCGGTAGCACCGCGGCCAACCCCGTCTCAATCGGCGCGGGCGGCGGTAACGTCGGCATCGGCACGGCCGCGCCCAACGCGCGCCTCGAAGTCGTCGTCGCGCCAACCCAATCCTTCCAGTTC
>CAZBXF010000374.1:0-1840 GCA_964495635.1 uncultured Phycisphaeraceae bacterium
CGGGCGGACTCATCGCTGGAGCGGGCCTGGTCGGTGTCCTCGATGCGGATCATGAAGCGGCCGCCATTGGCTCTGGCGAAGGCCCAGCAGAAGAGGGCGCTGCGGGCGCCGCCGATGTGGAGGTGGCCGGTTGGGGAGGGGGCGAAGCGGGTGACGAGGGGCGCTGCGGACGGGGCAGGGCGCGCGGCGGCGGGGGGCGTCGAAGTGGATGGCGAGGAGGGGGTGGAGGAGGGGCCTGATGTCATGATGCGGGACGGTAGGAAGCGAGGGTGAGGCCCTTCGCGGTGCGGGCGGTGGGTGCGACTGGTCGGTACGCTCCGGCGATGAGGCCGGGACTGCGAATCCTGTCGTGGAACATCCTGCATGGGGGCGGGCCGAAGCGGATTCCTGAGATCACGCTTGCGATCCTGGCGCGCGAGCCGGATGTCGTGGTGCTGACCGAGTTTCGGGCGTCGCGGGGTGGGCAGCTTCGGGCGATGCTGGCGGACGCGGGGCTGGAGCACCAGCTGACGAGTGTGGCGCGGGAGGGGGGCAACGCGGTGCTGATGGCCTCACGCCAACGTCTTGAGGTGGTGGAGGATGGGCCGGAGGTCGATGGCGGGAGGTTCTTGCACGCGGTGGTGGGCGAGGGGGCGGCGCGGCTGGATCTGGTGGGGGTGCATGTGCCGGATCGGGTGGAGGGGGGGAGGAAGGCGCGGTTCTGGCGGCACCTGGTGTCTATGGCACCGGTCTGGGGCGCTGGGGCGTGCGTGCTTGTGGGAGACCTGAACACAGCGCGGCGCGGGATCGACACGAGCCGGAATGACTTTGGGGTGACGAGCTGTGCGGACCTGATGGGGGTTTTTTCTTCACATGGCTTCAAGGATGCGTGGTTGCGTGCGCACCCGGGGCAGCGGGAGGCGACATGGCGTCTGCCGCGGGGGATTGTGGAGCGGATGGAGGGAGGGCGGGGATGGTCGGGCGGTGCGATTGGCGGGGCGGCGTCGGGCTCGAGGATCGATGCTGCGTATGTGTCGGCGGCGCTGGCGGATCGGATCGGGGAGGTGTGGCACGACCATGGGCCGCGAGAAAGTGGCGTTTCGGACCATTCTCTGCTGGTTTTGGACCTGATCGAGGGAGTGGGCCGGGGGGACGGAGGTGGTGGCGGGGGTGCGGAAGCCGCGGAAATCGGGCCAAAATCGGGGGCGGACCAAAAATGAGTGGAGGAATCTGTAGAGGTAACGCTCGGAGCCAACCGACAAAACCAGCCTGAAAACGCGTGGGAGCGAAGGCACCGGACTTGCGACGCAGCGGAGTTGCTGCTAGAACAGACGCATCGGGACCTAAGGAACGCTCGGAAATCACGCAGTTTTGGAGAGACCCCATGGCCAAGAAAGCCGCCAAAGCCCCCGCCGCCCCCAAGCCCGCGAAGCTCGTTGCCTCGGCGAAGCCCCGCAAGAAGAGCGAGCTCTTCACGCTGCTGGCTGAGCACAACGGCCTCGCCCGCAAGCAGGTCGCTGGGATCTTCGACACCCTCGCTCGCGTGATGGTCGTCGATCTCGCCAAGCCGGGCGCTGACAAGCCCCGCATGTTCGTGGTGCCTGGGCTCATGAAGGTCACCTCGACCTACAAGCCCGCCACCAAGGCCGCCACGAAGCCGAACCCGTTCAAGCCGGGCGAGATGATGACCGTGAAGGCCAAGCCGGCCAAGACCGTCGTCAAGGTCCGCGCGCTCAAGGGCCTCAAGTCGGCGGTGTGAGTCTGGCTGGACGCCGCGCCACTGTGTGGCGGGCGCCAGAGGCAGACGCAGGATTGAAGACTTCGATGCGCCGTGCTCCTGTCCGGGGGCACGGCGTTTTTC
>CAZBXF010000375.1:0-1829 GCA_964495635.1 uncultured Phycisphaeraceae bacterium
GTTCCATGAACACCTCCCACGCGTTGTTGCCGGTCTCTCGCGGCTTTGGACTGATGGCTGTCACGCTTGGCCTGATGGCGCTCGCCGGTGTTGCCGGGTGCCAGTCGGGCCGTGGTGGCGCCGTCGGGAGCGTGCTGACTTCCGACGCCCGCGCGACGATGACGCCGGCGGCGGTGGTTGCCGATCTGAAGGCGGGTAACCAGCGCTTCGTGAAGGGCCAGAGCACAAACTTCGACCATCTTGCGCAGGTGCAGAAGACGGCCCATGGGCAGTTCCCGAAGGCGGTGGTGCTCTCGTGCCTTGATTCTCGCGTGCCGCCGGAGCTGGTCTTTGATCAGGGGATCGGCGACATCTTCGTCGGGCGCGTCGCGGGCAACTTCGAGAACGAGGACATGCTGGGGAGCATGGAGTTTGCGACGGCGGTGGCCGGGGCGAAGGCGATTGTCGTGCTCGGGCACTCGCACTGCGGTGCGGTGAAGGGTGCCGCGGACGACGCGAAGCTCGGCAACCTGACGGCCACGCTCGCGAATATCAGGCCCGCGGTCGATGCCACAAGGGCGAAGTTCCCGCAGGGCTCGCACAACTCCAAGGACGAGGCCTTTGTGCAGGCCGTGGCGATCGAGAACGTGCGGATGACGGTCCGCGACATCACCGGCCGGAGCCCGGTCCTCGCGGAGCGCGTGGCGAAGGGCGAGCTCGTCGTGATCGGCGGGATGTACGACCTTGACACCGGCGCCATTGAGTGGCTTGACTGATCGCGGCGGGTGGCCGGTCTCCGAACTTGGCGGCCGCCGCGGGCGTAGACCGGGCCATGAACACGCCGCCGTTGCCGGCCTCGCGCGGGCCGGGTCTGCCTTCCGTTCTGCTTGCCTGGTTTGTCACGATCGTCGCCGCGGCGGGCGTTGCGTTCGCCTGGCTGTGGCCGGACTTTGGCGACTCGGGTCGCTTCATCGAAGCCCTCAACTGGCTCGCCTTCTGCGGCCGCACGTTCGGCTACCACATCAGCCTCGGCCTCGCGCTCGTGGTGGTGCTCATGTTGCTGCGCCGGCTGTGGAAGCCCGCGCTGGTGACGGGTGTCGTTGCGCTCTGGTGCGCTTGGCCGCTCCTCTGGTCGCTGCGGCCGCGGGGCGAGGCGCCGGCGGTGGGCGCGCCGATGCTCAGCGTTTATTCAGTCAATGCGCAGGTCGGAAGGGTCGATCCGGCGCGCCTGCTCGCGGAGATTGAGCGGGTGGATGCCGACATCGTCATCATCCAGGAGCACAACTCGCGCGTGCGGACCATCGTGCCCGAGTTGCGCGAGCGCTACCCGCACTTTGTTGATGCGTGGCGCGAGGACGCATTCGGGATGGCGGTGCTCTCGAAGCATGCCTTCATCGGCACGCCGCAGCCGTACCCGGACCTGGGTGTGCCGCTGACGGAGCCGCAGATCCGTGTCGTGGTCGAGATCGATGGGCGCGAGGTGGTGGTGCAGGGCGTGCACACGCTGCCGCCGGTGTCGTTCTCGTATCTGCGCTCGCAGCGGGAACTGATGCGCGCCCTCGCGGCGTGGGCAGAGGAAGAAAGACGCCCCCTCATCATCGCCGGCGACTTCAACTGCACGCCCGAGTCGATGGGCATGGGCTGGATGCACAGCGCGGGCCTTGACGATGCATGGACGCAGCGAAACGCCGGCCTCGGCGCGACATGGCCGGTGGATGCGGGCCTCTTCTCACTGATGGGCGTCAAGATCGACCACGTGCTGCTCGGGAACGGGCTGGTAGCAACGCACGCGGAGCTGGGCGAATCGACGGGCTCGGACCATCGGGCGATCTTTGCGAGGGTGGGGGTGG
>CAZBXF010000376.1:0-1809 GCA_964495635.1 uncultured Phycisphaeraceae bacterium
TCCCAAGGTCGTCTGCGGGCTGCCGACGTGATGAGCCATGCGCACGAACTGCCTTTTCTGGGCCGCCGCGATGTACTGGCGTCGCAGGGGCAAGGCACGCCGGCGCTACATCTCTTTCCGTCGAAGCGATTGGGGTCCGTTTCCGCACGTGCTCTACAAGGAGCTGCGCCCGTCAGGCCAACTGCGGACGATCAGCTACAAGCCGCTCGATGCCCGGCCGCGCAAGCTGCCGCCCTTGCTCTTTTGCGGCTGGCCAAGATGGGGCGACTGAGCTGATGGACCTGCAAGCCCTTCTCGCGCTGGACCCGGAGGAGAAGCTCGAGCTGCTCAAGCTGCTCGAGCTGAAGGACCGCCGGGCGCGCGAGCATTGGCTGCAGCAGTACAAGCCGTACCCGAAGCAGAAGGAGTTCCACGCCCTCGGTCGCACGTACCGCGAGCGCCTGTTTCTGGCGGGCAACCAGCTAGGCAAGACGTTCAGCGGCGCGGCTGAGGTGGCGTACCACGCCACGGGGCGCTATCCGGCCGACTGGGAGGGCTACCGCTTCCACCGACCGACGCGCTGGATTTGCGGCTCAGAATCCGCGGAGCTGACGCGCAAAGGCGTGCAGCGCCTGCTGGTGGGCGCGCCAGAGCGCGAAGTGGAGTGGGGCACCGGCGCGCTGCCCAAAGACGCCATCGTGGGCTGGTCGCGCAAGCCCGGCGTCGCCGACGCCCTGGCCAGCATCACCGTCAAGAACGAGTACGGCGGCGAGTCCGTCATTCAGTTCAACTCGTACGACCAAGGCCGCACGAAGTGGCAGGCTGACACGCTGGATGGCGTGTGGCTCGACGAAGAATGTCCGCTGGACATCTACTCGGAAGCCCTGACGCGGACCAACGCGACGGGCGGCCTGGTGTTCATGACGTTCACGCCGCTGCTGGGCATGTCGAAGGTGGTGCAGCGATTCTTGAAGGAGAAGCCCGAAGGCACCGCGGTCACGACGATGACGATCGAGGACGTCGATCACTACACGGCCGCGGAGAAGGCCGCGATCATCGCCGCATACCCGGAGCACGAGCGCGAGGCGCGCGCCCGCGGGATCCCGATGGTCGGCGAGGGCTTGATCTTTCCGGTGGCCGAGTCAAGCATCAAATGCGACCCGTTCCCGATTCCGGCGCACTGGGCTCGCATCAACGGCATCGATTTCGGCTGGTCGCACCCTGCAGGTTTTGCCTGCCTGGCGCACGACCGGGACACCGACACCGTCTACCTGTACGACGCGTGGAAGGTGAAGAACAAGAGCGCCATCGAGCACTCGATGATGATCCTGGGCAAGGGGTACCAGCACGTGCCGTGGGCCTGGCCGCACGACGGTCTCCAGCACGACAAGACGTCGGGCGTACAGCTGATGAAGCAGTACAAGGACTACGGCGTCAACATGCTGCCGGAGCGGGCCCAGTTTTCGCCTACGGCCGACGGCAAGCCCGGCGGCAATTCGGTCGAGGCTGGGGTGTCGATGATGTTGGAGCGCATGCAGACGCGGCGCTTTCGGGTCTTCACCAACGTGGAGGACTTCTTCTCCGAGATGCGGGGTTACCACCGCAAAGAGGGGCAGATCGTCAAGCTGGACGACGACATCATCTCGGCAGCGCGCTACGCATTGATGATGCTTCGTAAGGCGCGCACGCTCGACGAGGTGGCGCCAACGAAGAACAGCGTCTTGATGGCGCCGTTGCTTGCGCCGACTTTCGAGGTCTTCGACCCGATTTCGAACTACTAGAAATCTCCTGGTGGGGAGACGGCGAGCCTGACGCCGATGGTGCTCCGGC
>CAZBXF010000377.1:0-1798 GCA_964495635.1 uncultured Phycisphaeraceae bacterium
GCTCCGGGGCGCTGAGGCCCGGCGGCAATGGGGCGGAGTCGGTTGGGGCCGGGTTGGAGGCCGACTGCCCGCGCAGCTGTGTGTACGCGACGGCGATGGTGGCGAACGCGAGCGGCAGCGAGATGAAGATGGCGGGGAGGATGAGGGCGAGCAGTCCGACCAGCATGAAGAGGCCGAGGACCGCTCCGAGAAGATAGATGGACCAACCCTTGATGCCGTCGGTGAGGCCCCAGCCGAGCCGGAGCGCATCCCCGACGGGGCGGGAGGGTTCGGCGGGATCGGCGGCGAGGAGTTGGGTGATGGTGAGCCGGACGGAGACCCAGCCGAAGAGGATCTTCAGAGGCATCAGGAGGACGAGGACCGCGAGCGGGCGGGAGGCGTCAAGGACCGGCGTGGGCTCGGGGGCTGGCGTTGCCGCGATGGACGTGATCGCCATCTGGGGAAGCGCGAACAGGACTCGGGCACTCTCGAGGATCAGGGCGATGGAGACGATCGTCCAGTAGCGCTGGAAGCCGGCGAAGAAGGAGATCTGTTCCCAGGGCTTGCCGCGAGCGAGCTCGACGGCGATGAGGATCGCGCTCACCGCGAGATGGGCCCCGATGAACGACTGCAGCACGAAGACCACGGGGAGTGCGAGCCACTTGGGCCCGCCGGACAACTGCAGCCAGAGCGCGGGCGCACCCAGGATGAACGAGATGGGGCCGAAGAAGAGGACGAGGAACATGAGCTTGCCGAAGCAGCGCTTGTAGAGATCAAAGCCGCCGGCGAGGGCGCTAGAGAATGAGTAGGAGCTGGGCACCGCGGATGTGGTCAACTGGCTCATGTCGCCTCCCTTCGATACAGTCCGAGTCGATGCCAACCAGACTACCAGATGCGCGTGTCTCGCCGCGGTTCGCGGGGATCTCGACGTTTGCCCGGTATCCGATGCTGGAGGCGGTGGAGGCGGCCCATCGGCCGGTGGACTGGGCGGTGTATGGGATTCCGTTCGATGGGGGTGTGACGTTCCGGCCGGGGGCGAGGTTCGGGCCGCGGGCGATCCGGGAGGCTTCGCAGTATGTGAAGCGGTACCACGTGGAGCATGGGGTGGATGTGTGCGAGAAGCTGAGCCTTGCGGACGCCGGGGATGCGCCGGTGCGGCCGTACTCGATCAAGGAGACGCTGGACGCTTCGGCGGCGTGGGCGCGGGGGCTTGCGGATCCGGGGACGAGGCTGCTGGCCCTCGGCGGGGATCACTCGATCGCGTACGCGAACATGCGGGCGACGTGGGAGCGGCTGGGCAGTCCGAAGGGCGGCTTGGCGCTGGTGCACTTTGATGCGCACCTGGACACGGTGGATGCGGTGTGGGGGGAGCGATGGGGGCACGCGTCGCCGTTCATCCGGGCTGTGGAGGATGGGATCGTTGATCCGGGGGCGATGATCTCGCTGGGGATCCGGGGGCCGCTGAACTCCGGGACCGACCTTGAGTTTGCGAGGTCGCGGGGCGTGCGGATCCTGTCGGCGGATGAGGCGCGGGTGTCGGGGGCGGCGGCGCTGCGGGACTTTGCCGCGAGGCTTGGTGGACGCGCGGCGTATGTGTCGCTGGATATCGATGTGGTCGATCCGGCGTTCGCGCCGGGAACGGGGACGCCGAGCGTGGGCGGGCTGGCGTCGCACGAGTTGCTGTCGCTGCTGCGCTCGCTGAGGGGCGTGCGTCTGGCGGGGGCGGATGTGGTCGAGGTGCTGCCGGACCGGGACGTGGCGGGGAACACGGCGTTTCTGGCGGCGCATGCGGCGTTTGAGGTCATTGCGCTGGATGCGG
>CAZBXF010000378.1:0-1790 GCA_964495635.1 uncultured Phycisphaeraceae bacterium
AATCAAAAGCTGTGTTTGACTCTAGGTCAGCGATTTCGATCAGGCCTTCACTCCTAGCGTGGAAGAACTGGCCCCCAAGAATGCGCCCGAGCTCAAGCAGGCGTGCCTCCTCCGGCTCACCAGTGACAAACGCGGAGCAGCCAAAGGCCGCCCATGCGGTAACGGACTGTCGCGCCAGTGCTTCAGACTGGGCCACCGCAGGCGACCAAGTACAGATCAATAGAAGTGCTGCGAGGCCCCATCGGGCCATCATTCGAACTCCCTAAAACCCAAGGGCAAGACCTATGGCTTGTGTGCCATCCGGTGTGCCATGGACTTGCCGGAACCGCAAGGAAACGCCCGGAAATGCTCGAGGATGGACGGCACGCGACTGGCACACCAAAGCGAGCCAACACTAGGGTAAAACTAAGCGCAAGATGCTGTAATTATTGGGTTTCTGCGCTGGCTGGGGAACCTGGATTCGAACCAAGATTGACGGAGTCAGAGTCCGTAGTTCTACCGTTGAACTATTCCCCAAGCGCGGAGCGCAAGGAAAGGACAGCGGCGCCGGGCGCCGGGGTGTCGTTTCGGGGTGCCTTGTAGCGGCAATGCTCGTGAGGATCAACTGGTTTTGCGGAAGATCGTGAAGCCTGGCGCAAATAGCTGAAATCGTTTGGTTTTGGGGTCATCGGCAGGTGTTGATACACCTGCCGATGACCGGATCCTATGGCCATCACCCTGTCTAGACCAGTCCGATGAAGATGGGGCGCGTGTTGTAGGCGGTTCGACCAGACCGGGCTCTCATCCCCCCACCCTGTCCAAGCCACTCGGGCACAGCCCTTGTGGCCTTCTCGCCTCAGATCGCTCCACTGGAGCGATCTGACCTTCGGCCGGCTCGAAGCCCCGCAAGGGGGGAGGTGACACTGCGGCCGATGCACGCGGCCAAGCAACTCGGGCACAGCCCTCGTGGCCTTCTCGCCTCAGATCGCTCCACTGGAGCGATCTGACCTGCGGTTGGCTCGAAGCCTCGCAACGGGGCCCGTGTGTCAGGCGTCGAAGAAGCCGGCGTCTTCTTCCTTGAGGTATTTCTTGGCGCCGGCGGCGTCGATGTCGAGGCCGAGACCGGGGGCCGGGAGCAGGTCGACGTGGGAGTTTTTGACGATCGGGCCATCGGGGAGGCCGATGACGATGTCGTTCCACCAGGGGTCGGAGGCCGAGGGGTACTCGAAGGCGATGTAGTTGGCCGGTAGCGTGGCGCAGACGTTGATCAGCGCGCCGAGGCCGAGCAGGCCGTTGGCGGTGCCGTGCGGGGCCATCATGATCGAATGCATGTAGGCGTGCTCGGTGACCCACTTGAGCTCGGCAATGCCACCGATATCGGCCGGATCAGGACCGATGACGCGGACGGCCTGGGTCTCGATCAGTTCCTTGAAATTGTGGCGCAGGTAGATCTGCTCGCCGGTATGGATCGGCGTGGTGGTCGAGGTGGTGAGCTCGCGATAGGCCTGCGGGTTGACCCACGGGACATAGTCGCCGGTCAGCATGTCCTCGAGCCACATCAGGTTGTGTTTTTCCACCGCGCGGGCAAAGCGGATGGCATCGTTGAGGAACCAGCCGGGGCCGCAGTCGAGGGCGAGCGAGACCTTGTCGCCAAGGGCTTCCTTCATGGCGATGACGCAATCGAGCATGTAGTTGAAGCTGTGCTCGGAGATCTGCCCCTGGTCCATGGCGCCGTGATAGGTGGGCGGCTGGCGGACGCCGTAGTGGAAGTCTTCCTGGGTCGTCTACATGGACGAGTGGAAGCTGATGCC
>CAZBXF010000379.1:0-1783 GCA_964495635.1 uncultured Phycisphaeraceae bacterium
CGGTGGACGGGAGCCGGTACCAGGCGCGGTGCCCGAAGTGCGGGAAGGATGTGCGGTTTGCCGTTGGGGAGGGGGGGAGTGCGCAGCGGTTCTTTGAGGTGTCGTGCTAGGGGAAGGCAGGAAGGCAGGGAGGCAAGCAGGCAGGCAGGGGAGCTCTAATCAGGGCTTGTGAGCTGTGGCGAAGAGGCCTCTTAGGAAGCCTGGGTTTCGGTCGTAGCCTGGGTCGCCGGGCTTGAGGCCGTCGACTTCGGGTGTTCGCCAGATGACCATGACGAGTCCTGAGGCGACGAGGATGAGGGCGCAGATGCCGACGCCGAGCTGGGTGGCGAGGCCCGGGCTCCAGTCGGCGGGCGAGATGTGGCGGACCCAGGCGGCGCCGGCCTCGCCGACGGCGGAGGCGAAGAAGTAGCCCGCGGGCATGAGGCCCATGGCGAGGGTGTTGCAGACGGCGAGTGCGCGGCCGCGCATGGAGTCGGTGACGAGCATCTGGAGCGCGGCCATGGCGGAGTTGAAGGCCCACATCCAGAACCAGCCAACGAAGAACATGAATGTGCCGGCGACCCAGACGTTGCTGGTGAAGCAGAAGATCAGGATCCAGAGTCCACCGAGGAGAACGGAGAGGGGGATGAAGTGGTGCTTCGGGTACCAGGGGGGGACGAAGCGGAGGCAGAGGCCGCCGACGACGGCGCCGATGCCCATGATGCCTGTGAGGATGCCGAAGACCTTCTCGTGGTACTGCGGCTGCAGCCCGTAGACGTGCTCGGCGAAGATGGAGAGGAAGCGGAGGACGGGGGTTCCGAAGGCGGCGAAGATGGTGGTGGCGAGGAAGGCGGCGCGCGGGCCGCGCTCGAGGAGGACGAATCGGAGGGAGGCCTTGGTGTCGGCCCAGACCTTGCGATGCCATCCGGGTTCGGCGTCGGGGGCTGGGGCGTCGGGGGTCTTGAGGACCGCGAGCATGACGCCGATGAATGAAAGGGCGTTGAGGAGGAAGAGGGCGGTGGGGCTCCAGACGCCCATGATGATGCCGCCGACTGCGGGGCCGACGGTTCGTGTGGCGTTGAATGTGATTCCCTGGAGCGTGATGGCCTTCACGAGCTCGTCGCGCGGGACGAGCCTGGGGACGAGCACCTGCCATGCCGGCGTGTTGAATGCGATGGTGATGCCCTGGAGCAGGGCGAGGCTGATGAGGATCCATGGGGTGGCGACATCGAGCCAGACGACGGCGGCGAAGGCCAGCGCGATGACCATCATGATGGCCTGGGTGACGAGGAGGAGTGTGCGGCGATTGACCCTGTCGGCGACGATGCCGCCGAGGATTCCGAGGAAGAGGGAGGGGAGAAGGTGTGCGGCGCCGAGGTAGCTCGACCAGACCATCGACTCGGTCTTCTCGGTGATGAGCCACTGGGTGCCGACGAACTCGAACCAGTTGCCGAGGTACGAGCCGCACGAGGCGAACCAGACGATGCGGAAGTGGGGGTGGCGCAGAACACCCCAGCGGCTGGGCGGCGGGCTCGCGATTGTGGCGGCCGTGCTGTTGGGGGCGGTGGACAGGGCGGACTCCGTTCCGGCAAGGACGGAGTTTAGCGCGGGCGTGCGCGGTGTTCAGGGGGTGGGTCGCGGTGCCGGGAGCCTGGCGGCGTAGCGGCACTCACGCACGCCCGCGTAGACGAGGAGCTCGAAGGCGAGCATGCCGAGGAAGTAGGAACCACCGAGGCCGAGCAGGGGGACGAGGTCGCCCCAATGGAAGCTGAGGTCGACGTAGGGCCGGAGGTCGAGGACGCCA
>CAZBXF010000380.1:0-1771 GCA_964495635.1 uncultured Phycisphaeraceae bacterium
GACCGAGGCACCCTCCCCCGTCCCGCTCCGCCTCGATGATGCCGAGTTTGCATCGAGCGGGACCGTTGTCGTGCGCTGGGTGTACCCTCTCGGAAGCAACCCGCCAACGCACCCCGCCAACCCCTTCGTCGCAGCCCCGCCACGCACCGGCGACGAAACCGGACCAACTCCCGCCACCCCCGACACGCCCGACGCGCCGGCAGACCAGCCACCAACCCCGCCGGCCGGCGGCTGAAGACCGCACGCAAGCTCCATCACCAGAGGAGGGCCCACACCCGTGCCCATGATCGAGACGATCAACCTGACCAAGCGCTACGGCGACCTCGTCGCGCTCAACAACCTCAACCTCACCATCAACGAGGGCGACTGCTTCGGCTTCATCGGCCCCAACGGCGCCGGCAAGACCACCACCATCAAGATCCTCGCCACACTCTTGAAGCCCAGCAGCGGCCAGGCCAACGTCGCCGGCCTCACCGTCGGCTATCAGAACCGCCAGATCCGCCCCATGATCGGCTACGTCGCCGATGAGCTCGGCCAGTACGAGGACATGGTCGTCACCGAGTACCTCGAATTCTTCGCCGCGGCGTACAACATCCACGGACCCCAGCGGAAGAAGGTCGTCCACGACGTCCTCGAGCTCACCGACCTTGGGTACAAGGCCACCGCAGAAGTGAACAGCCTCTCCCGAGGCATGCGCCAGCGCCTCGCCGTCGCGCGAGTTCTCCTGCACGATCCCAAGGTCCTCCTCATGGACGAGCCCGCCTCGGGCCTTGACCCCCGCGCCCGCATCGAGATGCGCGAGCTCCTCAAGGAGCTCCGGCGCATGGGCAAGACGATCCTCATCTCGAGCCACATCCTCCCCGAGCTCGCCGAGCTCTGCAACGTAGTCGGCATCATCGAGCGCGGCCAGCTCCTCTTCAGCGGCACCGTCGACGAGATCGTCCGGCGCGCCAAGATGGGCTTCGTCCTCCACGTCGGCGTCGCCGACCGCTGGGACGAAGCAGGCCGCGTGCTGCAGAAGCTCCCCGGCGTCAAGAAGGTCGCCCTCGCGCCAGAAGACATGGCCGACGGCCGCGCGGGCCGGGTGCTGCACGTCAACTACGAAGAAGGCCAGGGCGCCAGCGCCAGCGACATCCCCAACGTCCTCATCAACGGCGGCTACCGGCTGACAAAGTTCGCGGAAGAGCCGATCAACCTGGAGACGGCGTTCATGCGGCTGACGAAGGGGTTGGTGCAGTAGAGCTGGCTGGAAGAATGGCAGCTGGCCGAGCTCGCTCTGCGCGAGTTCACAGATTGCATCATCCCCGACTTAGCAAAGCGCACACTGAAAGAGCCGTCGGAATACTGGAAGGGCTTTCGCGTTCCGTACTACAGAAAGTCGACGTGAACGTCGCCGCGCTTGGCGCCCCCGCCGGGCACGCCAAGGCAATCGCAAGATCCGAAGCCCAGACCGATCCGCAGGCCGCGATTGCGTGTTCCTCAGCCCCAACGGGTAACGCCGTGCACTCAAGCAACTCGCTTCCCGGGCCTTCGAGCCATGCGGCGATAAGGCCATGCGGCCATGCGGCGACTCGCCTTTCGCCCCTTGGGCGCTCGGTCATTGCGAGTGGCTTCAGCCACTCGGCAAGGGCCTCTCTGGTGTTTCGGCCCCTGGGGCCGACCTCCGACCTGCGGAGGGGCCCCCGCGACTCCACACACACGGGGTTGGCCCAAGGGGCCAGGAGTTCAAGGGACATGCCTTCGAGTGGCTGAAGCCACTCGCAATGACCGA
>CAZBXF010000381.1:0-1762 GCA_964495635.1 uncultured Phycisphaeraceae bacterium
GCGGCGAACATGGCGCCGAGGTTGATGGCGGCGGTGGTCTCGACGCTGAAGCGTGCGAAGAAGGTCGCGATCGCGACGAGGGCGACTGCGATGCCGCCGAGCGTGATGGCGGTGCCGCCTGCGCGGTTGACGGGGTACCAGATGTCGGGGTCGTTGAGGGTTGCTTGCGTTCGGAAGCCGTAGGCCCAGTTGGGCTTGACCTTGCCGCGCATGAGGGGAAGGCCCAGCGCGACGAAGACGCCGCCGGTGGTGAGGAAGATCAGCAGGAGGAACGTGGCCATATGTGGCTCCATCGGTTTCGCAGGCCCAGAGTCCGAGATGAACATCGCGGACACCTCCGTCAGAAGTCTCTCGCCCCCGGATGTGGCGTTCCTGTCATTGCACCCTCGACCCGAGATGTCATTAAGAGTTCTTAATCCACTTGAATGCCCCGCGATAGTGGATCTCCCTCCAGGCTCCTCCCGTATCGATCGTGTTCTCGTTGGGGATTGAAGAAGGATGCGAGCCAGACCGATGGCGGTCCACCGTGGTGTGGAGTTCACGGGGAGCGTGTGTTGTTCTCAAGCCTCGATGGAGAGAGTGTTCATGAAGACCTCGTTGTGCGTGGCCGCGGTTGCGGCCGTGACCGGGCTCTGCGCGTCTGCCGCCGTAGCGCAGGTCAGCTTGGAGTTCCGGACCGTCGGCAACGCCGGCAACGCGGGTGACCCGAACGCCTTTGGTCGGGGTGGGGTCGCGTACGAGTTTCGCATCGCCGCCTTCGAGGTGACCAACGCGCAGTACGCCGCGTTCCTCAACGCCGTCGCGGCGAGCGATCCAAGGGGACTTTTCAACCCCAGCATGGGCGTAGACCCACGAGGTGGCATCACCCGCTCGGGCGCCGACGGCTCGTTCACCTACTCGGTGAAGCCGAACATGGGCAACAAGCCCGTGAACTTCGTGAGCTTCTTCGACGCGGCCCGCATGGCCAACTGGCTGACCAACGGGCAGGGTTCGGGCGGCACCGAGAGCGGCGCGTACACCTTGAATGGCAACATCCTCCTCGCCATCACACGCGACCTCTCGAATCCCAGTCAGGTCTTTCTTCCCACGGAGAACGAGTTCATCAAGGCCGGCTATCACCAGCCCGCCAGTCAGGGTGGCGACGCCGACAACTTCTGGCGATTCGCAACGAGGAGCAATAACTCGCCGACTGTTGCATCGGCAACCGCGACCGGCGACATCGCCAACCCGGGTGCAACGACCGTCAACTACGGCTCGGGCGCCGACTGGAACGGACGGAATGGCAACCTCACGACTGTCGGCTCGGCCGGGAACTCCAGCTTCTACGGGGCGTTCGACATGAACGGCAACGTGCGAGAGTGGATCCAGGACACCGCGTTCAATCAGGGTTTCCGGGGCCAGAAGGGTGGCGATCTGTTCTCGGGCTTCAACCCCGATCCGAACTTCGTCTTTGGGCTCGATCCGGCCTTTGTCAATTACACTGTTCCAACGTTCGAGGGAGTCGACCTCGGGATTCGGTTCGCGAGCCCGGTGCCCTCGCCGTGCAATTACGACTTCAACCAGGACGAGAACGTCGATCTGCTGGACGCTCAGCAGATGGCGCAGGTCTTTGTCGGCCTCCTGACCCCCGGTGCCAACTGGCTCGACGGCGACCTCAACGGCGACGAGAACGCGGACCTCACCGATGCGCAGATCCTGGCGCAGTTCGTTGTGTCGGGAGCGTGCCCGATCTGAGTGAGCCGTGATCTATGTTGTTACCTGC
>CAZBXF010000382.1:0-1743 GCA_964495635.1 uncultured Phycisphaeraceae bacterium
AAATCACAAACGGCCCCGGACCCCACGATGGTGCCCGGGGCCGCTGTATTCAAAGGCCCGACAGAGGAATGTCGAGACTTCAGTTCTTGAGGGACAGGGCCCCGCGGCGGCGGCGCGTCGCCATCAGCCCGCCCAGGCCCAGCACCGCAACCGCACCGGGCGACGGGATGGTCGCGTGCCAGCCGCGGGTCTCGCCGTTGAAGGTCCCCTGACCGACGAGCGTGTTGCCGTCGAAGGAGATCGCGGTGCAGATCTCGAGGTTCCAGCCCGTCAGGTCGATGCCGAGCGTGGGCAGGTACGTGTTGAGATTCACCGCACCCAGCGAATCGCTCCAGATGGTGGCAAAGAGGTTGGAGTCGGCATCGTCAGCGAAGCCACCGGTGATCAGTCCATTGCCGCTGATCGCATACGCCGCGCCGATGCTGCCGCCGGGCAGATTGGGCAGGACCTGCAGCACACCGTTGTTCCATCGGGCCGCAGTCGCGCCCTCGTAGCCCGCCGCGACGCTGCCATCAAAGCTCACCGCGAAGGCCGTTGCCGCCTGAGAGGCCTGCAGCGGCTGCATTCCGCCCGCCTCGGTCCAGACGAAGGGGAAGAAGTCGCTCTCGCCGACCACGGTCGAGCCATCACCACTGATCGCATTCGCAGTGGAGGCAGCGGCACCCGGAAGCACACCAAGGTCCTGCGGCACCCCAGCGCCGTTCCACCGCACTGCGCGACCGGCGTCTCCAAAGCTGGTGCCCGCGACGAACTGCGCATCGGCACTGATGCCAGCTCCGATGGAGGAGTCCCCGCCCGGGAGATTGGCGAGAAGCTGGAACCCAGAGCCTGACGTCCAGCGGAAGGCCGAGCCCCCCGGGCCCGAGAAGTACCCGCCTGTGATCGTCTCGCCGTCGTTGCTGATGCCCGCGGCGTAGTAGAAGTCCTCACCGGACGCAGTGCCCATGTCCGTCAGTCCCGAACCCTGCGACCAGCGGAACCCGCGCATCTGATCAAAGAGCCCCACGCCGCTGTTGCCCGCGACGTGCTGGCCGTTGCTGCTCACGGCGACTGCCTGCGAAAACTGGTGGTTGGCATCGAGAACGCCGAGGTTGGTAAAGGTCTGCCCGAGCGCGGCCGGTGCGGCAACCAGTGAGCCAGCGACGGCCACGAGGCCCACCACCACCGACGGACCGAAACAACGCGGGGAACCGTCTGCTTGGATCTTCACTTCATCACTCCACGAGTACCGTAACGCGAGGTCCGATCCGGCCGCACACAGACCGGGAACACTCGATCTCCGCCCGCCAAGCGACGCCGCAGCGCGAGAGGTGTCACGCTTCCAAGACTTTCTCGTCGCCGAGCACACTGCCACCCGCGGGGTCCACGGGAGGTCCCACACACAACCGGCCAGCAAGCCACGACGGCATCAGGTCACCCCGCGCCGCATCGATCAGGCTCGTTCTTTCCAAAGCAACAACCGCCCCCTTTCAAGGGCGGTTGCGTGAGGATGGGTCAGACCGAGTCGAAGGCCGATCAGTTCGCAATCGAGCGGCGGCGGCGCGTGGCCATCAGCCCGCCCAGGCCCAGCACCGCAGCCGCGCCGGGCGAGGGGATCGTGACGACCCACCCGCGGAACTCGCCGTTGAACACGCCATCGCCGACGATGGTGGTGCCGTCGGAGGAGATGTCGCGGGTGTACTGGAGGTTCCAGCCGGTGAGGTCGATGCCCAGCGTCGGGAGATAGGTGTTGAGATCAACCGT
>CAZBXF010000383.1:0-1724 GCA_964495635.1 uncultured Phycisphaeraceae bacterium
GAGCGAGAGCTGGCCGCGCGAGAGCGTAAACCCTGCGTAGAGGTCGGACTCGTACCAGTCTTCGACCAGCGCGCCCGTCTGCGTGCCGCCGTTGGGGCCGAAGCTGTTCCATGTCCCCAGGAATCCGTCGAGTTTGACCTCGGCATCATCAACGAGGCGTGTCGTGAGTCGAGCGGCGGGCTGGACAATCAGGCCCTTGTCCTGCTGCCGAATGCCGCGGTAGAAATAGGCATTGGTGAAGTCGAGGTTGAGCTGGACGCTGATGGCGGAGCCGACGGGTGCAGCCGTTGAGGCCGAGCCTCCTGCGGAGTTCCCCTTCGACGGCGTGGTCGGACTGGTCTGGCCAGCGTGCCCGTCCTCGACCTCTTGGGTTCTGGAAGAGGCGGAAGGGACGCCGCCATCATCCTGCGGAGCGGCTGGTTGAGCAGCGGCGACGGCGGTGGTCATGGCGAGTGCCGCGAGCCCGGTGCAGGCGAGCACGTCATCGCGCCGTGACGATGGCGCAGGTGAGTCGCTCGCGACAGCTGCGGAGCGCGATGTGCTCACCTTCCCTGCGTCACGCACCCACAATTCCCTTCGCGCACGCTCGTCTGCGCGGCCCGCGAGCCGGTCGTGGATGAACATCCATGCGAGGTAGCCATTGGCGGCCACGCCCGCACACACCTGCAACACCGCCACCCCCCACACGCACCAGATCGCTGTATCGCTCATGACGTGAACTCCAAGCCGGATGCCGCGGGTCGACGCTGCGATGAGCACCCGTGCCAAGGCATGACGAGATGAGTGTGGAGGGCTCTGCGGTGATGTCGCTCAGGGCGCCATCAACGCGTGGCCTTGTCGTATCAGCGCTGCATCAATCCACAACTGCGTCTCAAGGCCCCATCCGCGTCATGCTGGCCGTCTTTATGCCGCCTTTATGCGATTGGGCATCGCGTTTATGGCCGGCTGAGCGACAAGGTTCGCGTGCATGGCGATGCTCATGCCATGTTCGCACTGTGTCGCCGGTCCCTCTCCCGTCCACGGGCCATTCCATGAACGACCTCATCCCCATCGCGTTCTTTGCCGGCTGTCTGCTCGCCACGTTCGGTTTGGTGCGTGTGTGCGAGTGGCTGGGGCAAGTCGGTCAATCGCCGCGACCCGACCAGACCGGCTCTCGCGACGTGGCTGCTCAGCGCAGTGCTGGGGGGGAGAACGGCCAATGACACCACAGACGGTCATCTACACGCTCGCGGCGATCGTCGCGGCGGCACTCCTGGTCTATCTCCTGATCGCGCTTCTCAAACCGGAGTGGTTCCAATGAACGATCCCGCGACTGCTCTGATTCCTGCACCGACGCTGGCTGCAATCACCGGCTCCGGCGCGCTGCAACTGGCGATCTACCTCGCGGTACTTCTCGCGCTGGTCAAGCCGCTGGGCTGGTTCATGGCCCGTGTGCTGGAAGGGAAGGCCGGTGAAGCACCGCTTGGGCTCGGTCGAGCGGTGGGCTGGCTGGAGCGAGGTATCTACTCCCTCTGCGGCGTGCGCACGGATGTGGAGAGACGACCGGTCGAGACGGGATGGAAGCCATACGCCGCGGGCATCCTCGTCTTCAATGCCCTTGGCTTCATCACCGTGTATGGACTGCAGCGATTGCAGCACATGCTGCCCGCGAACCCCGCCGGGCTTGGCTCGGTCGAGGCGAAGTCTGCGTTCAACACCGCGATCTCCTTCGCCACCAACACCAA
>CAZBXF010000384.1:0-1712 GCA_964495635.1 uncultured Phycisphaeraceae bacterium
CACCCCTGCCACGCCCGCCTCCAAATCCCCCCGCCAGCCCGGCAATCTCCCCCCCCCCGCCGCGTTGAACCGATGCACTCTTGTCCCGACCACGGGGCCCAACCACGGAGGCCGGCATGCTCTTCCAGAACACGACCTCGTCCACTGCCGCCGCGACCGCCGCCCCCTCCGCCGCCAAGGACGAACCCGTCCCAGCTGCGCCACTCGCGCCCGCCGCGACGGATGAGCGTCCGGACGCGCGTCCGGAGCGCCCTGACACGATCGATGCCTCCCTCCGCCCCATCAAGCCGGAGAAGTTCGGCTATGAGCAGGCCCGCCACCTCCTCTGGCGCGCGGGCCTGGGCGGCAACGAGCAGCAGATCCGCCTGCTGGTTTCCTGGGGGCCCGAGAAGAGCGTCGACTACCTCCTGAATCCCGACAAGGTCGACGACCCGTCGCCCCCCAAGGCCGACTCCTTCGACCAGGACATCATGCGGCCCCCCTCCGAGGAGGAGCGTCAGGCCTACCGCATGGCCCAGCGCAACCAGGACGAGAACCGCCTGGCCGAGCTCCGCCTCGAGCGTCAACGCCGCGAACGCATGGATCGCGAGCAGATGGCCGAGGTCCAGAAGTGGTGGCTCAAGCGCATGATCGAGACGGGTCGCCCGCTGGAAGAGAAGCTCACGCTCTTCTGGCACGGCATCCTCGCCACCAGCTTCCGCGTCATCGAAGACAGCTACCACATGTATCTTCAGAACCAGATGTTCAGGAAGCACGCCCTGGGCAACTACGGCGAGATGCTCAAGGCCCTCATCCGCGATCCCGCGATGCTCGCCTACCTGGACAACAACGACAGCCGGAAGAACCGCCCCAACGAGAACCTCGCCCGCGAGATCATGGAGCTCTTCTCCCTGGGCATCGGCAACTACACCGAGAAGGACATCAAGGAAGGCGCTCGCGCCCTCACCGGCTACACCTTCCGTGACAACGCCTTCTTCATGGACTCCGCGAACCACGACACCGGCGGCAAGACCATCCTCGGCCGCAGCGGCAACTGGGACGGAGACGACTTCGTCGACATCATCCTCGCCCAGCCCGCCTGCTCGAGATACGTCGCGCGGCGCCTCTACTCCTACTTCGTCGCCGACGTTCCCCCCGGCGAGCGCGGCGGCGACCGCGACCTTCCCACGCCGCAGCGCAAGGTCCTGCGCGAACTCGCCGACATGCTCAAGGTCCGCAAGTACGAGATGAAGCCCGTGCTGCGGCGCCTCTTCCTCTCCGAGCACTTCTACGACGACACGTTCATCAGCCAGCAGATCAAGAGCCCCGCGGTCCTCACGGTCGGTGCCGTGCGCTCGCTCAACACGCCCGTGCGCGACCTCTCGATCCTGAACGACGCGATGGACCTCATGGGCCAGCGCCTCTTCCTGCCGCCGAGCGTCAAGGGCTGGGAAGGCGGCCGGAGCTGGATCAACACCAGCACGTTCTTCGTCCGCCAGAACCTCCTGGCGTTCCTGCTGACGGGCAAGAAGCCGCAGGGCTACGACAGCAGCGCCGACACGACGAGCTACGACGCCGCGGCACTCTTCGCCGGCGCCGAGAAGGGCAGCCCGCTCGACCGCGGCGAGCCGCGCGCCGTCGTCGAGGCCGTCCTCAAGCTCACCATCGGTCACGCGCCAACCACCGCCATCGAGCCCCTCGTCAACTTCGCCCAGTCCCGCGGCACCAACGCC
>CAZBXF010000385.1:0-1709 GCA_964495635.1 uncultured Phycisphaeraceae bacterium
TCATTGGACTTGATCCGTGCGGCAAGGGCGGAGTAGGTGGCGGAGGGGGCGGGGGTGATGGGGGAGGGGGGGGTGGTCATCGAGGAGCTTCCTTCGTGGGGATTTCAGAGTCGGCGGCTGGAACGAATGCGAACAGAAACACGGGCGAGAACAGAAACAAGGACTCCTATCGGACGTTATGAATGAAGCGTTGGACGGCCGCGAGCAGTCGCGGCGAAGCGTACTGACTGATCGGCTCGGACGAGGCAAGGGACTCGATCTCATCGAGTTTTCCTGGAAGCTCGCGCTCATCCAGAGCGACCGCGACGCGTCCCAGGGATTGGAACTGGCGGGCGGTGGCGATCTGGTGATCGTTGCGGGTCTCCTGCAGATCGCCCCGCCGCGGCATCACGAGAATCGGCTTACCCGCCTCGAGGGCGGTCAGGATCGAGCCCATGCCGGCGTGAGCCACCAGGACCCGCGCCTCACGGACGCGCCGGCGGAACTCATCCGGCTCGAGCAGCGCGGTCCACTCAATGTGAGAAGGGCGCCAGTCGGTGGTCCCGATCTGCGCGAAGACATCGCGGCGCCCGTGTGCGGCAGCCCAGGCGTCGACGGCCCGCACCATGCGGTCAAAGGGCATCTGAGCTCCGACAGTCACGAAGATCAGAGGACGGCTCCTTCGAACCTGGGCCCATCGGGACGCGCGAGGTGCTCCCACTGGGTCAGGCGCAGATCGGCGTGCCGGGCGACAAGGTCGCACGTGAGAGAAACATGCTCAACGTTGGCAATGCTGTCGAGCCAGAGGGCGCGAGCGCCCATGAGGCGCGCTAGGCGGATCGCAAAGTAGCCGGGAGCCGCGCCCGTGGAAACGACCACGTGCGGCCGCACAGAGAGAACGATCCACGCGAGCTTCAAGGCCATCTTCACAAGCCCAACCTTGTCCCAGCGGGTGGCGTCGTTGACCACTCGGAACTTCTCGGTTCCGATGTCCTGTCGATAGGCCCTTGACACGGTGACAAAGGTCACGTCGCAACCCTCAAAGGCAGGCCTGAGGCGCAGGAGCTGAACCCAGTGCCCGCCGCCGGAGGCGACGGCGAGGAGACGGGGCTTGGGCACCCTTCCTCGCACACTCGGTGGGGTTGAATGGGTCTGAGGATTGCGGTCAGCGGTATCGATGCCGAACTCCTGCGCGGCCTTGAAGACAACACTTGCGCGAACCAGTCCCCAACGACAGTCTGCTACCCCTAGACACGGTCCTTGGCTAGTCCACTCCACCACACCTCCATGGTCAGGAGTGTCCAAAGGGTCAGATTCAGATCCTGCGCTCCGCTGTCATGATCCGCGAGCAGCCGCCTGACGGCCGCCATGTCGCCCATCTGCGCATGGAAGCCTCCCTTTCGAAGCAGCGTGTCGTGGAGGTACTCGCGCATCTCGCCCCGGAACCATGCGGCCAGCGGGACTCTGAAGCCCCACTTCTTGCGATTGATGATCGACGCGGGGAGCCTCTCGCGAGCCCACTGTCGCACGATCCACTTTCCCACGCCGCCGCGCACCTTCATCCGATCCGGGAGTGCGAGACCGAACGCGACGAGTTCCTTGTCCAGGAACGGAGGCCGCGCCTCGAGCCCCTCGGCCATCGACATGCGATCCCCACGCTCAAGGAGGTTGCCCGGAAGCCAGGTGAGACAGTCGACAGCCTGCATTCGAGCTATTGGCGACCACTTGGG
>CAZBXF010000386.1:0-1698 GCA_964495635.1 uncultured Phycisphaeraceae bacterium
GGCCGCGAGTCGGGAAGGTGACGCAGGGCAATCGCAAGATCCGAAGCCCAGACCGCCTTCGAGTGGCTGAAGCCACTCGCAATGACCGAGCGCCCAAGGGGCGGGAGCCGGACCACATTGGGGAGAAGGGTTGAGTTCATGCCTTCGAGTGGCTGAAGCCACTCGCAATGACCGAGCGCCCAAGGGGCGAAGGCCGGACCAAGTTGGGAAGAAGTGTTCAGGTCATGCCTTCGAGTGGCTGAAGCCACTCGCAACTACCGAGCGCCCAAGGGGCGAAGGCCGGACCAAGTTGGGAAGAAGCGTTCAGTTCACTACGTTGCCCGAAGGGGCTTGAATCGGACCGACGCGATTGCCCTGGGTGATGCCGCTACGGTCGGGCCGACTTGGGAGCCGCTGCGGCGCCGGCTGGGGCGGGAGTGGGGGTGGGGACTGGGCTTGGCGTGGCGGTGTTGGCCACCGTGGTCGCGCTGGCGGCGCGCGTCGGCGTGTTTCCGCCGGGGTACGCGACGCGCCCGTGGTACATGCTCGTCAGCGTCCGCACCACGCTCTCGCAGATGGCGCTCAGCTCCCGGAGTGTGAGCTCGCAGTCGTCGAACTGCCCGTCCATGAGGCGCTTGTTCGCGATGGCCCGCACGAGGGCCTCGATCTTGCTCGGGCTGGGGTCGCCCATCGCGCGGGTCGCGCTCTCGACGGCGTCGGCGATCATGAGGATCGCGACTTCCTTCGTGCGGGGCCTGGGGCCGGGGTAGCGATACTCGAACTCGTCCGGGACGTAGGTGTCGCGGGTCGCGTCGGGATCGGGCTCGCCGTCCTTGCCGCGGATCACGTTCTCGAGGGCACGCTGGCGTGCGCGATGGAAGAAGAACTCGACGAGCGTGGTGCCGTGGTGGGCCTCGATGAAGTGCTGGATGTTGGTGGGGACGCTGAACTCCCGGGCGAGCTCCATGCCGTCCTTGACGTGGCCGACGACGATGAGCAGGCTCATGGCGGGGCTGAGCTTGTCGTGCTTGTTGATGCCGGCGACCTGGTTTTCCACGAAGTACTCGGGCTTGTTCATCTTCCCGATGTCGTGGTAGAGGGCGCCGACGTACGCGAGCAGCGGGTCGGCGCCGATGGAGTCGGCGGCGGCCTCGGCGATCGCCGCGACGTTGAGGGAGTGGTTGTACGTGCCCGGGGCGCGCTGCTGGAGCTCGCGCAGGAGGGGCTGCTTGGGATCGCGCAGCTCGATGAGCGTGAGGCCGGTCGTGACGTTGAAGGCCTTCTCAACAAGGGGGAGCACGAAGAGGGTCGCGCCGCCCGCGCCGACGGCGCCGCCCGCGGCGATCAGCGCGTCCGCGAGGGACTCGCGCACGACGGTTACCCAGATGTCGGTCGTGAGGGGGCGCTCCAGCATCGCGAAGACCAGGGTCGCGACGAAGAGGCCCGCGGCGGTGGCGAGGCTCGCCCGCATGATGGCGCCGCGGTCGCGGATCTCGCGCAGGATCCAGACGATGCAGGCAATCCCCGTGATCGTGACGGCCATCGTCCCGATGCTCTCGCGGAGCGCGAGGCAGACGAGGACGGCGTGCAGGAGGCCGTAGGCCAGCGCGCTGCGCCGGTCGTAGCCGATGACGACCAGGACCGCTGCCAGCAGCGTGGGGGCCGTGGCGGTGGCGGCCATAAGGCCCGGCGACCAGACGGAAGCGCCGCAGGCGAGGG
>CAZBXF010000387.1:0-1697 GCA_964495635.1 uncultured Phycisphaeraceae bacterium
CGAGGACGAGGAAGGTGGTGGGGAAGAAGCCGGTGGCGGAGTTCTCTTCGAAGAGGCGCGGCGTGGCCCATGTGATGTAGCCGGCGATGAGCGGGATGAAGGCGAGGCAGGCGAGGAGCCAGCGGCGGCGTGTGCGTGAGAGGTGGCGCTCGGTGAGGCCTTCGCGCCCGCACTCTGGGCAGCGCGAGTTGGTCGCGAGTCCGGCAAAGTCGTACCAGCACGACGGGCAGCGGCGGCGGCCGCGGGGGCGGTCGGAGAAGAGGGACCAGAGGAGCCACGCGATTCCCGCGAACGACAAGAGGATGCCGCCGGTCCAGAGTGTGAGGTTGAGGAGGTTTGGAGGGAGGCTCATGGCGCTGGGGCGGGCGGGCCTTTGGCGTGAGGATGTCGCTGGAGAAGGGTGTACCGGTGGCGCGGACCCTTGGTTGAGATTGAAGAAGGCATCGAGGCGGGCGGCATCGAGTGCTTGGAAGGCAGGCAGGCAGGCAGGCGAGCAGGCAAGCAGGCGAGCAGGCAGGCAGGCGAGCAAGCAGGGGAGGGAGCGTGAACGCAAAGAGGCAGGATGGCAGGCGGGATGCCTGCCCCACAACAAAGAAAGAAAAAGGCATGGCAGGCGGGACGCCTGCCCCACAAGAGAAGGAACCCCTCAGGAGACGGCTTCTACGCCGCGGATCTCGGGGATGTGGTTTTTGAGGTTGCGTTCGATGCCGACCTTGAGCGTCATGGATGACGAGGGGCAGCCGACGCAGGCGCCGTGGAGGCGGATCTGGGCGATGCCTTCGGGCGTGATGTTCACGAGCTCGATGTCGCCGCCGTCGGCCTGGACTGCGGGGCGGATGAGGGAGAGGACGCGAGCGACCTTGTCCTGGACGGTGGGTGCGCCCTGTGCGGCTTTGGGGCCGTCGGGTTTGGCGGGCGCGGGGTGGGCCGGGTTGGAGGTCGCGTTCGACGTCACGGGGAGAGGGTAGCGCGGCTGGCGGAAGGGGGCGTGGGCTGGTCGAATCGCTACAGTCGCGGACCATGAAGCGAGATCAACGTGACGTTCGGTGCGGGAGCTGGACCGGGAGCGCTGGGGCGGCCGGCTTGTGCATGATGGTGCTGGCGGCGGGGCTGGCGGTGACGGTGCCGGGCTGCGGCGGGCCGACGGTTGCGACGACGCCGCTTGGGAACATCCGCAATCGCGAGCTGGATGCGAAGGAGCGGGCGGAGCAGATTCCGGTGGCGCGTCAGAGCGTGGGCGAGTCCGTGGATGGGAAGAAGGCGTGGGTGTCGGCGATGCGGGACATCGTCTGGGAGACGCGCGAGGCCCCGAACCTGCGGGTGGCGGCGTTCCAGGCGCTGGTGACCGACCCGGATCCGGCGATCGTGGAAGAGGGGCGGTCGATGGGGCGGCTGCTGCTGCCTCGGGAGTCGTCGCGGATCGTGGTGGTGGATCTTTCGCGCACGGCGGCGCAGAAGGGGTGGACGGACTACATCCCCGCGCTGATCCGGAGCTACTCGCGACCGATGCCGCAGCGGATTGATGAGCAGGATCGGGCGGAGCGGCTGGCGATCCGGGACCTTTCGGGAGGTCGGCCGGTTGAGGAGGTCGTGTTTGAGGTGTTCATGAACCCGCCGGAGCTGGCGCCGACGTACGGGCTTGACTGGTCGCAGCGGTTCCGGACCGACGCGTGGGACCTGCTGGCGCGGCTGGATGG
>CAZBXF010000388.1:0-1678 GCA_964495635.1 uncultured Phycisphaeraceae bacterium
TGCGATGATGTCGCGTTTCCGCCACACAAGACGCTGCCAGCTGTCGACTGTGAGGCCTGGCGATCGATGATCATTGAGCAGATCGTTGGCGGCAAGTTCGGGGTCCATCGCGAGCCGGTGCTCGCGCTGCTTCTGCGTTACGAGATGGACTGGAAGAGAGGCACGCTCGTCGATGCAAACGGGCTGTTTCTTGACACGGCATTGCCCTGGATTCGAGACGCGGGAGCCGATGGCGTGGCCCTCTGCTGGTCGGACTTCAGAGAGATGCACTCGTTCACAATCGAGGACGCAGGGATCGCACTGGCCATGCTCCATCGGGCGTTCCCGCGTGGAGAAGGAGAGTGGTTGGCTGCCGTCAATGGAAGTTGGATCGCCTATTCCACTGCAGGAGACGAGTACGCGGTGCTGCGATTGTTCGCGCAGCCGACGTCGGCGCACTTGGCCTGAGACTCGTCCCCTGTGCACGCCACAAGAACCGCCGCGCGGCTCAGTACGCCAGCGTCTGCTCGATGGCTTCCTTGATGCGGGGCGAGTCGGGCATGTATTCCATCTCGAGCTTGTAGTAGGGCATCAGCGTGTCGAAGCCGCAGACGCGCTGGACTGGGGCTCGGAGGTAGAGGAAGGCGTATTCCTGGATGAGGCTTGAGAGCTCGCTGGCGAGGCCGCAGGTCTTGGGGGCTTCCTGGACGATGACGCAGCGGCCGGTCTTCTGGACGCTGGCGACGATCGTGTCGGTGTCGATGGGGTCCAGCGTTCGGAGGTCGATGAGCTCGACGGAGACGTCCTCGGCGAGCTTGTCGAGGGCTTCGAGGCACTGGAAGACCTGGGCGCCCCAGGAGATGACGGTGATGTCGGAGCCTTCCTGGACGACCTTGGCCTGGCCGATGGGGATGGTGTAGTCGCCCTCGGGGATGTGCTCGCGGAAGGAGCGGTAGACGCGCTTGGGCTCGAAGAAGATGACGGGGTCTGGGTCGCGGAGGGCGCTGAGCAGGAGGCCCTTGGCGTCGTGGGGGGTGCTGGCGCAGACGATCTTGAGGCCTGGGGTGTGGGCGTAGATGGACTCTGGGGAGTCGCTGTGGAGTTCGGGTGCGTGGATGCCGCCGCCCCAGGGGACGCGGACGGTGAGGGGGATGGTGACGGCGCCGCGGGTGCGGCTGCGGTACCTGGCGGCGTGGTTGACGAGCTGATCGTGGGCGGGGCCGAGGAAGCCTTCGAACTGGATCTCGGGGACGGGGCGCATGCCTGCCATGGCGAGGCCGATGGCGGCGCCCATGATGCCGGACTCGGCGAGGGGCGTGTCGATCGAGCGTTCGGGGCCGAAGCGCTGCTGGAGGCCTTCGGTCACGCGGAAGACGCCGCCGTTGAGGCCGACGTCCTCACCCAGGCAGACGACGCGTGGATCGCGCTCCATTTCCTGGGCGAGCGCCTCGTTGATGGCGTCGACGAGGGTCAGGCCTTTTTCCTTCATCATCTCGGTGCGTGGCATGGGGGGTTCCTGAGGGCGCTGAGGCTTGAGAGTGCGGCCGCGGACGATCTGACTAGCTGGCCTTGCGACGCTTGGCCTTCGGCGTTCGCTGGTTGATGAGTTTGGCGATGGGGCGGAGGGTCTCGTTGACTGCGTCCGAAGTCGGGAAGGCGGCGGCCACGTCGGGGTCGAGGAGGATCTGGAGTTTCATCT
>CAZBXF010000389.1:0-1677 GCA_964495635.1 uncultured Phycisphaeraceae bacterium
GGGTGGTCGGGATCGAGGCGGTATTCGCCGCTGTAGCAGGCGGTGCAGTAGCGCTCGCCCGGGCGCTGCATGCAGGAGAGGAGGCCCTCGAGGGTGAGGTAGTGGAGCGAGTCTACGCCGAGGTAGCGGCGGATGTCGTCGACGGTTTTGCCGGTCGCGACGAGCTGGCTGCGCTCGGCGAAGTCGACGCCGAAGTAGCACGGGTGGCGGATGGGTGGGCAGGAGATGCGGAGGTGGATCTCGCTGGCGCCGGCGGCGCGGAGCTGGTCCATTTTGGCTTTGGTGGTGGTGCCGCGGACGATGGAATCGTCGACGATGATGAGGCGCTTGCCGCGGACGAGCTCGTCGATCACGTTGAGCTTGAGGCGGACGGCGGCGGCGCGCTGGTCCTGCGTGGGCTTGATGAACGTGCGGCCGACGTAGCGGTTGGGGACGATGGCCTCGCGGTAGGCAAGGCCACTGACGCGCGCATAGCCGAGGGCGGCGGAGCGGCCAGAGTCGGGCATCGGCACGACGAAGTCGGCGTCCACGGGGGCTTCGCGTGCGAGCACTTCGCCGAGGTGCTCGCGCGTGGTCTGGACGTTCTGCCCGAAGACGACGCTGGCAGGGTTGGCGAAGTAGACGTGCTCGAAGACGCAGTGGGCCAGGCGCGGGGCCGCGTCGACGAAGCGGCGGGTTGAGAGGCCGGCGTCTGAGATCGTGACGATCTCGCCGGGCTCGACCTCGCGCAGGAGCTTGGCACCCACGACATCGAGGGCGACGGTCTCGCTCGCGGCGACGTACTCGCCGGTGGCGAGGCGACCGATGACCAGAGGCCGGAAGCCCCAGGGATCTCGCGCGACTTCCATGCGGTCCGGGAAGAGGAGGATGAGCGAGAAGGCGCCCTGCAGGCGGCGCAGCGTGGCACCGAGCGGATCGGTGGAGCGCTGCTGCTGCGGGCTTGCGAGGAGGTGGATTACGACCTCGGTGTCGCTGGTGGTGTGGAAGAGGTGGCCCTGCTCCTCGAAGTGCTGCTTGTGGAGCTCGGCGTTGATGAGGTTGCCGTTGTGGGCGATGGCGACCTGGCCGCCGATGTAGCTTTCGAGGAGTGGCTGGGCGTTGCAGGCGAGGGAGCCGCCGGCGGTGGAGTAGCGGTTGTGGCCGATGGCGGCCTTGACGCCGGGCGTGTCGAGGCTGGCGAGGACGTCCGAGTCGAAGATCTCGGGGACCAGGCCCATTCCGGTGACGGCGGAGAGGCGTGAGCCGTCGCTGACGCAGATGCCGGCGGACTCCTGGCCTCGGTGCTGCTGGGCGTAGAGGCCCAGGTAGGCGAGGCGTGCGGGGTTCTTGATGCCCCAGACGCCGAAGACGCCGCACTTTTCTTTCTTTTCGTAGTTGTCACGCATGTCCGGCCGCGCGGGGCCTGTGGGCGCGAGACGGTCCGCAGCTCGGGCGGGAGTCAGTACCGGCAGGTGAACCTGTCGCGTCATGCTGTGATGTCTCGGTGAGGGCGGCGTGGAGAGGCGGTGTCTCAAGCGTACCCGTGTGGATGGGGGGAGAGGGGAGGGCGGGGCGTGGCTTTGGGACGCGTCGGAGGTTGAGAATCAAGAAGGCATCGAGGCATCGAGCGGTCTGATCGAGTCGTCTGATCGAGTGGGCCAAAGGAGGACCTCCGCCCGTGTGGGGCGGAGGCCTCTG
>CAZBXF010000390.1:0-1668 GCA_964495635.1 uncultured Phycisphaeraceae bacterium
TCGACGGCAAGATGGATTGGCAGGCCTTCGCCAAGGACATCCATCTGTCGACGCGCATGCTCGACAACATCATCGACGCGAACAAGTACCCGCTGCCGGAGATCGACGCGCTCGCCAAGCGCATCCGTCGCATCGGCTTGGGCGTGATGGGCTTCGCCGACGCGCTCATCCGCCTCGGCATCAAGTACGACTCGGCCGAGGGTGTGGAGTTCGGTCGCAAGGTGATGGAGTTCGTCGACGTCGAGGGCAAGAAGGAGTCCGAGCGTCTCGCCGATCAGCGTGGTGTGTTCCCGGAGTGGGCGCAGTCCATCTGGGGCCCGGATCAGACCTGCGCGCGTGACGAGAACGGCAACCGCATCCGTCCGATGCAGAAGCTCCGCAACTGCAACGTGACCACCGTCGCGCCGACCGGCACCATCTCCATCATCGCCGGCTGCTCGTCGGGCCTCGAGCCGCTCTTCGCGGTGGCGTTCATGCGCAATCAGGCCGGCGTCATGATGCCGGACGTGAACGAGGACTTCGTCGCGATCGCCAAGAAGGAAGGCTGGTACTCCGACGCGCTCATGGAGCGTATCGCCAAGACCGGCTCGGTGATCCAGCAGGAAGTGCCGAAGAAGTGGCAGGACGTGTTCGCGACCGCGAACAACATCTCGCCCGAGTGGCACATCCGCATGCAGGCCGCGTTCCAGCAGCACTGCGATTCGGCGATCTCCAAGACCACCAACTTCTCGCACGCCGCCACCAAGGACGACGTCCGCGCGATCTACGAGCTCGCGTACGAGATGAAGTGCAAGGGCGTCACGGTGTACCGCGACGGTTCGCGCGACGGCCAGGTGCTCTCCACCGGTGCCACTGCCGATGCCGCGGCCAAGCGCGATGGTGCCAAGGAAGATCCGTCGCTCAAGCGTGAACTGGCCGAGCTCAAGGGTCAGCTCGCCGAGATCACGAGCGACAACGATCGCCTGAAGAAGCTCCTCTTCGACGCCGAGGCGGAGAACCTGCAGCGTCGTCAGAAGCGCTCGCGCCCGGACATCCTCAAGTCCACGGCCATCCGCAAGGAGACCCCGCTCGGCGTGATGTTCGTGCACATCACGGAAGACGACAAGGGTCAGCCGTTCGAAGTGTTCATCAACCTCGGAAAGGCGGGCGGTTCCGCGATGGCCGACGCCGAGGCGATGGGCCGCATGATCTCGCTCGCGCTGCGCTCGGGCATCAGCATCCAGCAGGTGCACCGTCAGCTGCGCGGCATCAGCTCCGACCGCGCGGTGGGCCTGGGTCCGAACAAGGTCCTCTCGGTGCCGGACGCGATCGGCCTGGCGCTCGAGGATTGGATGCGGACGAAGCAGGGTGTGCAGCAGGAGCTGCTCACGACGACGGCCGAGCAGAAGGCGCCGGGTGCGGTTGCGCCGCAGGCGATGCCGGTGGTCTCACAGGGCGGGGCGCAGATGCAGTTCGAGGCGATGTCGGGTGGTGATGCCTTTATCGGCACGTGCCCGGATTGCGGCAGCCAGCTGGAGTTCGCTGAGGGCTGCGTGAAGTGCCATGTGTGTGGGTTCTCTGAGTGCGGCTGAGCTGAGCTCGCGGCACAGGTGAAATGAGAGCGGGCCGCCCCGGTGGGGCGGCCCGCATTTGGGGTGGGGTGTGGGGCGAGCTGACGCCCCCCGAGAT
>CAZBXF010000391.1:0-1662 GCA_964495635.1 uncultured Phycisphaeraceae bacterium
GCCGCCTTCGTCGTGTCGGGAGTGTGCCCGCTCTGAGACGCCCGGTTCGAAGAGGTGCTAGCCACCCGACAAGCAGGAAAAGGCGACCCAGACAGTGCTGGAACCGGCGGAAAGAGGCCTCAGCGATTCGTGAACGGACGACATCGCGGCTTCGCGCAGGAAATCAGCCTGTCCAAATGGTCCCGGTGGCACTCAGCCAGTCATGACCCTTTCCCAGAATCATGGAAGCGATCGAGCCCGGGTATGGTGCGGTACGAATCAACCGAACTCACGGAGCTGGCAGACACCGAGAACTCTCTGGACGTTGCTGTTGCCGGATGGCCTTGCAGGAGAGGCGGAACCCATGGCGAGAGCACGCCATGCTCACCCAAGCACCGGTTGTGCTGCTACCGACACGCCACCTGGTGTGTGGGCGTGCCCGACTACGCCTTGGCGGGAATGAGATCGAGCCGGTGGACATCGGCGATCATGTCGATCTGCTTGGGAGCGACCCCGGCAGTGGCTGCGAACTCCCTCCACCGCGAGACCGCCCTCGTGACCTCACGTGCAATGGTCTCAGCGCGGCCGCGCTTCATCGATGCCGTCTCTGCAACCGCCCTGAGGTCTTCGAGCGTGAAGCCCTCCCGCTTGCCTGCCAAGCTCATCTGATGGCTCGCAGTCCACCTGCCCGAGGGGTTGTACGCGTACATGACGTCGAAGGCCGGCGAGAGCGACCACTTCCCGCTCCTATCCATGAGGAACGCGATGTTCTTGACGTGATCGTCCTGGTTGCGGGCGATCACGTTGAACACCATCCGCCTGAACTGCTCTTCCACAGCGTCCATCGACAGGCCCAGTCTGCGAATGACTGTCAGGGCCTGCTCATAGGAGTGCGCGGCCGGATTGTTGAAGTCGAAGTGCGCCATCGCACCAAGCGACTGCATGTGGAGCTTCTCGCCGTCCTCCAGCCGATCGAACCGCCGAGTCATGAAGTGGCGGCGTCCGTTCTCCTCAAACAGTCTGCACTCGGACATCTGGATGCCCGCGGCCTTCGCCATGAGCGAGTAGGCGTACTCGATCGCACCGAACCCCTGCGGGTCCGCGAGGTCGCGGTCCTTGTTGTTGGTGACGCCATCGAACTTCATCAGCCAGTACTCGAACCCGCTCGGGGCCTTGACCTGACCTGAGCGAACCTCATTGGTCGTGGGATTCCAGGCGATGACGGCTTTGGCGCGGGCACCGCCGGCAGATGCGCCGACACGGAGAATCTCGCGCAGGGCGTGCTCCTTGTCAGGGTCAGCGAACGACGCATGAAGGTTCTCTCGGTTGCTGAGCACGTCAGAGGCGAGCGCCACCAGCGAGTCCACGTTCAGGACAGTCGAAGCGCGGCTCTGAGGTCCCTGGGCGGGCCTGAACTCCAACGCCCCGATGCCGCGCGTCGCGGTGTAGCACAGGCGTTCGACGGCGTCGATGTCTTGGGGCAGACGCCCCTGCGCGGCAAGCCACGCATCGATCACGGCGTTGCCGAACTTGTCGGGCAGTGCATCGGCGAGCATGCCCGGCAGCCCGTGGAACGACGCCTTGGGCAGGTCGGGGAAGCTGTAGATCTGTCGTGCGAGCGGCATCATGAGCGGCGCGACCTCGATCCCGCTCCGCTGGAAGGCGGCGGTGTACTCGAAGGTC
>CAZBXF010000392.1:0-1649 GCA_964495635.1 uncultured Phycisphaeraceae bacterium
GGAGGGCGTGGGGGGCGATTTCCGCGATGGGCAGGTGCTGGAGGGGGGACATGGGCGTGCGCTCCTTTGGCAAGGAGGGAAGCAGCGCAAGGTTAAGGGCCGGTGAGGGCTGCGGACGGAGGGGAGGAGCGCGGGGGCCTATTCGGCGCCGACCGCGCCCCGGCGGAGGTTGCTGCGGACGAGGCGTTCGAGCCAGGCGTAGACATGGGCGCCGATGACACCGCAGAGGATGGCGAGGCCAAGCTCGAGCCAGGGGATGTGGTGGCCGAAGACCTTGTTGACGAGCGACATCATCTGGAAGTGGGTGAGGTAGATGAACATCGAGGCGCCGGCGATTTCGGCGATCACCACCTTGGCCGGGGCGGGAAGGGTGATCGAGCGGATGAAGAGGACCGTGGCGATGCCGCCCGCGACGTAGAAGGCGGCCGAGGTGAGGTGCCAGACGAGGAGCACCGAGGCGATCCCGAGCGCGAAGGCGAAGAGGCGGGAGGGGAGGTCCTTTGCGGCGGCAAGCACCATGCCAAGCGCGAAGCACCAGCCGTAGTGCCAGGGGGTGCGGTCGTAGTTGTAGTCGCCGGTCCAGTAGAGCTCGATCACGTAATCCAGCGCGGCGGTGGCGGCGAAGAAGGCGACGGCGCTGAGCATGGGGCGCGCGGCAAAGGCGCGGCGGACGGGGGCGAAGGAGAAGAAGAGGGCGGCGAGGATGAGGATCTGGATGTAGAACTCGACGAAGTAGAAGGTGTAGCCGGTGATGGTGTCCGGGTCGAAGTAGTTCGAGACAAGGAGAAGCTCGGGCAGTTCGAACTTGCGGGTGACGAGTTCCAGGAAGACGCCCATCAGGATCGTCGGGATCGCGACATAGCGGATGGTGCCCCAGAGGGTCTTGACGCTGCCGGAGCGGAGGATCTCGGGCAGCTGGAAGCGGGCGACGGAGTAGCCGGCGAGCATGACGAGGAAGTAGGCGGCGCCCCAGTTGGAGGAGTAGACGAAGGCCTCGGTGTGCAGCGCCACGATGCAGATGATGAAGAAGGCGCGGGTGAGGGTGACGGTTTCGAGGCGGCGCCAGGAGGACTTGCTGCCGCCCTCGGCATGGGCCTGGAGCTGGGCGACGGAGAGCTTCTCCCAGTCGTCGGGGAGCTGGCCGAAGCGGGATTCGTAGGCGAGCGAGAACTGGATGTAGTGGAGGGAATCGCCGCCGAGGGATTCGAAGGTGTCGGCGTCGTCGATGGGCTGGCCGGGGAATTCGTGCGCGAAGAGGGAGGGGACGTCGGTGATCTCGCCCTTGGGTGCGGTCGCGGGGGCGGTGACCTTGCGGAGCGCGAACTGGTCGGCGAGGACGCGGCGCTGGACCTTGCCGGTGCCGGTCACGGGAAGGGCGTCGAGGGCCATGACGTGGAGGGCGGAGCCGGCGGAGATGCCCATCTCGGACAGGGCGGCGCTGGCGGCCTCTTTCACCTTTGCGGTCTGGTCGTCGCTGCCGGCGAGGGCCACGAGGACACCGTCGCCGCGCTGCGCGTCGGGGACCTTGGCGACGGCGATCTGGACGGAGGACTTCAGTCGCGCGCGGATGCGGTCTTCCAGCTGGTCGGGGACAATCTTCTGGCCGCCGCAGTTGATGAGGTCATCGGCGCGGCCGTCGAAGAAGAGAT
>CAZBXF010000393.1:0-1625 GCA_964495635.1 uncultured Phycisphaeraceae bacterium
AGCAGCGGATCAATCTGGATCGGCTCCGGCGGCGGCGGGGGTGGCGGCGGCGGTGGTGGGGGCGGCGGCGGCGGTGGTGGCTCGCTGCAGCCGGCCAGCATCACGCTGCCGGCCGAGAGCAGCGACAGAGCCGCGAGGGGCCCGGCGACGAGGCTGAGGGAGAGGAGGCCCGCACCGACGCGCCGAGCGACACCAATGCCAACGCCGCTGCCGACGAAGCGGGGCGCAGGGGTGTTCAGAATGTCGCGGCGGCGGTCAGGCCGTGGCTGGGGTTGCTGGAACGTCATGCGAAACCACCTTTGTCTCTTTGCTGATGCGGCGCATGAGGCCCGCCAGCGTCTTTCCGGGCGCGAGCTCGACGAACTCGTCCTTGGTATTCGAGGCCAGCCACGCGGCGTTCTGCGCCCAACGGACCGGGTGGGTCAACTGCTCCACCAAGCGAGTCCGAATGGTATCAGGGAGCGAGCGTCCGGGGTCGGCGGCGTGCGGAAGGCCGGTGACGTTCGACATGACCCGGCACCGCGGCTCCTTGATCGTCACGCCCGCAAGGGCCTGGGCAAGCCGGTCCGCGGCGGGGGCCATGAGGGGCGAGTGGAAGGCGCCGGCGACGGTCAGCGGCGTGGCTCGCAGCCCCATGCCGCTCGCAATCGGTGCCGCGCGGTCACAGGCGGCCTTGTGCCCGGAAAGGACGATCTGCCCCGGCGCGTTGAAATTGGCACAAACGAGGACTTCGGAGCCTCGGGCCTTCTCGCAGATCTCGGTGGCCTGCTCTTCGGTCGCGCCGATCAGGGCGAGCATGGTGCCGCCGCCGCCCGCGCGTGCCTCGGGGCTGTCGGCGGCGTCCTGCATCGCCCGCCCGCGGAGCGTGACGAGGCTGAGCGCGTCCTCAAAGGAGATCGCGCCCGCGACGCAGAGGGCCGTGTATTCGCCGAGGGAGAGGCCCGCGGCAGCGGTGAGGGGCTGGTCGGTTGGAGTCGAGCCAGTCTGGGCCAGAAGTCCCCGCCAGCAGGCGATGGAAGCTGTGAAGATGGCGGGCTGCGACGCGTCGGTCTGGTTCAGGCGCTCGGCCGGGCCGCTGAAGCAGAGCGTGCTGAGCGCAACGCCCGAGGCGTGGGCGGCCCACGCGGGATGCGCGGCAAGCAGGGTGTCAGCGGCGGTGAACGTCGCGCGGGCCTCGGCACTGGCGTCGAACCAGGCCTTGCCCATGCCGATGGCCTGTGCGCCCTGCCCGGGACAGAGGATGGTGAGTGAAGCGGTCATCGGGCCATTCTACCTCTGCGCCGGGCGGGTTACCAGATGGAGAACCTCTCCCCCGTAGTTTCTGGCTCGCGAGGTTGCCATAGTGAAGCACGTTCGATCGAGCCGGCATGGGATGGGGCCAGTTGGCCGTTTCCAATGCCGCGCACGCTTCCTGGTCGCCGCACCATCCAAACGAAAAGGCATCGCATGTCTCACCAGCCCCACCACCCGCACCAGCCGAATCACGCCAATCACAACCAGCCCAGCCAGATCCAGCCAAAGAGCACGCCCGAAGCGATGGCTCCAAGCGCTCCGGCGAACACGGTCACCGGATCGCCCACGGACCCGCACGAGCAGCCGACGTCCGATCGCATCCGGCTCCGCGC
>CAZBXF010000394.1:0-1616 GCA_964495635.1 uncultured Phycisphaeraceae bacterium
GGATCTTCTCGACCACGAGGTCGCCGTCGTGGCCCGCGTTCACCGCGATCTGCTTGCAGCAGCTCTCCACGGCGTTGAGCACGATCTGGAAGCCGAAGGTCTCGTCGCCCTTGGCCTTCTTCATCGCCGCCTCAATCGCCGGCTGCGTGCGGATGAGCGCCACGCCGCCGCCCGCGACGTACCCGCTCTTGGCCGCGTGACGCGTCGCGTTCAGCGCGTCATCGACCGCGTCCTTGCTGGTCTTCATCGCGACCTCGCTCGTGCCGCCGACGCTGACGATCGCCACGCCGCCGGTGAGCTTGGCCAGACGCTCCTGGAGCTTCTCCTTGTCGTAGTCGCTCGTGCTGCGGTCGTGCTGGCTCTGGATCTGTGCGGCCCGGGCCTCGATGTCCTTCTTCTTGCCCGCGCCCTCGATGATCGTCGTCTCGTCCTTGGTGATGACGATCTTCTTGGCACGGCCAAGTTCGGTCAGTTCGACGCTCTCGAGGCTGCGGCCGAGATCCTCGGCGATGAACGTGCCGCCGGTCAGCACCGCGATGTCGCCCATCATCGCCTTGCGACGATCGCCGAAGCCCGGCGCCTTGACGGCGCAGATCTTCAGCACGCCGCGCAGACGGTTGACCACCAGCGCCGCCAGCGCCTCGCTCTCGACATCCTCAGCGATCACCAGCAGCGGCTTGCCCGACATCGCCACCTTGTTCAGGAACGGCAGGAAGTCGGCCAGGTTCGCGACCTTCTTCTCGTAGAGCAGCACGTAGCAGTCCTCAAGGACGCACTCGGCCGTCTTCGGGTCGGTCATGAAGTACGGGCTGATGTAGCCCTTGTCAAAGCTCATGCCCTCGGTGTACTCCAGCGTCGTGGTGGCGCCCTTGCCCTCCTCGACCTCGACCACACCCTCGGGGCCGACCTTGGCGATCGCCTCGGCGATCAGCTCGCCGATCTGCGCATCGTGGCTCGCTGAGACGGTCGCGACCTTCAGATAGTCGGCCTTGCCCTTGCAGGGCGTGGCCATCTTGTCGATCGCCTCGCCCGCAACTTCTGCGGCCTTGTTGATGCCGCGCTGCAGCAGCACGGGGTTGGCCCCGCTGGCCACGTAGCGCAGACCCTCGAGGAAGATCGCCTCGGCCAGCACGGTCGCGGCGGTCGTGCCGTCGCCGGCCTGGTCGTTGGTCTTCTTGGAGACCTCGGCGACCATCTTGGCGCCCATGCTCTCAAAGGTTTCGGGCAGCGTGATCTCGCGAGCGACGCTCACGCCGTCGTTGGAGATCATCGGCGAGCCGTAGCTCTTCTGCACGATCACGTGCCGAGCCGACGGCCCCATCGTGACCTTGACCGCACGGGCGAGCCGCGTGACGCCCTTCTTCATTTCCATCAGGGCGGCGTCGTCGAACATGATTTGCTTGGTAGCCATAGTCGTTCCTTGAAGGCATTTGCCATCAGCCATCAGGCATCAGTCGATGCCAGCCGCGGTTGGCTCATGCGTGTTTGGTGTTCTCGATACTCTTGATGAGCCCGGCAAGAATCCTGCCGCACTCCTGAATCTGATCAATCTTGTCCCGAAACTCCTGCTCGTTGACATAGCCGAGGCGGTGGGCAATCAGCAACTGCGTATCAAT
>CAZBXF010000395.1:0-1599 GCA_964495635.1 uncultured Phycisphaeraceae bacterium
CTGGCGGCGATGACTCGCGCTGGCACTTGCGCTGGCATGAGCCGTGGCAAGCACACTGCTCCACGCTCCGTTCTCCTCGCGTGCACGCTCTTCACCGGTCTGGCGTCCTTCTCCGGTCCTGCCATTGCGAACCAACCAGAGCAAGCCGAGCAGCCCGCACAGAAATCGGACCCGGAATCAGCACCGGGCGGGCCGCCGCCCGCCGCCCCTTCGCCCCCGCCAGCCCTGATTGAGCCCGAAGTCTGCCCCGTCGACCTCACTCGTCCGGGCCAGATGAGCGACATCGTCTCCAACGTGCTGCTGCAGGTCGCCAAGCGGCCAGACGCCGACGTCCGCGCCTTCCTTGACGGTGCCGAGACGCGCTACGCCAGTGGCGATGAGCTCATGCGGGCCGCGGCGAAGCACTTCGGGATCGATGAGGGCAAGATGGCGGAAGAAGTCCGCCTGATGAAGCACATCAACTGCGACCACGGCATCATCATCGGGCCCGATGGCAAGCCCGAGCCCATGGCCGTGCACCCAGAGGAACTCGAGTCCTCGACGTCGGACGCGGTGGAACTGACGACCTTTGCACGGGACGTCGCGATGCACGTCGTGCTGCACGAGCTGGGGCACGCGCTCGTCCGCGAGTTTGACCTCCCTGTGCTGTCGAACGAAGAGGCCCTCGCGGACGCGTTTGCCACGTGCTATCTCACCGCCCATCATCCCGACCGCGCGCCGGACATCCTCGCGGCGCGGGTTCGCTCCCTCATGATCGAGGCCAGCGAAGTGCCGCGGGAAGAGTGGTCCGTTCGCGGCGAGCACGACAACGATGCCCGGCGTGCCTTTCAGATCGCCGCCCTCGCCGTCGCGGCGGACGAAGCCAAGTACATCCATGTCGCCGCCCTCGCCAAGATGACCGCCGTCGACATCCGCAGGGCCAAGGACTACGGCACCGAGGTCCATCGCTCGTGGCGCCGGCTTCTGGTGCCGATCATGATGCCCGATGGGATGGCATCGCGCGAGGCGAAGGTCACGTGCGAGGTTCCCGCGGACTCGCCGTTCTATCCCGGCTACGCCGAACTCATCGCCGAGCTTGAGCCGATCCTGCGGCGATTTGACTGGCACACCACCGTCATGATCCACTTTGCCAAAGGTGATGGCGGCGCTTCGTGGAGTCGCTCGCAGCGGACTGTCACGGTAAGGAACGGCTACCTGAGGCGATTCGTGGAGCAGGGGAGGGCCGCGGACCTTGCCCCTGCCACGCCCCCGCCCGCGCCGTGACGCCGCCCCAGGCCCCGCCGAAGGGCCTTTCTCGGGCCTTCGTCCCTGGCGTTTGTGCTGTGGCGCTGCCGCGCGGGCCATATCTCGCCTCAGCCGCGGATCCGGCTGGCGAGGTCGCCGCCAGCCGACTAAACTCTCCCCCTCGCCCGCCCACCAGACATCCCGGAGAGGTGTCCGAGAGGCTGAAGGAACGCGACTGGAAATCGCGTATACGGGCAACCGTATCGGGAGTTCGAATCTCCCCCTCTCCGCTTTTTCCATCGCAGCGCCGCTTGCGGCGGTTCGTGAGTGCTGTCGCGTGCGGGTGTTGAGGGTTGCTCGTGAGCTGTCATTGAC
>CAZBXF010000396.1:0-1598 GCA_964495635.1 uncultured Phycisphaeraceae bacterium
CCGCTCTCGACGAGCTTCTTGAGGGCTTGGGCGGCGGCCGCGGCGTCGGGGCCTTCGGCGGTGATTTCGAGCTGGCTGCCCTGGCTGGCGGCGAGCATCATCATCTGCATGATGCTCTTGCCGTCGACGCTGGTGTCCTCGCGGCGGACCTTGATGGTGCTGGCGAAGGCGGCGGCGGCGTCGACGAAGGACATCGCGGGCCGGGCGTGGAGCCCGAGCCGGTTGACGACGGTGGCGGTGATGACGACGCGATCGGACATTCGTGTGGGGCGTGGTGGCCGGGAGGGGGGGAAGGTAGGGGAGGGGGAGCGCGGGTGGGGCTGGGGTGGTCAGCGGGAGAGGCCCATGCGGTCGGCCTCGTCGATCAGGACGCTGACTTCCTCGACGGTGGTGGCTGAGCGCAGGACGCGGCGGAAGGTGTCCTTTCCGAGGTTTCGGAAGATGACTTCCATGGCGAGGAGGTGGTCCTCGGCGCGTTCCTCGGGTGAGAGGAGGAGGACGACGGAGTAGACGGGCTGCTTGTCGATGGAGGCGAAGTCCACGCCGCGCTGCGAGATGCCGATGGCGGCGGCCATCTTGGCGAGGCCCGGGTGCTTGGCGTGGGGGACGGCGACGCCTCGGCCGACGCCGGTGGTGCCCTTGCGTTCGCGGTCGAGGACTTTCTTGACGAGGTCGGCCTTGGCCTCGGCGGGGACGGCGCCGGAGGCGACGAGCGCGGCGAGGAGTTCCTCGACCACGCCTGCGCGATCGGCCGAGGCTAGTGCCGGCACGATGGCCCCGTCGGCCACGATGTCCCTGAGCTTGAGCACGTCGATTCTCCGCGTTCCCCCCGGAAGTCTGGGTCGGGCCTGGTCTGGCGAGGACTAGTTGGACCGCTTGGGGTCCTTGATGCGCTCCTTGAAGTCGCGGAGCTGGCGTTCGCCCTTCTCGACGACGAGGTCGATGGCGGCGTAGGGGTCCTTGCCGGTGGCGTGGGAGACGAAGTCCTTGTGCTTCTCGACATCAAGGACGAGTTCGGCGTCGTAGTCGGTGGTGTGGGTGTGGCTCTTGGGGGAGAGGGAGACGGTGATGGCCTGGACGCCGTCGAAGTACTTGGGGAGTTTGGAGGCCTTGGACTGGGCGTACTCGCGCATGGCGTCGGTCACATCCACCCCCCGGCCAATCACGTCGATCCTCATTCGCGGCCTCCTTGCAGGTTCCGGGGCTTCGTGCCCCGCGTGGTCGGTTGCGTTCCCCGTCGGGACTTGCCCTTGCCCGCCGAGGGGGCAGTTGTAGGGGGCAAGCCGTCCGGGTTTCGGGCCCGGATGTCGGTCCGGGCCGAAAGGATGGTACACGCCGCGAGGTCGATGGGGACGACGGGGGCGGATGGAACGGATCGGCGCGGCCGTGGGCGCGAGGGAGGGCGGGAGAGTCAGGGCGTCGTGAGGACGGAGCATGACACGCCAGCCGCGGCGGCCGGGGCGGAACGAGGGGGCCGGAGAAGAGGGGGCGGGGGTCCCGAGGGCCGGCCTTTGGAGCCATGGCGGCGGGACCGGGCGGGAGAAATGGGCCAGGGCAGATTCGAACTGCCGACCTCACCCTTATCAGGGGTGCGCTCT
>CAZBXF010000397.1:0-1598 GCA_964495635.1 uncultured Phycisphaeraceae bacterium
TGGAACTGGCCTGGGCTGAAGGTGCTGGCCCAGTGGGCGACGAAGCGGACATCGTGCATCACGCCTGAGTAGGGCTGGAAGGGCGTTATGCGGCGCTCGCCGTGCTGGGTGGACTGTTCGGCGAAGGGCGTGCCCGTCCAGAGGTGGCTGTTGTTGGTGATGCGGACGTCCATCGTGTAGCCGATGACGCCTGGGCCGCCGGGAATCCATGCGCCGAAGGTGCCTTGGATGGCGAGGTGGCCTGAGGCGCCGAAGGGCATGGGGCCGCCGCCGGCGGTGGCGATGTTGTCGTGGAACTCGTGCGTGCGGTAGTCGTCGACGGGCAGGCCGTTGGTGCCGATGGAGCGGAACCACTGGCCGTTGTTGGCGTTGGGGTCGCTGGGCGGGCCGGGGGTGAAGGGCGCGGGCTGGTTGGTGATGGGGCCGCCGCCGCCAACGCCGCGGACATCGATCGCGACCGCCGCGTGTGCGGCAGCGATGAGCAGTGCGGGAAGGGAGGACGCGAGAAGGACAGTGCGGGTGGACATGGTCTCTCTCCGGTTGGGGCCCCTCTCAGGGCCGGCGGGCGATGACCATGCGCAGACAGTCTGCGCGCGGGTCATTCCCAAAGCGTGCCGAGGCGCGGACGGGTGCGGTCACGTGATCGTGTGCGGATGCACGTGACAGCCGACGCGGGATGATCATCGCGATCGATGAGCAGCCAGCGTTCCTTCTTCACTCGTGGTGGGGGTGCGACTGCGGCGAGCAGTCGGGCACAGGTGTCAGTCAAGCTCGCACGGGCGAGCACCCTGACAGCAAGGGCACGATACATCAAGACTTCGTGAAGTGCAAGGCGAAAATGGTGTTTGGCCAACTTTTTCTCAAAGTGGTGTTTTTCAAGTGAAAGGAAGCGTTTTTTGCGCGTCTGGGCGGAGCGGGTCACGGCGCGTTCGCAGCACGTTCGCATCGGCGGGCGGGGTGACGCGGCGTGTGTGCGGCAAGGGCTGGGCGCGCGATATCGTCGGAGATGCAGACGTGGATCACGCCGGTGGTGATGGAGCATGGCGACATTCGGCTTGAGCCGCTGGAGACGCGGCATGCGCCGGACCTCTTTGCGGCGGCGGATCGGGAGTTGTTTCGATTCACGCCGCAGATGCCGCCGGAGTGGTCGGTCGCGGGGTTTGAGCGCGAGATCGCGCGGGTGTGCGGGCTGGCGAATGTGGTGGCGTTCGCGATCGTGCATGTGCCGAGCGGACGCGCGATCGGACGGACGACGTATATGGACATTCAGGAGGCCAACCGCGGCGTGGAGATCGGGCGCACGTGGATCGGCCGTGCGTGGCAGGGCACGACGGTCAACCCGACGTGCAAGTTCTTGATGCTGCGGCACGCGTTTGAGGTGCTGACGCCGCCGGCGGTGCGCGTGCAACTGTGCACGGGCGGCACGAACCTGCACAGCCAGCGGGCGATCGCGAAACTCGGCGCGGTGCGCGAGGGCGTGCTGCGGAACCAGCGGATCGTGCCGAGCGGGCCGGAGCCGGATGCGCCGCCAATGGTGCGGGATACGGTGGTCTTCAGCATCCTGCTCTCACGCTACGGCGGTCTCGAGACGATGAGCC
>CAZBXF010000398.1:0-1573 GCA_964495635.1 uncultured Phycisphaeraceae bacterium
ACCGCGGCCCCAATCTCACACGCACCACGAAGTGGTGCAGGTGCTCCGCCCAGACTTGACCCCAAAGCAACCACCCCGCTAGACGTACCCTCCCATTCAATGAGGTTCACGCTCACACGCTCCGCCACAGCCCACCACACGCCGCTGCCCGCGAGCCGCGCGGCGTTTCACCGCGCGAAGGCCGCGCGGACATTGACGGGACTTCGCTGGTTCCTTCTCGCAATTCTGACCTGGGGGCCGCTCTGGGCTCTTATCTCCGTGGGATTGGTGTGGGTCTTTGCAAGTCGTTCAGGCAGCGCTCCTCCAGACGCTGCCAACACCATCTGGAACGTGATTCAACGAGGTGCCCAGAACACCGATGTGCTTGGCCTGCTGGTATGCTGGGTAGGCATCGTCTGGGTCGCGCCGCGCTTCTATAAGTCCATGCATGACATCTCTGCACGCAAAGCTACCCGCGAGGGGGCGACGCTGCAGCGTCGCCGAGAAAAGTTCATCTACCGAGCCTCACTCTGGTTTCTGACGTTGTGCGCTGTGGGCACTTTGGCAAGCATCGCGATACCTCGTTCGCGCACGATGGGGGTGATGATCGTTGCGATGCCAATCTCTTTGATAAGCCTGCAACCCCTCATCCTCGGTCTCAAATCCCGAATCGGCCCCTTCCTCACCTGCGCCCGCTGCGGCTACCGGATGTCCTCATGGCGGCGCGCCAAGGACCCATGCCCCGAGTGCGGCAACCTCTGGAAGCAGCCCTGGGGCGCAGCACTCGGCGTGCCCGGCATCCGCTGGGACGTCGTCGCGTGGGGCGTCGGACTGCAACTCGCCAGCCTGCTCGCGATGGTCTGGCTCATCTCGAGGCTGCTGTGGTGAAGTCCCACGCGCATGGTCACATCCTCGCCGATCTCGCGCCTCCTGCACCGCGAAGCGGTGGAGGTCACTAGCCGGGCGTCGCGGCGAAGCCGCACGCCCGGACCGCGGCCCCAATCTCCCACGCACCACGAAGTGGTGCAGGTGATCCGCCCAACGCACTTCCACGCGAATCCCGCCACACCATACCGTCGCTCGATGCCAAGCCTCCCGCTCATCGTCCGTCCGCTCGCCGACACCGACGCCGACATCACGGCATACCTCCAACTCCGCCGCGAGATGCTGGAGCGCGAGCCCTTCGCCTTCGGCTCAAGCCCCGAGGATGATCGCCTCAGCGCCGACTTCCTCCGCACCTCCCTGCGCACCGCAGACTCCGCCCTCATCGGCTGTTTCAAGGGCGGCCACCTGATCGCCGTCGCGGGCCTCGTGCGCGAGTCCAAGCTCAAGGCCCGCCACCTCGCCACGATCTACGGCGTCTACACGACGCCCGCGGCACGCGGCCTCGGCGCCGCCCGCGCCGCCCTGACCCACGCCATCACCATCGCCCGCACATGGCCGGGCGTCGACTGGGTCCAGCTCAGCGTGAGCGAGACCGCTCCGATCGCCCTGCGCCTCTACGAGTCTCTCGGCTTCATCGCCTGGGGCACCGAGCCCGACGCCACCCGAGTCGGCAACGTCGGACACGCCGAGATCCACATGCGGCTGAAGC
>CAZBXF010000399.1:0-1572 GCA_964495635.1 uncultured Phycisphaeraceae bacterium
CGTGTGGGCCGCAGACTGCGGTGGCCTACCGCGGGCGAATCTCGAGGGGTGACATCGACAGAAACCCCCGAGTCTTGCGACCCGGGGGTTATGCGAATAGTGGGCGCATGGCGGTACCCCGACGCCGCAGAGAGACCAACGTAGACATAGCGGCCGCGCTACGAGTCTGGTGGTTCTAACCATCGCCATGGACGGCAGTCGGTAGGTCGCTGAGACCCGCAGAGAGAACTTTCGAGCGTGCCCATCGCGGGCTCGTGCGGGGATGCCCACGCTGGAGCTTGTGGTACACGCTGCCGAAAGGTTGACGTCCCGACCATTGCACAATGCTGTTCCGCACGCTCGCGATTCTCACGGGGAGCGGTGAGTACCGAAGCCTCGGGCTGGTTCCGGCGACTGCGTGCGTCTCCGGTGTCGCCAACTTCGGGCGTCCGCAATCGACGGCGGCGGACTGGCTTCATCTCCGGGTGCCGGGTATAATGAACAACTGTTCATTCATGGCACGATCACCCGCCCAACTCAAGGCCGCGAGAGACCGCGCCCGGGAGCGGCTTCTTGATGCCGCGCTGATGTGCTTCGCCGATCGGGGATACGCCAGCACAACATCTCGAGACATCGCGGCGGCCGCAGGCGTCTCGCTCGGGCTCGCATACCGCTACTTCCGCAGCAAAGACGAGATGCTCGTAGCGATCGTTAAGAACGCCCTCGCCCACGTGCAACGGGACGTAGCCGCGTCGGATGGCGTGGATCGAGACCCTGTGGAGGCCTTGATAAAGAGTGCCATCGAAACTGTCCGGGCGAATCCGAGGTTCTGGCGGTTGTTCCACCAGCTGCGCGTCCATCCATCCGGGTCGCCCGACGTCGACCGGCTCATTCGCCGAGCGGGGCAAGCCGCTCGCGCGCGCATCGCGTTCCTGCTTCGCGCGGGGGGCGTTGAGGACGCCGATTGTCGCGCGGCGGCGTTGTTCGCCGCGATCGACGGCAGTGTGCAGCACTACCTCCTAGATCCGAATAGCTTCCCGATCGACGCCGTCGCAGCGGAACTCGCCCGGCGGTTCCGAATGTCGCCAACGGCAAGCAGAGCAAAGGCACGACCGACCCGCCGAACACACCCAGGAGATCCGCGTGAGCAGTAATCCAGCGCCGATGACCGACTACCCGTTCACGCCTCGCTTCCTCGAAGTGGACGGCGGGCGGATGCACTACATCGACGAGGGCACAGGCCCCGCGGTCGTGATGGTGCACGGCACCCCGGTCTGGTCATACGTTTACCGCAGGCTGATCGCCTCGCTCTCGCGGAGCTACCGGGTCATCGCCATGGACCACATCGGATTCGGGAAGTCCGACAAGCCTGAGGCGTGGTCGTATTCGCCCCGATCTCACGCGAGCAACCTTTCGGGATTGCTCGGTCATCTTGGTGTTGAGGACTGCACGCTCGTGGTGAACGACTTTGGCGGACCGATCGGGCTGAGCCACGCCATCGAGCGTCCGCATCGCGTCCGGTCGATCGTTCTGTTCAACACGTGGATGTGGGGAACGAAGGGCACACCCGCGGCCCGCATCGGCGCGTTCATG
>CAZBXF010000400.1:0-1524 GCA_964495635.1 uncultured Phycisphaeraceae bacterium
CACCGTCGCCCACGAACTCACCCATCACGCACTGCGCGGTCGAAACCTGCCACCTTGGCTCGAAGAGGGCTACACGCAGATGATGGAAGAGCGACTCACTGGCCACAACAACTTCGAGCTCACCCACGAACTCGCCGACCAGCAGCGAGATCGCTGGCAGGGTTACGCCCTATCCGCCTTCCTCGACGGCAGCGCGTTCTCCTCTCCCGACGACGAAGATCAGAAGCTCGCCTATCACCTCTCGCAGTGGATCATCCGCCGCGCTCTCGATGAGTCTCCCAAGAAGTTCTTTGCCTTCACTCGAGACTGCCTCCTCCACGATCCCGAAGAAGCTTGCCTCAAGAACTTCGGCCAGACTCCGCAGGAGCTCATCCACCACCTCACCGGAATCTCCCCCGAGTAGTCCCCGCCCCCACCAGCCCATCCCCGCAAACGCCTCCCCGGATACCCTCTCCCCATGACCACCTCTTCCTCCTCGATCTCCTCCCTCGCCGTCATCGGCGCCGGCCAGATGGGCGGCGGCATCGCCCAGGTCGCCGCCACCTCCGGCCTCTCCGTCACCCTCTTTGATCCCTTCCCCGCTTCCATCGAGAAGTGCAAGGGCGTCCATAAGAAGTCCCTCAGCAAGCTCGTCGAGAAGGGCAAGCTCGCCCAAGCGGACATGGACGCCGCCCTGGCGCGCATCCGCTTCGTCTCCTCACTCGAGGAGCTCAAGGGTGCCCAGTGGGTCGTCGAGGCCGCCGTCGAGAACATCACCCTCAAGAAAGACCTCTTCACCAAGCTCGCGGCGATCTTCCCCGACACCTCCGTCGTCCTCGCCACCAACACCAGCAGCATCTCCATCACCGACATCGCCACCGCCGCGGGCTCCTTCGAGAGCCAGCAGCGCGTCGTCGGCATGCACTTCTTCAACCCCGTCCCCCTCATGGCCCTCGTCGAGGTCATCCCCGGCCTCCAGACCTCCGCCGACGTCACCGAGCGCACCATCGCCCTCTCGACGAAGATGGGCAAGGAACCCCGCAAGGCCAACGACCGCCCCGGCTTCGTCAGCAACCGCGTCCTCATGCCGATGATCAACGAGGCCTTCCACGCCTGGATGGAGGGCGTCGCCGAGCCCGCCGCGATCGACGACATCATGAAGCTCGGCTGCAACTTCCCGATGGGCCCGCTGCGCCTCGCCGACTACATCGGCCTCGACACCTGCGTCAACATCATGAACGTCCTCGCCGACGGCCTCGGCGGCGAACGCTACCGCCCCTGCCCACTCCTCCGCCAGCTCGTCACCGCCGGCCGCCTCGGCGACAAAACCGGCCGCGGCGTCTACGACTACGCAAAGAAGTAACTCCCCCTCGTTATCCCGCTTTTCCGAGCCCGAGAGCGCAAGCTCCGGGGCCTTCTGCCTTGCCCCATCCCGCCTCGGCGGGACACGAAATCTTCGTGCCCACATTTCAGTAGCATCCCCCAAACTGCCGCACCCAAACCCCCGCCGCGCGGTACAACACGCGCATGCGCCTCCTCACCACC
>CAZBXF010000401.1:0-1519 GCA_964495635.1 uncultured Phycisphaeraceae bacterium
CATCGCGGCGATCATCTCCTTGGCCCGCATCGGCACCTCGCTCGCGGCAAGCACCTGCGCCGCCGCGTCGAGCGCGCTGACGCGCTTGGGCTTCTTCTCCTTGACAGCCTTCGTCTTGGGGGCCTTCTCGCCCTTGGCCTTCGTGCCCTTGGTAGCCGCCCCAAGGCTCGCGTTGTTGGCGACCTCTTTCTCGCTGGGGACCTCGTGGTCCTGCTTCCCGCCCGCCAACCGGTCGTTGATCTCGGCGAGCGCCGCTTTGCGGAGGCGCTCCGTACTCGACGCGGTGGCGTCGGCCTTGCGCTTGGGGATGCGCTTGCCGCCTGGCCCGACGGCTCGCTTCATCGCGGGGGTGCTGCTGGACTTCTTCGTCTTCGTGCTCATGGTCATCTCCGAACTGGGGGTTGGGTCTCCCGTCGCACGCTGCGGCGGGGAAGCGTGGCCATCGCGGTTCCCCGCGACGCCGCGTGGGGCGGGTCAGCGGCTCTGCACGATGCTGATCTGGAACTCGGAGCCGTCCTCCATCCGCAGGACCAGCCCCTTGTTGCTCGTGAGCAACTGCACGCCGTCGAAGGTGTCCGCGTGGGCCAGGCCTTCGGCCTCGCTCACCATGTCGCGGGCGATGTCGGCCAGCGCGATGTCGTCGTCTTCGCCCTCGATCTCTTCGCGGGCGTCGAGGAGGTTTTGGATCAGGGACAGCAGCGTGTTCTGCATTTCGATCTCGTTCATGGCGGGTCTCCTTGGTGGCGCGGGCGTTCAGCATCCCGCGATGCGTTCGATCTCGTTGAGGACGTCGTGGACCATCGAGTTGGTGGCGGCTGCCTGTCCCCGGCGGTCCCGCCCATAGACGTGCTTGGCCACCTCGGCGGCCTTCGCGTAGCGGGCCTCGCGGCTCTCGTCGCGGCGGAACTCGGCGATGACCTTGTCGAAGCGGCCTTGCGCTCGGCTCATGCGGACCACGCTCGCGGTCGCGCCGTCGGCCGTGGCTCGCACCATGATGTCTTCCTCGCTGCCCTCGATGACGATGTGCTTGATCTTCATGGCGTGTCTCCGTGGTGGCGGTCATTCGGCGTCGTTCAGAAATGCCTCGACGTGCTCGGGATCCATGTTGCTGAGGAAGCCGACCAGGTCGATCAGGTCGCTGCGGACCTTCCCGAGGCTTCCCGCAAAGCCCCAGTTGCGCGGGTCGGCCTTCGCCCCCTCGGCGTGCTTGTCGAGTTCCATCTGCAGCACGTCCATCAGGCGGGCGATGTCGTTCTGCCTCGCGGCGTAGGTCTGGGCGGCGGTCGGTTCGGGCTTCTTGGCGTCGGTCGTGCGCTTGTTCATGCTTCTGCTCCTATGCGAATGGGTGGTCGGGTAAACAGCGAAGCCCGCATTTCGCGGGCTTCAGGTCGTCGGCAGTTCAGGATTTCGCGGGCTTGTCGGGGCCTCTTCGCGAGCGGCCTCGCGGCAGGCGTCGGTTCGCCCTTGGCGGTAACCCGTGTGCAGGCCCTCGTGGTACCCGGCCTCAAAGGCGTGGCGG
>CAZBXF010000402.1:0-1514 GCA_964495635.1 uncultured Phycisphaeraceae bacterium
CTTGCGATGAGGTTCGCGATGGCATTGATCGGACCATCGAGCGGGCGGTCATCGGTTTGCGGCTTCACGGCGCGGCGGATGGCCCTATGGACTGATTCAACGCCCTTGCCCGAGCGGAGCGGGCGGTGGTGCTCGATGCCCTGTGCGCCGCAGAGGAGCTCGATGGCGACGGTTATGCGGGCGAGCTCGATGGCGCGCCGGGCCTTGGCGGCGCTGCGCGGTCCGAAGGAGTTGTAATCCTCCATGCCCGCGCAGGTGGGCACGTTGGCGACGGAAGCGGGGGAGGCCAGACCGACGAGCTCGTTGACGCACGCCGCGGCGGTGTACTGGGCGATCATGAGGCCACTCTGAAGGCCTGGGCGCGGGGCGAGGAAGGGCTTGAGGTGGCTCTCGGGCTCGAAGGCGCCGGTGATGAGGTACGTGCGGCGCTCGCTGATGCCGGCGATGTGGGCGATGGGGATCGCGAGGAAGTCGAGCGGGATGGCGACGGGCATGCCGTGGAAGTTGGCACCGGAGACGATGGAACGCTGGCCCTTGCGTGATGAACCCGCGAAGACGAGCGGGTTGTCGGTGACGGCCTGGAGCTCGCGAGAGATCGCATCCCCGACGTACTGCATCGCGTCGAGGGCGGCACCGAGAACAGTGGGGCCGGCGCGGAGGGAGTAGGGGTCCTGAACGCGGGGGTCGTTCTCGACGTGGCTGGTGATGATTTGGCTGCCGGTAAGGCGGCGCTGGACTTCGGCGGCGGTTTCGGCCGCGGCCTGGTGGTTGCGGGCTTCGTAGAGGCGGGGGTCGAGGAAGGCGTCGGTGGCGCGGCAGGCGTCGATGGACATCGCGAGGCCCGAGATGGCGGCGTCCATGAGGAGCGTGGCGTCGTGCATCAGGAGCGCGCCGCTGGCGGCCATGAGATGCGTGCCGTTGATGAGGGCCAGGCCCTCCTTCGCGGCGAGCGTGAGGGGCTTGATGCGGGCCTTTGCGAGGGCTTTGGCGGTGGCGGAGCGCTTCCCCTTGTGCTTTACATAACCTTCGCCGATCAGGGCGAGGGCGACGTGCGCGAGTGGGGCGAGGTCGCCTGAGGCGCCGACGGAGCCGAGGCTGGGGACCTCGGGGGTGATATTGCTGTTGAGGAGATCCAGGAGGGTGTCGACCACGACGGGCCGCACGCCGGAGAGGCCGCGTGAGAGTGAGGCGGCGAGAACGACCATCATCGCGCGGACGGTCTCGTCCGGGAGGAGATCGCCAGCGCCAGCGCTGTGGGAGCGGATGAGGTTGCGCTGCAGCGTGGCGAGGTCATCATCGGAGATGCGCTGCTTGGCGAGAGAGCCAAAGCCGGTGTTGATGCCGTAGTGGGGCTGGCCATCGGAGAGGTGCGACTCCACGACGCGCCGGGCCTCGACCATGCGGGCCCGCGAGGGCTTCGCGAGAGAAACCGGACGAAGGTCACGCGCGACCGAGACGACGTCGTTGATGGAGAGTGGGAGATGGAAGTCGAGCTGGAGCGGCGTGGGCATGGG
>CAZBXF010000403.1:0-1500 GCA_964495635.1 uncultured Phycisphaeraceae bacterium
GAGCCATGATGAAGTCGGAGGAGGCACGTCAGAAGGTCGAGGCCGAGAAGGACCCCCAGTGGCTCTCCAGCCGCATGGCGGCGTTGAAGCGGCTGCCCGGCGCGAGCGAGTGGACGCGGCGGTGGGTTAAGGAGGATGACAACGCCGACACCGACGCAGATCAGGAGCGCGAGTCGACACCGATGCCAAAGACCATCGGCGTCAGCACCTACTCAGACGCCGACCGTCGCGAGTTCTTTGCGCAGATGTTCCCAAAGCTGGCCGAGCACCTGGAAGCCGTGTGGCAGGGGCTGCCGCAGACGCCCTACGAGCGCAGCGGCCACGACTCCACGCCCTTTCGAGCACCCGGGCACCCGATCATCGTGGCGCAACATCGCGACCGTTGGATCCAAGGTGTGATCAGCGATCTCGCCGGTCACGATCCGGATCCGATCTGGCTCGCCACGTGGGGGGCGCACGTCGGCTACTTCGGGATTGACGCGAGTACCGGCGCAGTGCTTGCCAGCGCGGTCGACGCTGGCGGCCCCGTCGGCGAGCAGGTCTTCGACATCCTGAAGCAGTCGGCGACGAATCAGCACGAGATCGCTCAGATGGGGCTCCATGTCATCGGCACACTTCTCATGTGCCGAAGGCCAGAGGCATGGGAGTTTGTTGAACGACTCCTGCTCGCGGCCCAGCGTCAGGAAGGACTTCGGCAGAGCATCCTTGAGAGCGCCATCGAGGGCAGGCCCGAGGCCTTCCGCAGGATCCTGGGCGTCGTCGCTGAGCACGGTCTTGTGCGCTTTGCCTCGACCGTCCGCACCATCGACGTCTGGTTCGGCCTGATGTGGGACTCGATCTCGACCAAGGTCGCGCAGCACGCCGTGGACCGCGTCATCACGTTCCTTGATGACGCTGACGCCCGTGCCGCGGCGATCAAGGGCAAGGATGCCGAGTCCGCCTACTTCGCGCTCTGGTGCGAGGCGCACAAGGACGCCGAGGTTGCGGTCAAGAATGCAACAGCACTGCTCACGCACAAGTCGCCCGAGCATCGCTGGGTTGGTGTGCACGTTCTGGCCATCACCGGCCTGCCGGAGTCTGCGGAGCCGGTCAGCCGGATGCTGGAGGACACGGACCTGCGCGTCGCGGGGCGCGCGATGGATGGGCTGTTGCAGGGGTTTCAGGTACCCGAGGGCGATCCGCCGCCCGGCAGCCCGGAGCTGGCCCGCCTCCTCCCGTGGCGTCGCGATACCTTCGACCGCTTCGAGAAGCTCCTTGGCCGTCTTGGGAAAGAGGATGAGAAGCTCAAGCCGCTCGTGTGGCCTTGGACCCGCGCAAAGCTCACGGCGGAAGAGATCGGCGACTCCATCGTGCGTTTCTGCACGCCCGATCGGAGCGAGCGGCTCATCTCACTCCTCGGTCGGTTCGGACCTAGCGGCCGTGCGCAAGCGGCGCGGCTGATCTCTGGGCAAGACGTCAATTCAAGCTGGGAGCACCGTCGCAAACAGTAGGAGAAGCCGC